>JAGLZA010000204.1 GCA_023131835.1 Caldifarciminota bacterium
TATCAAGATATCCGAATTGGATAATATCTTTTCCAGGACTTCTTCTATATTCTCGTGGTTAGCATTTATAAATGGATGATCCGGAATATACTCTTCGTATCCGGGATTCATATAGGTTATGGATGGAATACCCATTGCCAGGCATTCCATTGAATTCATTCCATATCCATATCCACCCAGGTCAGTAAGTTGATCAACCATTACATCACATTTCTCCTTTTTTAGACTTAAAACCTCCCTTTGAGGGAGACCTTCCATCAGGAGGAAGTCAAAATCGTATTTACCTTTCAGATTCTTTACTGCATCTATAAGATATTCCGTCCCTTTAAGATAACGATTTGTAGGAGCATGACATACAGTCAGTTTTTTACCTGACAACAGTTTTTTGGGACTGAATTGATCAATCTCAAATGGGAAGAATATATGGTGGATACCGGGATGAATAGAGAGATGGTCAAATTCCGTAGTGAAGACAGTATCTGATAACCTTTCAATATGCATAAGTGCTCCGCGGGACCGAAGATCACTACCAAGATACAGGATAATAATCCTCTTACCCGAATATTTTAAGGATTCAATTATCTTACCGCATCTTAAGAATCCAAGTCCTCCATCAAGGATATAGCAATCAAAGGAACGAATAAAGTCTAATATAGGATGGATTTTAGACTCCCACAGAACATCTCTTAGAAGGTAGAATATCCTCTCCGGGGTGGAGGAACTCATTACAGGAGGATTACCTTTCTTATAGATATGCTGATAAGTTCCAATCTTTGCTAACCTCTTAAACCGCATAAAGCGAGATGTATTTGAGAGAGGAAAGGAAAGGACTATATCATCCCAATGAGAGGTAGGACTCCTGAAATAGGTCATCAAACGGGAATAATGTCCCAATTTTCTTTCTGCCTTCACCAGGGTTCCCGGTACCCCTGCAATATTTTCAGAAGCTATATGAAGAATTCTCATAAAATTATATCTCTTTATTTTAGGAATGCAGGCATCTATCCAATATCTCGGCAGTTATTGTTTCTCTAAACCGGATAACCTTTATATTAGATGGGGGTTGAAAAGGATCATTCTCTTCAAGAAGTAGAACCTGTGGAATACCAAGAAAGTAAGAAATGGTTGATATATCATTCCTTTTTGTTATAAGAGATGAGATCTCGTAGAGGTCCTCGGACCTATCCACCTTTATCAATCCTGGATAAACTCCAATGTCAGAAGTGACACCCGTGTTACTATCCCTGGGGGTCCACTCTTTCATATTAATCGTTTCTCTATCCCATGTAATTGCTAACCCAAGTAACCTCATAAGATATTGATAGTTATCGGTTATTCTATTGGAACTGGAATGAGCCACAAGATTAACGCTTTTTCTATCAAATATAGAAGCAGTGATAGAAGCATTCAAGACAAATGAGAATTCATCGATGTAATCTCTATTAAGGTCGATAAAAAGATCGAAATCCTCACCGCTTAATTGCTGCTTTAAACGATAAACATCCAAAAGACTTAATTCTTTAGGATATTCTATTAGGTTCACATTAAACCCATCAAAATAGAGACTATCTCTATCTTCAGGAAGGAAAACTGCAAGATCAAATTCAGCTGATAGCGTCTTAACGAGAGAAAGAGCATAGAGGGTCTCTCCTTCAATAATAGATGGCCTCAACGCTACTCGTTTCATACCCTTTAAGGGAAACTCCATCCGATTTAAACTTATTCTATTTAGAATTGGAAACAGAAAGTGTCCAAACATCTTACTCTCCTAATCAATATGTTCCAAAGGCTCTATCCCCACAATCTCCAAGCCCCGGAACAATGTAACCATCGCCATTTAACCCCTTGAATTCCCCTTGTTCATCAAAAGCAAGGGTGTAGATATGAACATCAGGGAATAATTTCTCTATCTTTTCTACACCGAAAGGGGCAGAAACGATTGATGCAATAATCAACTTCAAGGGCATTCCTTTTTCATATATTTTAGTAAGTATCTTTGTTATAGTCCCTCCAGTAGCTAACATCGGTTCATATATAATGATATCCTTCTTATCAACGGATGGAACCTTAAAGGATGTGATATCAACATCAAAATCAAGGTCCGGGGCATCCTCTTCTAATCTCTTTGCATCAACAACCCCAATCTCGAAAGGAATATTAAGTTGATCCATAAGCTCTCCACCCCCGATGGCAAGATGCATACCGGCTCTCATTACGACTAATTGAAGTATAGGTGCATTTATTCTCACACCGGTAGTCAATATTAGGGGAGTCCTGACCTTTATCTCTTCAGCCTGATTATGCCCATTCAGTATCTCATAGGTTAAGAAGAAACCGGCAAGTCTTAATTTCTCTCGAAACTCAGAGGATTTGGTGTTTTCGTTTCGCAAAACTGTAAGCATTGAACTGAGGACTTTATTCTCAAGAATATGTATCATTTATTACCCTCCATATCAAATATCTTGCCAGGATTTAAAATGTTAAATGGATCAAATTCTCTCTTTATTCCTTTCATTATGTTTATCTCCCTTTCCGTTCTCGAGTATTGGAGGAATTTTTTCTTCGTCCAGCCTATACCGTGCTCCCCGCTTATCTTACCCCCAAGAGTGGTTGCTTTCTTTAATATCTCTCTAATGAGGGGTTCTCCCCTATCATTCCATTCATCCCTCTCTATAATATTTATGTGAATGTTACCATCTCCTATATGACCAAATGTATATATCCTGGTCCCATATTTTTTTTCAAGACCCTTAACATAGCCAACGAACTCAGGAAGATTGGCTCGTGGCACAACCACATCCTCGGGTATAACTGTCCCTATGTGATCAAGTGCCTCTGATATACTCCTTCTGAAATCCCATATCTTATCCTGCTGATAGGGTTCTTCGGCTATAAATACATCGGATGCACCATATTCTAAAAAGACCTTCCCCAACTTTTCAAACATATCTTCTATATCTTCCTTTTTATATTCATTTATCTCTACAATAAGGAATGCGCCAGCATCCTCAATCGGTATGCTCTTATCAGTATTCTCCATAGTTGCGCGGACAGAATCCTCATCCATAAATTCAAGAGCCGAAGGAAGAAATCCTTTAGATAACGCAATAAATGCGGATTGGGCAGCGTCTTTCAATTCCTTGAATGGAACGAGAAGGGTGGCAGAATAGGGGAACAGTGGCAATACCTTGAGAAAAATTCTGGTAATTACCCCCAATGTTCCCTCAGAGCCTATAAGCAGGTTCATAAGAGAATATCCGGTTGCATTCTTCTGCATTTTTCCTCCGAGGAATTCCTTCTTACCATCTGGAAAAACAACCTCGATACCATACACATAATTTCTGGTTAGCCCATATTTTAGGCAACGAGGCCCTCCGGCATTAGTTGATACATTACCCCCTATTGAGCAGGAATCAATAGATGCAGGATCAGGTGGATAAAAGAATTTATATTCTTTCAAAAACTCATTTATATTCTCAGTTATAACGCCGGGCTGAATTTCAAGGATAAGATTCTCTTCGTCTATATCAATAATCTCCTGCATCTTCTCCAGACTCAATATAACTCCTCCGTAAACAGCCAACGAACCGCCACACCTGCTCGTCCCTCCACCCCTTGGCACAACAGGGATCTTCTCCTTTGAAGCAATACTTAATAATTGTTTCACCTCATTGGTATTATTCGGAAGAAAAACTGCCTCCGGAAGGAAGTAATAATCCCCCGGTGTTTCATCCTTAGCATATTTCTCCAACTCTTCCCCATCCGTTCGAAGAAGATCTGGTGCAAACTCCTGCTTTAGAACTGATAAATCTTGCATACGGCAATGATAATCCATAATAAGATAATTTCAAGGGGTATAAGGCCACATCCCCATTTTTTTAACCGCAGATGAACGCAAACCTCAACTATCGGGTCAGGAAACCTGACCCCTACAAAACCGGATAATCGTAGAGACGAGGCAATGCCTTGTCTCTCCTTAAAAGGACAGTATTTCCTGTAGGGGCGAGCCGTTGGCCCGCCCCTTTAGGAAGGGCGACTCACCGAGTCGCCCCTACAAAACAGAATCCTCCTTACGAACCTCACGAGAGAAATAATATCTGTTTCAATCTGTGTAAATCTGTGCCGAAATAGGATTTAGGGGTTGGGGATTAGGTTTTAGTTTTGCACGAATAAATTCGTGCCTACAATCTTTCAGATAACAAAGGAGTTATTCTTAAACCGTGCAGAAACCGTGGCTAAAAATGGGGGGGGGTAGGCTCTCCTTCTTGAATTACAAATTTAAGGGGTGGTAGTGATGGGTTTTCAAACAGTGCAGGAACCGTGGCTAAAAATGGGGGGTCGTGTTGGGATAAAGTCAATATTGACTTTTCTCTCATCCACTATAAAATCCTATTAATGGCAAAACTAAAAATAAAGGTAAAACCCGGGGCAAACAATAACAAAGTGGAAAAGATGGGCAACGGGGAGTTTAAGATATGGATTAAAGAACCTCCGGAGAAGGGTAAAGCAAATAAAGAACTTATCAAATATCTAAAAAAGATTACAGGGATAAAGATTAGTATCGTTTCAGGAGAGTCTTCAAGAGAAAAGATTATCGAATTCCCCACCTCCAGAGAGGATTTTGTAGAAAGATTAGAAAGAATCTTGTAGTAGGGGCGAATCGCAGACTCGCTCAATTGTAGGGAAACCACATGCCTTTTCTATGTAGGGGCAAGATATATCTTGTCAGATTATGGAGCATATAGGAAAGGCTGGGGCAAAACCCCAGGTTGGTCATTGCGAGTTTATCTCCTCGCTCTTCTTATGCGAAGCAATCTCGGAAGTAGGGTTTAAAATGGAGTAGAGGCAATTTACATTTAGGAC
>JAGLZA010000205.1 GCA_023131835.1 Caldifarciminota bacterium
AGAGTCATGTAAACAGAAGGGGTAATTATATTGCCTATGATTATGCATACAATCTCTTGAGAACACCCAGACCATACTCCATTCTCTTCACCTATGGTGATAACGATACATTCCCCCCCTGGTTTCTCCAGGAGGTGAAGAATTTCAGGAAGTTTGACCCGAAAGAGAAGAAGGGTGTAAGAGTAGCCTGCTTTTCCCTTATGAATACCCAGTGGTATATAAAACAGATGATATGGGCAGGTGTCCCTATGGATTTTGCCTCTCCCTTCAGGGGAACGCGATATGAGGGTTCATATATGATGGAAAAGAGAATGGGAAAAACGGATAAAGACTTTGAGGAATGGGTAATAGACCATCTATATCCGATGAGAGGAGAGGATGGAAAAATTATCTACCTGAAGGATATGGCTGTCAGGAATATCATCGTATCTTCCCTTGGCAAGAAACCCTCTCTGAATGATCTATTGATGCCCATTGATTCATTTATTGAAAGATATATCAATACAGATGAATTTAAACCCTCAATGAATATCTATTTCTCGTTCCCTATGGAGCCAAAGGCAGCAAGAGAATTCGGAGAGCATCTGATTATGGAAGGGTTTGCATATCGTCTTGTTAGAGAAAAAGGGCAAAATCGAATAGATAAAGAAAAGATGTTGGATTTATTCTTTAACGAATATCGCTTGAGTTATGCCGACAACTATGGTATTTATGCCGGAAGTGATGCCCAGAAGAAGGTTCTTTCAAATCACGGTTTCCTCTTCTTCCTGTTCGGGAACAAGGTTTTTTCAGATCTGTTTATGAGGGGACAGTTGAAAACTGAGTTATCTAACAGCACAGAAGATACGCTCAGGGCAATAAAAACCATCTTTAAGAAAGCTCTCATATATGCAAAGAGACCAGAAATGACTGGAATGATAATAAATGAACTCCAGAAAATCTATTCCTTGTTGGATGAAACCGAAGAGGCAATTAAACTGGCTGATTCGCTTCTCTCTATCAAGGATACGCCTATGCTGCATCTCTTTAAGGGAGAAATGTTGATTATGTCGGCCAGAAAGGCAGGGAATGAAACAGAATTACAAGAACAACTCCTTGAGGCAGAAAAGGAATTCAAAAGTCTTCTTACAAGAAAGGAAACCTCTCCACATGCCTACAAAGGACTGCTTGATGTCTATTTTCTCTCTAATAATACACAGAAGTTAGAAGAGATTGTAAATCAAATAATAGACCAACCAGAGGTTATGCAAGTTGTTCTTAGATATCTTGCAAGCTTTGATACCGCAAAGGCAATATTCCTTCTTGAGCAGTATAAGAGAAGGTATCCAGGGGAACGAGGAGTAGATGGATTGATAAGGAGATTGAAAGGTTGATAGTTGATGAGGATACTAATAATCGGAGGAACCGGGAGGCTTGGAAGAGTCCTCACTAGAACCTTTGCGACTAAAGGATATACTACCATCCCGGTTGGCAGCAAGGAACTGGATCTATTAGAAGAAAATGTAGAAGAGCGGATAGAAAAATACCATCCTGATTATATCATCCATAGCGCAGCATTATCTAATGTGGATGAGTGTGAGAGAAATCCTACCTTAGCATATAGAATAAACGCTTACGGCACTAAAAAAATAGCAACTACGGCAAGCAGAATAAATATCCCTTTGCTTTATATAAGCACTGACTATGTATTTGATGGGACAACCCCCCCTTATTCTGAAGATAGTGAACCAAATCCCGTGAGTGTCTACGGTGCCTCAAAATTGCTGGGAGAAGAATATGTAAAAAGCGTATCTTCCTCGGTAATACTCAGGGTTTCATGGCTTTTTGGACCAGAAGGTAGTAATTTCGTTGATTTCGTCATCCGGGCAAAGGAACCTGTTCCTGTCGTGGCAGAACAGATAAGTAAACCTACCTATACTATTGATCTATCATATGGTATATTGAATCTTATTGAAAGTAAATCTTCGGGTATCTATCATTTTGCAAATTCTCCTGCAGTGAGCCGATTAAAATGGACAGAAACGATCCTTAAAGTGGCTAAAACATCAAAAGAAATCAAAAGAATAGACTGGAGTAATATTGATGCTCCTGCAAAAAGGCCATTTAACTCTGCTCTCTCGGTTTCGAGGTATGAGAATAAATTCGGAAAAATCCGCTCCTGGGAAGAAACTCTTTCAGATTATATCAATGGGTAATTTATTTAAGGTTCCGAGTTTTGCCAAGATCAATCTTGGGCTTGAAATTCTCAGGAGAAGGGATGACGGTTACCATTCTATTGAATCTATCTTCCAGACCATTTCTCTTCATGATGATCTATATTTCGTTCAGGAAGGAAATGATATTGAAGTATTCTCAGATGATGATAGGATTCCTGACGGACCTGACAACCTTGTCTATAAAGCGGCAAGGTTATTTGAAGAACAGGCTCAACTGAAGATAGGATATAAGATTAGAATAAACAAAAGAATTCCTGTAGAGGGTGGTTTGGGTGGAGGTAGTTCCAATGCAGGAGTAACCTTATTGACCCTGAACAAATTATTCGATTATCCTCTAACAGAAATGGAACTCATTGAGATGGCAAAGGAATTGGGCTCAGATGTTCCTTTCTTTATAAAGGGCGGAACTGCGCATGTTACAGGCAGAGGCGAAGAGATAGATTGGGTAGATGATATACCAAAGTTGTATTTATTATTGGCCGTACCCGATTTTGGGATTTCAACAGAATGGGCATACAGAATGTGGGATGAGAAAAAATCTAAGGTAGACTTGACAAGAAAGAATTTATCTATTATATTAAAATTGTTATTAAGTGATAAAAAGGAAGTTGTAAAGGATTTAAGGAATTCATTTATTGAATTAGCAATAAAGGAATATCCTTGTTTAGGATATATAAGAAAAAGATTGTGGGAATGTAAACCAATAAATGTTTTAATGAGTGGTTCGGGGCCTGTTTTTGTTGCAATATTCGGCTCGGAAAGTTTAAGGGACAGAGTAAGGGAGATTTTGATTGAAGATTCCACAACATTGATTAGCACGACTATCTCCCGGCATGAGTATTTTCAAACTTAAAGGAGGATCAGATGGAGATCACTGAAGTAAGAGTAACCTTACGTGAAGAGCCCAGATTGAAAGCTTTTGTAAATGTGACATTTGATGACGATTTTGTTGTAAGAGGAATGAAGGTAATAGCCGGAAAGAACGGTCTCTTTGTTGCCATGCCTTCAAGGAGATCCAAGGATGGTAGCTTCAGGGATATTGCACATCCTATTAACAACGAGATGCGCAAGCGACTTGAAGACACCGTTCTTGAGGAATATAATAAGAAATGTTTGGAGGAAGGAAAAGAGCCCAAATCTGCTGAGCTTGAGCAGGAGGATTTTGAGGTTCCCGAAGAGGATATTGAAACCATAGAGGGAGAAAGAGAACTTCTTAAAGATGATGTTGAAGTTTCCGAAGAGGATATTGAAGTTCCCGAAGAGGTTGCTGAAGTTTCCGAAGAGGATATTGAAGTTCCCGAAGAGGTTGTTGAAGTTCCCGAAGAGGATATTGAGACGGATGTAGTGGAAGAAGAAGAAGAAGAGGGCAGTCTTCTCTAATAATAAGAAGATTATCTCTTTATATTTGGGGCGTCGCCAAGCGGTAAGGCACGAGATTTTGGGTCTCGCATTCGGTGGTTCGAATCCATCCGCCCCAGCCAAGGAGGTAGATAGAACTTGAAGATATTTTCTGGTAGTGTTAATTCTAAATTAGCTGCAGGGATAGCAGGATTTTTGAACATTCAACTATCCTCAATAAAAACGTCAAAATTCTCGGATGGTGAGATATTTGTTAAAATCCTTGAGAATACAAGGGGAGGGGATGTATTCCTTATTCAATCTACAATTCCACCTGCTGATAACATAATGGAAATGCTTCTTATGATAGATGCTCTCAGAAGGGCTTCAGCAGGGAGAATAACAGCAGTTATCCCATACTACGGTTATTCGCGTCAGGATAAGAAGGATGAACCGAGGGTTCCGATCTCGGCAAAATTACTTGCTAATCTCATTGTGAAAGCAGGGGCAGACAGGATATTGACACTCGATCTTCATTCTCAGCAGATTGCAGGTTACTTTGACATACCTGTGGATCATTTATTTGCTGCTCCTGTGACTATCAAACATATGAAATTATGCGGAATTCCCGATGAGAATCTTGTATTTGTTTCACCGGATGTAGGAAGGGTATTTGTTACTCGTGCAATTGCAAAGAGACTGGATTCCAATATCCCTATTGCAATTATAGACAAGCGAAGACCTGCACCCAATGAAGCAGAGGTGGTCAATATAATCGGAGATATAAGTGGTAAACTTGCAGTAATAATTGATGATATTGTGGATACAGCAGGAACATTGACCAAGGCGGCTGATGCCCTAAAGGAAGCTGGAGCAAGAGATGTCCTCGCTTATATTACTCATCCAATCCTTTCAGGCAATTCGCTCTCGAGGATAGATTCTTCTGCACTATCTAAACTCATAGTAACCGATACTATACCTCTCGGGGATAAGCAATCCGAGAAGATAGAGGTCATCTCTGTCGCTGAGCTCCTTGGAGAAGCAATATTGAGAATACATGAAAATAAGTCTGTCTCGTCATTATTCGTATAGGAGGAAGAATTGAAAATAGAGGTAAAGAGTAGGAATAAGAAAGAAATTGGGTCTAATAGGGCTAAACATATCAGAAAAGAAGGATGGATTCCAGGGGTAATATATGGACATGGAGAAAAGAGTAGTCATATAAAGCTAAAAGAAGAGGAACTACGTAGACTTATCCATGAACTCCGCTCAGAGGCTACTTTGATTACATTAAACCATAAAGGAAAAGAACTACTGGCTCTCATCAGAGAAGTTGTCAGGGATCCATTAACAGAGAATCTTTTGCATGTTGATTTTCAGCATATCCATGAAAATGAAGAGGTTACGACCTATGCAGCCCTTAATTTTGAAGGAGAATCAGCTGGAGTAAAAGAGGGCGGAATACTGAATATTGAGCACCGACAACTTACTATCAAGTGTTTACCAAAGGATATGTTAGAGGAGATAGTTGTAGATATATCAAATCTCGAAATCGGAGATTCCATTCATATCAAGGACCTTGACCTGCCTGAGAGAATAAAGATTGAAGAAGATCCTGGGGCTACGATAGTCAATGTCCTTTCGCCCCGAAAGGTCGTTGAGGTAAAAACAGAAGAGGAAGAACTCCTATTAGGTGAAGAGATAGAAGAACCAGAACTTGTCTCGGAAGAAGGAGCTGAGAAAGGGAAATTAGAAGAGAAAGAGGAGACCAAGGAATAGATTATCTCGCAGCAATTGGTCTTGGGAATCCCGGTTCAGAATACAGGGAAACCAGACATAATATAGGTGGACGGGTTATTGAAAGTATATGTGAAGAATTCTCTTTAACAGTACAACCAGGTAAAGGACATTATTATTATGCCAAAAAGGACAATCTTCTACTTGTTCGACCGACAACTTATATGAACAACAGTGGAATAGCTATATACGATATTGTTCATTCTTTTAGTCTTTCTCTTGAAGATATTTTGATTATATCAGATGATATGGATCTACCATTCGGAAAATTGAGACTCAGAAAATCCGGAAGTGATGGTGGACATAACGGACTTGCTTCGGTTATTTACCATCTCGACAGTGAAGATATTCCCCGTCTAAGGATAGGCATAGGAAGAACAGAGAGTCAGGATGAGGTTTCGTGGGTCCTTTCTGCCTTTAGCAGGGAAGAAGAGGAACATCTTCCAGAGATAATTGATAATGCAGCGAAGGCGTTATTTTTATGGGCAAATGAGGATATAGAGATCGCTATGTCGAAAATCAATTAGTGAAATAATTCAAAAGGAGGTAGGATGAATACCTATGAGTGCACATTTATAGTAAACCCGGAAAAGGAAGAAGAGATAGAGGAAATTCTTGGTTCGGTTACTAACTTTATAGAGAAGCAAAAAGGAACTATCGGAAATCTCGACAAATGGGGTATAAAGAAACTGGCTTACCCTATAGAGGGATACGAAAATGGCTACTATGCGGTTGCGAACTTTAAGCTGGAACCCAAAAGGGTTGATTCAATAAGGGATTTTCTAAAGAAAAACGAGAATATCATCAGATATCTTCTTATTGTAAAGGAGGGAAAGAATGGCTGAATACAGAATACCCAATGTTAACTCAATTATTATATCCGGAAGAGCAACTTCGGATTCAACCCTGAGCTATACAGAGTCTGGTAAAGCCTATCTCCGCTTCAGGATAGCCTCAAACAGGAATTATCGCGATAAGAATTCAGGGGAATGGAAGGAAGATACCACTTTTGTTTCAGCCACCATATGGGGAAGCTATGCTGAAAGACTGAGTGAACAGATCAAGAAGGGAACCCCTGTATTGATAGAAGGTAGGCTGACCAGTTATACAAGGGAGGTGGATGGACTCAGACGAACCGAAGTTAGCATAGCGGCTTTTAAAACGCAGGTTCTCGAGAAGGGCAAAACCCCTTATAAGGCTCCCGATACAACAGCAGAAGGTGAAGAAGATACAGAGGTAATGGAACCTCCAGGGGATGAAGAGGAACTTCCCTTCTAAATATATTGCACATCGGAGACAAGCCTAAAAAAGACGCTTGATAACCTCCAAAATTTGAGGTTGTCCCAAAGTTGTATGATAAACTTTTAAAAAATCAGGGCTAACTTTATGCTTAGTTGCTCGGTAATATCGTTTTCGAAAACGAGGTCAATTTCCGAAAGCCGAGGAAATTGTGGCTCCCGCTCTCCTTGATTTCCAAGGAAATCAAGGAACCATGCCCGCTCGCCCATTGATGAGGGTTTCCGAACAATATCACCTCGCACTAATTGACATATTCTCCCAAGCTCGGAGTTTGACATTTTAATAAATATATAATGTCTTATCTGTCTAATTCCGAGCGTAGAAGCTCCATAAAGATGCATTTTTCTATTGAAAGGGCGTATAGCTATACGCCCCTTCAATATGATAGGAGTAGCAGAGTTTGCTCTGCGTTCACTTTAGGCACGAAACAAGTTTCGCTACTCCAATAACTTATGAAAAGGACACCTCGAAACTCCTCAGTAACAGTTCACTGAATACTATACCTTTTACAGTATCCTTGATAAGTTTTAAGAGACCTTATTTAATAATTAGAATATGTAGTCCCCTGATAAGGGGAATATAAATTCCTATATACGGTTTTCTTACAACTTTACTACATTCTCGGCCTTTAGGCCTTTTTCTCCTTCTACGATATCAAATTCTACTTCATCACCTTCATTTAATCTTACTGTAGCACCATCTTTAATAGCAGAAGAATGGACAAATACATCTTTACCATCTTCCATAGCTAAGAAGCCAAAACCTTTCCTGTCGCTAAACCATTTTACTGTACCACGTGCCATAACTTTACTACCTCCTGTTTAGGGTTTAATTGTACAATTTACTTAGTTTTATCAAAAAGTCAAGGGCTAAATATTATTTTCTTCCACATCTCTTATTCTTCCGCAAAGGGGGCAAAGAAGAAGGTTGGTCAGTTAGTAAACTGGTAGGTAGGGGCAAGATATATCTTGCCCGTTTCGTAGGGGTTTGATTTATCAAACCAGGATGACGCAGAGGTAAGGGCGTTCAATTGAACGCCCCTAAGAATTGCCCATACAAGGTGTGCACAAAAGAACGCAGAGCAAACTCTGCTACTCCTAATTGCAGTAGGGGCACGGTGCACCGTGCCCCTACCTTCTATCCGTTGACTGGAAGCTGAGGCTGGGCTAAATTGTCATTGCGAGGAGCGAAGCGACGCCGCAATCTCGGGGTGGAAGAGATTGCTTCGCATAAGAAGAGCGAGGAGAAAAACTCGAAAATGACCAAACAGGGTTTTTGACCCAGCCTCAGCTGAAGGCCGATATCTGCAATGAAGTGTCTTGACAGGGAAACGATAAATAGTATATTCAGATGGAAGAATTTAGATAAGAGAAAGGAGGTTATATGGGTATGCAGTCTTTTCTGGAGGGGAGAAAGGGTAAGATTATTGTAATTTCTTTGATTTTAGTTCTTTCAATCATATATTTTGCCAACCTACTTACCCCTCAAAAGATGATATATGGGACAGATTGGATTCTTTCTGGTTATTCGAGCCTTCGCTCCATGGTGAGTTGTATTGCAATGAATAAAAGGTTACCAATGTGGGATAGATGGAATTTTAGTGGTTTTCCTATTATGGCAACCTCTGGTGGGGGTGAATTAGTCTATCCCCTTAATATATTTTATTTTATTTTTCCTGACTATCTTGGAAGAACAATACTCTTTTTGATTCATACCTTTCTCGCCGGATTAGGGATGTGGTTATTGTTAAGGGAATTTAGATTATCCGTTCTTGCCTCATTGTTTGGGGCAATATCCTTTATGTTTGCCGGCCAGTTGATATCTACTACCTATGGGGGACATCTTGGCAGAATGATAGGTGGTATGACACTTCCCTTTGCTTTTTTATTTCTACATAAGGCACTTCGGACAAAAAGGTTGCAGGATTTCGTAATCTTTGGGGGAATAACCGGCTTATTCTTCCTTGCAGGGCATGTCCAGATAAACTATTGGGGAATGATAGGCATTGTTGCCTATTTCGTTTATTATATTATCAGAGAAAGGGCGGAACTCAAAGGGAAAGGGATTGTGAAAATGGGAGGGTTTTTTATAGCAGGTATGATCATCTTGTTATTTATCTTCTCAATACATATATTGCCTCCTGCTTTATCCCTGGGTTATGGAGCCAGGGGGATCACGAGGGGATACGAATATACGACTTCCTGGTCACTGCCAACTGCGGAATTATTAAATCTTGTCACTCCACACTTTTCCGGCATATTGAATAATTATTGGGGAGAGAATTACTTTAAATTGGATTCTCGCTATCTCGGGATACTTCCAATTATTCTGATGGGTTTTGCTTTCTTTTACAAAAAGAATAAACATTTGCTGAAATACTTCGCCCTGTTTACAGGAATCACCATAGTCTTAGCATTGGGTAAAAATACTCCTTTATTCAGGATATACTATTATCTCGCTCCAATGGCAAATAAGTTTAGAGCTCCGGCAATGTTCTTTTTCTTGACTACCTTCGGTATCTCTGTTTTATCTGGTTTTGGAGCGCAGGCTCTTATGGATATGAAAGAAGATAAGAATAATGAAATCAAGAAAAGAGCTGGGATATACCTACTTGTTTTTGGGGGACTAATCCTCATTGCAACCTTGATTGTGAATATTGGTGGAGACGGGATTCTCAAAAAAATGGGTAACCATTTTGTTTATTCATGGAGCGAGTTCATTGATAGAGGAACCATTCAACATAAAATATCCCTTATGATCAAAAATTTTCCCAATTTCCAGAAGAACCTGTGGATAACTACCCTCCTCTTTCTTATAAATGGTGGATTGCTCCTTGCAGTAATAAAAAGGAAATTTGATTTCAGGATTATCTTTCCGATTCTTATGGTCGTCCTATTAATGGATCAGTGGTCGGTGGATAAAAAATATCTCAAAGCAGTAACATCTCCCGGTAGATACTTTGCCCCGGATGGTGTCACTCAATACATAGCCAGGGACAAGGGAATCTTCAGAGTGTATCCCTTATCCTATGAACAGGGAAAGGGGGGATATCTACAGATTAACAATATTGAAAACGTCGGGGGGTACGGACCCAATCCGCCTATGCGATACCAGGAATTTATTGGAGCTGGTAAAAGTGTTATCTTTAATGCTCCAAATTTTATGAGGTTCCCACATCTCCTATCGATGCTGAATGTAAAATATATAATTGCGCCTCGACTCCCAAAAGACCTGTCCCAATACTCCAAGCAATATAGAACATTGATTGAACAATATGCAAAATTTTATTCCAACTTTGAACCCGTATGCGCGGAAAATCGTTATCAGGTATTAAGGAATAATGAATTTTTGCCTCGAGTTTCCCTTATTTACCAGCATACTGTGGTCGACAGTGCAAAAGAGGCATTGAACAGGATATTATCTCCAGCATTCAAAGTTGGCAGTGAAGTAATTCTCGAAGAGAACCCATTAGTTAGACTTAAAGAAGGTGAAGGTACAGTAACAATATTGGAATATGGTGTCAATGAACGGATACTTAAGGTCAACACAAATCAGGATGCTTTTCTGTTAATCCGGGAGAATTATCATCCAAACTGGAAATGCTATATAGATGGTAAAAGGGAAAAGGTATTTACAGCAAATTATATCTTCTATGGTGCTTTTATGCCCCCTGGTGAACATCGGGTTCGTTTTGTATATGAATCCAGTGCCTTTAATATATCGGCACTCTTGAGTCTCGGAGGATTCCTGTTGTTTCTTATCGCGGTGTTCTTTTCCTTTAAGAAGCCCCTTAATAGGCCAACAAATAGATTAAAAGACGATACTTGATTTGCTTTTGTTAATGGGCTAGGGGTCCCCTTGAATCCTCGACCTTTTTTTGACACTGATGCCCACTGATTAAGACAGAGTTGTGAGTCAAGAGTCATTAGTCGAAAGTCCCCCACCATTTCCTTTTTAGCCACGGTTCCTGCACGGTTTATTTAAAATTCCTTGTATAGAATGCAAAGAAAGTAAAAGGAATTAGTCGAATAGTTAAATGGTCGAACAGTTAATTAGGAACGAACCCAATGAACTCCATGAACTCAATAAACCCAGTTTTTAGCCACGGTTCCTGCATAGTTTTTATGATAGATTATTTAATTTCCCCTCTCCTCATCCGTTTTTTTGACACTGATTTAAAGAACCCATCCCCACACCTACAAATCCAACCTTAGATAAACGCAGAACCAAGCACTCAGAACTCTGAACCCTTACTCCTTAATTCCTGCTTATCTTAACTTATTGACTTCTAATCCTTAATCCTGATATCGAACCCTTTATTAATAGATTAGATTAAGTATCCAACCCACAAAGAATGCCGACACAATCATTATAATAGTTGATTTAATCATATCCCAGAATCCCAGTTCCCTGACAAGCACCACGAATGTTGCAACACATGGGAAATACATAGTGAGAACAACAGAAGCCGTTATCAACTGACCCATTTGTAGATTAAGTGGTGCAAGCATCCCTACAGCTACATCCTTTCTAAGGAATCCAATGAGAAGTGCTGCAATTGCCGGCGCTGGAAGTCCTAATATCTTTGATACAAAAGGACCAAATATTCTTGATAGAAAATCAATTACTCCCAGAGTGTATAATAGGTTCACGATTAAAACGCCTATGAGGACAAAAGGCAGGGCTTCCTTTAAAAACCACTGGATTCGCATCCATATCTTTTTGAACATGGATGTAAGGTATGGAAATCTATAGGGAGGTATTTCCGTGAAAATTTCGGGACTCTCCCCACTTACAAATCTTGCCATAATTTTACCAAGGATAAGCCATACAATAAACAAAGTACCGAAAACAGGGATTAACCCCGGAAAGCCATATTTACCCAGGAGCCCGAAGATCATAGCAATTTGTGCCATACATGGCACTGCAATTGCCATAATGGTTGCCGATATGAAACGTTCTTTTCTTGTTTCCATTATTCTCGTAGCAAGAGCTCCAGGCACATTACAACCAAGACCAAGTAGCATTGGGATAAAGCCCATTCCATGAATACCAACCTGATGCATCAATCTATCAAGAAGGACTGCAAGCCTGGGCAGGTAACCTAAATCCTCCAGGAACGAAAGGATAAGGTAGAAACTGAATATATATGGAAGTACTGCTCCTATTGGAATGAACAAGCCTGTGCTCAGAATCCCGAAGGATTGAAAGAAATCAATTTCTCCTTCTACTAAATTGCCAATTAGAATATTATGCCAGAATCCGGAATGGTTTAGTAGAGTTGAAATTTTCATTAACACTGGAGCCCAGAGATTAGTAAATAGTGGTTCAAAGACCCAGGCGATAAGACCTTCTCCAATAAAACGTATAATATTAAACGAAATGAATAGAACTATGAGAGCGATTGGGAATCCGGCTACGGGATGAGTCGATGCTTCCTCCAGACCTTGCAAGAAGGTATGATGATGATGCTCTATAGTCTGTGTCTCTTCTACTATATTTCCAATAACATTCCATTTTTCCTCTTCCGAAACCTCAAAATCTGAAGGGCGGGCATCGCATAAATTTTCCTTGAGTTCTTTTATTCCCTTACCAGTAATACCTACCGTGGTAATCACCTTAACATTAAGCAACTCGCCCAACTTTTTAGTGTTTATTGTTATTCCCTTATGTGCAGTCTCATCCCAGAAGTTCATAACAATAATAATAGAAAATCCTGTAGAGAGGAGTTCAAGCGTAAGATTCAAATTCCTCTCAAGATTTGTTGAGTCAACTATGTTAACTATCACTGTTTCTTTCGGGTCGCTCTCTTTCAAAAGTTTTGCTGCCACTTTTTCTGCTGGTGAAGTAGGGTCAAGTGTATAGGTTCCCGGTGCATCTATCACCTCTACCTTTTCATCACCCAACCTCATTGAACCTCTGACGAATTCGACCGTTGTTCCCGGATAATTGGATACTATAACTCGAACACTGGTTAGACGCGTGAAGATTGCGCTCTTTCCAACATTTGGATTTCCCATAAGGAGGATTCTTTTCATTAATCGATTTCCTCTACCTTAATGGCCATTGCCATAAAGAAACCAATAGCAAGCCGCATACTCCCTACTTCCACAATTATAGGTCCTCTGAAGGCTTGCTGAGAGACTTTTCTTATAACCGCTCCCTCTCTAATTCCCATCATCTCCAGTTTTTTTTGCACCCTCCATCCCCTTCCAATCCCCATATGTCCCGTGCTTCTATTTGCCCTCCCTCTCCTTCCAATTCCCATATGTCCTGGACCTCTATGCGCTCTGTAAGCCATTTCGATACTTATTACCTTAAGATCAACCTGCTGCCTTGCCTCTATCAGATTCATCTGAGTCTCCTTCTCCTTTCTTTAATCTCCCTCCCCTTTATTTTATGACTATGTTCACAGCTGACCGCACAATTTCCCCATCTCCAAATTTGTTAGGCTAACCTAACAATATAATATGAGATATTTATATTTTGTCAAGGGGTAACCCTACCTCCCTACCTTTTTCCTCGCAAAGCTCGCAAAGGGAATTAGTTAAATAGTTGAATCGGAAAATAGTTAAATTGGGACTCCCACCACCCCCCATTTTTAGCCACGGTTTCTTCACGGTTTATTTAAAATTCCTTGTATAGAATGCAAAGAAAGTAAAAGGAATTAGTCGAATAGTTAAATGGTCGAATAGTTAATTAGGAACGAACCCAATGAACTCCACGAACCCCACGAACTCTATGAACTCAATAAACCCAGTTTTTAGCCACGGTTTTAAGACACTGTTTTGAGATGTGTTGTTTAATCTCCCTTCCCCCCATCCGCTTTTTTGACACTGATTTTCACTGATTGAGATAGAGTCGTGAGTCAAGAGTCATCAGTCGAAAGTCCCACCCAGAACCCAAACTTTCTTTTGACACTGTTTCCCACCGGTTAAAATGGAGTAGTGGCAATTCACGAATTGGCTCTGGGGCGATTCGTGAATCGCCCCTACATATTTCGCGTTCTTTTTGTAGTGGCAACCCTTGCGGTTGCCTTCCCTGTAGGGGCACGGAGACCGTGCCCCTACCTGTATCGCATTTAAACGTAGGGGCGTTCAATGAGAACGCCCCTACAAAAGAAAATGTCAACTTGTCGTTTCTACAGGATTATCTGACCACCACCATCTTATTGGATAGGCTCTTATTCCCGGCACTCAGACGGTAGAAATAGACACCATTGGCAACAGAATTACCTTCGGAGTCTTTTCCGTCCCAGCGAACCGTGTTAAGACCTCCATTCCTTGTTCCATTGACAAGGTTCTTGATAAATCTTCCTGTATTATCATATACATCCAGAGAAACAACCATTCTCATCGGTAAGGAGAATTGGATCATTACATCCCTTGTTACCGGATTCACTGGCAGAAGTTCTACAACCTTCCCTGGTTCCAGTGTTCCATCGTTAATACCACTGATAACACCAAACCATAAAAGAACATCACCGACAAGGGAGTCAACGGCAACCTCGTCTATCTCCATTGAATCGGCCGGATTACAGATGTAATCAAACCCCCAGAAGTCATTATAGACCTTATAGTCACTACCACCTGGACCTTCGTATCGGTATGATATCACCAGACCAGTAGCATCAAACATATTCACAACAGCACCAGGCTGTAGAGAGTCATAATTACCTACCCAGGCAGCACTGAGATCTCCATATATAGGAGCATAGGGAGCAATATAGATCTGACCCGATGTCTGGTATCCTATACCATTGAATAGGTCACCAATAACAGGATCAGACGGGTCACCATAGAGTATTGTTCCTTTTCCAGCAAGTGTTGGATTATCATCGTACATCTCCTGGATACCGAGATATTCTCTTACCCAGTGTCCTCCTGGAACACTCTGCTGGCCATAGTGCGGACGACAGATACCGAAACCATAACCCTGGTCCTGGTCAGACAACCAGAAGTGACCGTTGTTATCAAGGAGCAATTTTATCCAGGCAGAATCAGGATGGAGGATTCCATCACCACCAAGACCATAGTCTGCACCTGGACCTAAAGCAAAACATCTCCAATCTCTCCAGACAACGGTCATACTTGTATCACTAATCCCATTTGCATAAAAGCACATAACCGATGAATCGGGTGCACCATAGGTCTCATAATCCCAGACATCTATGATATCTTGATAATGATCCGGAAGAGCAGAAGATAGCGTATAGTCATTATCCACATAGAGGAAATGCCCGGGAGTACCTTGTAGGA
Source organism: Caldifarciminota bacterium (assembly GCA_023131835.1). GTDB lineage: Bacteria > Hydrothermota > UBA3072 > UBA3072 > UBA3072 > JAGLZA01. The sequence continues at coordinate 14,909 of JAGLZA010000205.1, forward strand.
TTGTGTAGGTATATGTAGCAGTGGTACATGAAAGAGCCGGGGTGGAAATATCACAGTCCCATCCGACAACATAGTAGTCTACTGTATCACCCACGTTAACCGCAGGGATATCTATCCGCCAGATTCCTTCTTCAACAGTACCTGATACGGGAACTGTAGATGATACTGTATCCCAGCTTCCACCATTTATTGAATAGTGGAGGTCCATTCTGACAACGGCACAGGAATCAAGGCTGTAATCATATCCATATATATACACTGTCCGCGCACCAGTAGTATAGGAATATGGAAGTTCCTCTGCCCTTACTACAGGTGGAATATCCTCATACGCCTTTATATAAGCCCTTATTCCAAATGCTAAAGCCTCATCATCAGCAGTACGGTAATAGCAGAACCAGGCCCCGGAATCCACTGCAAAAGCATCTGCATTGAACTGGTAAGAGTGGATATCAATCACAGCAGGCATAGGAATCCATGATTCAGCCAGGCAGGCTATAGTATCAGTATTATTTATACCACTGTAACCACAGAAAAAGGTGCTATCCCACACCTCAACACCTGGATCAATATTCACAGTATCCCAAACCATATTACCAGGAGCAGAAGTCATTCCACTCCACAGGATATTCCCAAGGGGGTGGACAAGAGGAGCTGTATGATACTCTTCCACTCCCGGGTAGGTGCTGTAATCTTCCGAAGGATTAGCCATAGCAGCAAAAACACCTACGGGTTGACCTGTTGCACCGGTTTGATCATTATACCCAATCCAGGTGAAAGCAACAAGGGAACAATTTACCGGGGGGACGAATCGGACAACCATCGAGTCTTCACAAGGTCTGGGGACATAATAAACCCAGTTCTCAGAATCATACTTAATACAATAGTTTGCATCATTTATATCTCGAGAACCTTTCTGCAAAATAAGCGATTTCTGATTCGGTAATGGAGATTTAACAACCCGATATTCACTTACTCTACCATCAATAGATGGCTTGAGTTCAAGCAAGA
>JAGLZA010000206.1 GCA_023131835.1 Caldifarciminota bacterium
GTGAAGCAACCTCGGAAGGGTTCTGTGCTGGGCTTCCAATCCTACGAACCCCACGAACTCTACGAACTCAATAAACCCCGACAATGAGATAAAAATGGCTTGACATCGCCTTTATTCTTCATTATAATATACTCTAAAAGGGAGGTAAAATGCAATCAAAACTTGCTATTGTCGGGTTGGGAACTGTTGGGAAAGGTTTGATAGAACTCCTTTATGAAAAATCAAATTTCCTCTCAGAAAAATATCACTTTAATCCCACTGTTGTTGCAATATCAGATCCACGGGTAGGTTCCCTATACAACGAAAGCGGCCTTGACCTCAAAAGAATACTATCGCTTTTAGATAGAGATGGTAATATCAAAGATTATCCTGATGCAATAAGTGGCTGGGATTCTCTAAAGACAATAAAGGAAAGCAATGCAGATACTATAATAGAATTAACCCCAACCAATCTTGAAACAGGAGAGCCAGGACTGCCCTTTATCCGAACCGCCCTGAAAGCAGGAAAGGATGTTGTAACTACCAACAAAGGACCCATTGCTCTTGCCTACAGAGAATTACAGGAACTGGCGAATGAGAACAATTGTATGTTACGTTTTGAGGGAACCGTCATTGCAGGAACACCTGCACTCAATCTTGCACTTTCCCCACTTGCAGGGATAAATATAACAGAGGTAAGGGGTATAGTAAACGGGACGACCAATTATATCCTGACAAGAATGGAGTCCGGAATGTCTTATGAAGAAGCCCTGAAGGAGGCACAGCTTAAGGGCTATGCCGAGGCAATACCGGACGCTGATGTAAAAGGTTGGGATGCAGTTGCAAAGATTATTATAATAGCGAATGTGCTTATGGGTGGCAATGTAACCGTTAAGGATGTAGAACGTGAGGGGATTGACTCCATCACCCTTAAAGAAGTTGAAGAAGCAGCAAAAGAAAACAAGCACTGGAAACTTATTGGCAGAGCTACTAAACTTGACAGAGAAATCAAAACCAGGGTTTCCCCTGAAAAATTAGATGAAGATGACCCATTATCGCAGGTTGCCGGCGCAACAAATGCAATATGTTTTACAACCGATATCCTTGGAGATGTGACGATAATCGGTCCGGGTGCAGGAAAGAGAGAAACAGGATTTGCGATCCTTTCCGATCTCCTTGATATCAACCGATTAAAGGAATTTTGTAGTGGCTAAAACAAGAGAACGATGGGGTTCCAGGTCATCCTTTGTCTTTGCTGCTATTGGTGCAGCGATAGGTCTCGGTAATGTATGGAGATTCCCCTATATAACCTACCAGAATGGCGGTGGAGCTTTCCTCATTCCATATCTTATAGCACTCATTACTGCCGGTATTCCCCTTATGATACTGGAATATGCTGTTGGACAAAAGGCGCAGAGTTCTCCTCCCACCGCCCTTAAAACTATATGGAAGAAATCAGAATGGATTGGCTGGTTTGCAGTCGTTCTTGTCTTTGTCCTTGCAACATACTATGCTACTATTATGTCATGGTGTGTCAATTATTTCTATCAGTCATTCACCTTAGGTTGGGGGAATACGCCCAGAGCAGTAGAAACCTTCTTTAATCAAACACTCCTTGCAAAATCCGGTTCTCCTGGCATTTTAGGGGGAATACAGTTACCAGTTCTTATAGGACTTGCTGTAACCTGGTTATTGATATACCTCTGTCTGTTTAAGGGAGTGAAAACACTTGGTAAAATCGTATATTTTACCGTGGGTATTCCCTGGCTCATTCTTATAATAATGGTAATAAGGGGATTAACCCTGCCCGGAGCGATGGAGGGTCTTAACTTCTATCTTACCCCTGATTTCTCCGTTCTGCTTCAACCAAAGGTCTGGCTGGCAGCCTATGGGCAGATATTCTTTACACTGTCACTTGCCATGGGGACACTCATAGTCTATGCGAGTTATCTACCGAGGAACTCAGATATCACTGTCAACGCATTTATAACCAGTCTTGCTAACTGTGGAACAGCCTTTCTCGCAGGCTTTGCCGTCTTCTCAACCCTTGGCTACCTTGCCAGTGCAATGGGGGTAACGGTCCCCGAGGTAACCACATCAGGATTGGGTCTTGCCTTTGTCACCTATCCCACTGCAATTAACCTGCTCCCGGTTGCTTCTCGGTTGTTCGGAGCATTGTTTTTTCTGCTCCTTATAACACTTGGCATTGACTCAGCGTTCTCTCAGATTGAGCCTGTAGTTGGAAGTATCGCGGACAAATGGGGATTCAATAAAAGAAAGGTCCTTCCTCTGGTCGTCCTTACCGGATTCATTGTCGGAATTCCCTATACCACAAAAGCCGGTTTTTACTGGGTAGACATAATCGATCACTTTGTCTGCACCTATGGGCTAACCCTTATAGGATTCCTTGAGTGCATAGTAATAGGTTATTTCTTTAAGGCCTCACGAATAAGGGAGTATATCAATAGTGTTTCCGATGTCAGAATCGGACCCTGGTGGGATGTATTTATAAAGATTGTAACCCCTATTGTTCTCGGAGTATCCCTTATCTACGAATTGATAAAACTCATCCAGAAGGGTTATGGAAACTACCCGGTGTGGACCGCTTTTTCGGGGATTGGCCTGATAATTCTATTGATTGTATTATCTTTTATCCTATCAAGGAAAAGGGGTAACTTATGAATGGATCTGCTATCGTGATGCTAATTTTCGCTTCACTAATTCTATATGGAGGCCTGGGCTATTATTTGGTCCGGGCAGCGAGAGGGAAGAAACGGAAAAATTCGGAAGAAACAACGAATGAAAGTTTTGGCGAGTAAAAGGTCTAAAATTCCAGGTCCTGGGGGGAATCCGGAATAAATGAGATACCAACCAGATGATTGCAACTAACGCAAATTTAAACTTAATAACAAAAAAGGAGGTATCATGCGTAGAGTTCTCTTAATTGTTGCACTTGTCATCTTTGTAGGGAGCCTAGCACTTTCAGGAGCTGCAAGATTAGCAAAGGGTGATTTATGGTCCATCTATGAGAACTTCCTTGTAAAAGCGAAATATGTAGATCTTACCCATGCATTTATGCCCGACCAGCCAGTCTGGCCAGGTTTCGACAATGCAAAGTTTGAGCCAACAAAGGCTGGCGCGGACTTAGGGGATTATGCAAGTAAGGGTGATGTGTTCACCTACGATAAACACGGATTTATTGCTACCACTTATTATATCCCTACGGACCAATATGGAACGCAACTCGATCCTCCAGCACACTGGGATGCCTACTACGCAACAATAGATGAGTTGCCAGCAACCTACTGCATAAGGCCATTAGTAGTCATAAACATTGTCGACAAATATGCCGAGAAACCCGGTTATCACGGTTCAGTAGAGGATATAACCACCTGGGAGGAAAAACATGGAACGATTCCCGAAGGCTCTGTTGTTATGTTTCGTTCCGATTACTACAAAACCTGGCCATCAAAAGACTTCAATAAAAAGCCATTCCCGGGAGTACACATAGATGCCCTTAAGTTCCTGCACAATGAAAGACACATCCTTTTCCATGGACATGAGGCACTTGATACAGATACAACACCATCTCTTGAAGGCGAATACTGGTTGATGCACAATGGTTACTGCCAGGCTGAAGGTGTGATGAATCTCGATAAGGTGCCTGAAATAGGAGCACTTATCACAATCGGTTATGCAAAGCCTAAGGGTGGAGCAGGAGGATATGCAAGATATATTGCCATCTGCCCTGCTAATTGGGAATATGGTGTCTCTGTAGAAGAGGAGCCAGGTGCACCGACCAAAAAATATGATAAGCCTCTACACTATGATAAAAAGAAAGGAATGAGGGTAAGATAGGAAAGAAGTAATTGTTTAATCCAAAACCTAAATAAGGAGGTTATATGAAAAAGTTGTTACCGGTATTGATCTTAGCACTGCTCGTTACATTCTCACTTAATGCTGTTGATGTTGAATGGCATGGACTCTTCTACGACTATGCATTTATGTGGATGAACGCGGATTTTGACTCAGATGTTGAAGATTCTGATATGCACTACTATATTCACGCAGATATCAATGCAAAAGCCGATTTTGGCGAGGGTGTAACAGGCTTCATCAAGATAGGCGACTGGGGAAACTTTGGAAGACATCCGATAACAGGTAGCGGACTGGCTGGAATGAATGTCCACATAATGCATGCATATGTCAGTGCGCAGAAGCTCTTTGGCACTCCACTTGGTCTTACCATTGGTATAATACCTGTTCTCTATGGTGATATAGCATTTGACGGTGGAGAAGACGGTTTCACTGGATTGAAGTTCAATGTGAATACCGAGCAATTTACTCTCGATCTCTTTACCTACAGGGCGGTAGAGAACGGTGGGATGGGATATATGTTTAACGGAGCATACGACTCAATTCCGGCCGACCTTGATCTCACTGGCGCCTGGGCTACTTTAAAATTGATGGAGGGTAAGGTAGAACTCAATGGATTCGGCTTCTACAGAACAGAGGGCGAAGATAAACCTATGTGGGGAGGTGTCCGTTCTGCTGGTTCTCCTATGGAGGGCCTCTGTTATGTTGGTGATTTTGTGATGATGTTTGGTTCCGATGCAGCCGATGTTGACTATAAGGGTATGTACTATTCAGCAAGAGGAACCTATACAATGGATCCCGTTTCATTCGGTGGTGGTTATTACTACTTCTCAGGTGAAAACGCCGAAGAAGGGAATCAGGCTTATCAATCCCCAACCTGGGGGCCATATGTCAATGGCTTCTACAAGGGATGGCCTGGCTTCGGTCCCGCATATACCCTCAGGAGCCCCTATGGTTTCAATCTTGTGACCTCAGATCTCAGTGTGATTAACGGGCATCTTGGATATAAAGCAGAGGCGTTTGGTATCCGTGGCGACTTCTTTATGTATAGTAAGGTAGAAGGTGATCCAACCGCGATGGGCAATGAGATAGCCCTTCATACAACATTTGCCTTAAATGACCAGTTTTCCATTGGTGCAACCGGCGGATACTGGATGCCTGGTGAATACTTCACTGGCGAAGATGCAATGATAGCGGGTTATCTATATCTTGCAAAGGGATTCTAAGAGAAGCATAAACCTTCCTAAAAAAGGGCGGCTTAAAGGCCGCCCTTTTTTTATCTCTACAAGTTCTTGATTGTACAGGAATAAATTCGTGCCCCGTAAAATAGTAAACATTGCACCCCGGCGTAATAGCGTTGCATTACGCAGGGCAGGCGGGACATGCCTACAATGTTTTGTAGGGGTCAGGTTCCCTGACCCGAAGAAGGGCGAGGAAACCTCGTCCCTACAGTGTTGTAGGGGTTCGATTTATCGAATCCGCATCCCATTCGGGCGTGGTAAATCACGCCCCTACATTATTTGGAGTAGCAGAGCTTGCTCTGCGTGTGGGTGCGTTCCCTGTCTGCGTCGCAGCCGCGACAGGCAGGCGCACGCAGACAGGCGTTCTCTGTCTTCTCTCTTAATTTTCCTTGTGTGGTGATGCGGTGAAAACAAAAAAATAAAGGGGATTGGTGGGGCTTTGCGAACTTCGCTCTGTTTGCGTGCTTTGCGAGAAAAAAGGGGTAGTGTGGGGTAACATCTTGACATAAGGAGCCATCACCATAATATTGCAAAAAGGAGGAATAGTGAAGAAAGGCGCATACACACTGATGGTAACACCGTTTAAGGACGATAGTTCCCTTGACGAGCAAGGATTAAGAAATAATACAAGAAGACAGATAGAATCGGGAATCCATGGACTTGCCCCACTTGGAGTTACAGGAGAAAACACACTTTTATCCATTGAGGAAATAAAAACGGTTCTAAGGATAGTGGTTGAAGAGGTCGGTGGGAAAATGCCTGTTATCCCTGACACTTGCGCAATGGGACTCCGTGAGGCTATTGAGAAGGCAAAACTATTTGCAGATAACGGAGCTACCCACTGTGCAGCCTATGTCCCATTCTTTGTGTTACCGAAACAGGATGGAATTAAAAAATTCTATGAGACACTCGCAGATGAGTCAGATATTCCTATTATTTTACATAACGCAGCCGGAAGGACCTGCGTTAATATGATTCCGAAAACCACAGAACAACTTGCAAAACATCCCAATATCGTTGGAATCAAGGATGGCAATAAACAACTCGACCACCTTGCAGCAATAATCCATCTCACCAAAGATGAGGATTTTGAGGTATTCACCGGCAAGGATACCACTGCATATCCATTGCTCTGCGCAGGCGGAAGTGGAACATTCACCGTTGCCGGGAATATAGTCCCGAAGGTAATGAAGAATATAGTTAACTGGACACTTGAAGGGAAAAAAGATGAAGCAGAAAAACTCCACCGCGAATATTTCTCTCTCTTTGAAGCGGTCCGTTTTGAGACCAATCCAATGGGAGCAAAAGCTGCTTTAGAACTAATGGGATATACATCTTCCTCAGTGCGTCTTCCCCTTACCCCTTTGAGCGAAAAGAAATGGGAAGAACTCAAGGCCATTATGAATGAGAGGGGACTTCTTTGAAAGAGATCCTTTTGAGGGCTCCGGCAACCGTTGCCAATGTTGGACCCGGTTTTGATATCTTTGCACTGGCACTAAAAGAGCCTTATGATACATTCAGGATACAGCTAACAGATTCTAACTCCATTGATATCGAAATTAAAGGCGCAAAAATGGATATACCCACCACACCAACAGATAACACAGGGAGCCTTGCCCTTCTCCATCTCCTGGAAAAATTGGACATCAAAAGTGGTATCCATATTATCATTGAGAAAAGGATGCCCATCGGCTCTGGACTTGGTAGCTCCGGAGCATCTGCTTCCGCCTGTGTCTATGGGATAAACAAATTGCTCAATCTCGGTTTGAATGCCAATGAAATAATAGACATAGCAAGAAAGGGAGAAGTAGTATCTGGTGGCTCTCCGCATGCCGATAATGTCGCTGGTTCACTCCTTGGTGGATTTATCTATATAAAGAACTACAATCCTATGGAAGTAGAAAAAATCAAAATACCATCAATCCCCCTTGTTCTCAATGTCATCAAAAAGAAAGAAAGAACCACAAGGGGATTCATAAAGGGAGAACTCTCTCTCTCCGAGGTAAGAGACCAATCATCCGGATGTTCTATGGTCATTCATTCATTAGTTCAGGGGGATATAGAAGGTTTTGGCAGGGCCACAACTATTGATCACATCTCTGAACCTGTCCGTTCCAATGAAATAGTCGGATACTGGGAGATAAAAAAAACAATACTGGATGCAGGAGCCTATGGGTTTAATATATCTGGCGGTGGTTCTACTGTATTCGCAATATGTAATAAAGAGAATCAGAATGAGATCGCTTCTCTTTTAGAAAAGGAATTCAAAAAGAGGGGACAAACCCCTCATATAATAACCACAGAGACCAGTAATATAGGTATTGGTGAGATATAGCAAAAAAGGAGGATAGATGAAAAAGATCCTTGTAACCGGTGCGGTTGGTCAGATTGGCTCGGAATTGGTTGAAGCACTCCGCGATAAATATGGTAATGAGAATGTGGTTGCAGCAGGGCACAGGACTAAACCAACAGAGGAAATGAAAGAAGCAGGACCCTTTGAATTCATTGACGTCCTGGATAAAGAAGAAATTGAATCAGCGGTTAAAAAATATAACATAGATACTATCTATCATATGGGGGCAATCCTTTCTGCCACTGGCGAAGAAAAACCACAACTCGCTTTCAGGGTAAATATTATAGGCCTCTACAATATCCTTGAGGTAGGAAGAGAGCAAAAATTAGAGCGAATTATGGTCCCATCTTCCATTGCTGCTTTTGGGCCGGACACACCGAAAGAAAACACACCCAATGAAACTATCCTGCGCCCTACAACTATGTACGGAATATCCAAGGTAAGCGGTGAGTTACTCGGCGACTATTATTTTAGACGTTTCGGACTGGATGTTAGAGGGGTTCGTTATCCTGGAATAATAAGCAATAAGACCTTACCTGGTGGAGGCACTACCGATTACGCTGTAGAGATATTCTATGAAGCGATAAGGAACAAATATTATGTCTGTTTCCTCAAGGAAGATTCGACCCTCCCTATGATGTATATGCCAGATGCTATAAGAGGATTAATTGAACTTGCAGAAGCAGATATTAACCAATTGAAACACCACTCTGACTTTAACCTCGCTGCAGTGAGTTTTTCTCCGGGGGAATTAGTCTCTGAAATACAGAGGATTATACCGGATTTTACATGTGATTATAAACCAGACTTCCGCCAGGAGATAGCTGATTCCTGGCCATCCTCAATAGATGATAGTGCTGCACAAGATGAATGGGGATGGAAACCAGAGTTCGACCTAAGGAGAATGACCGAGGATATGATTGAAAAATTAAGAATAAAACTCAGATAAGGTTAAAAAAGGGCATTTTCAGCCACGGTTTCTCCACTGTTTTTATTCTTACACTTGAACCCTTATCACATATCACCTTTTCCTTTTCGTTCCTGGCAAGAAAAAATGGGGGGGTAGTGTGCTCACTTAAACCCTTATCTCTTATACCCTATCTTTCGGAGGAATTCCTCTCTTTCTTGAATATCCTCTTGTTTTTCTACACCCAGAGGAACCTCGCCATCAAGAACACCTATTATCCCTCGCTGTTCCCCTTCCTCTAAGATTATCACAGTCAGAGGATTTGCCGTTGCAGCATAGATAGAGAGAACCTCATCCACTGATTTAAGTGACTTCATTATATTGATGGGAAAGGCATTGCCAAGAAGAAGCACAAACGAATGCCCTGCACTGATTTTCTCTGCATTCTTTATAGCCAATTTTCCAAGAGCATCATCCGTTCTGCAGTGACGGATAAGTCTCTTACCTGACGCCTCACAAAAGGCAAATCCGAACAGGATACCCGGATATGAGGTAACAAGGGCTTCATAAATATCTTCTACTGTCTTTATGAAATGAGATTGCCCGACGATTATATTTGCATCTTCGGGCTTTTCCGTCTCTATCAATCTTATCTCCATATTACCTCCTTTGGTTAGGTATTGGATGGAATTACTAAATTTAACCATTGTGCTCACAGGACTTGCTTATTATTAAATAATCAAGGCGAGGGGATTGTCGTCACAAAATCCTCTCGGAGGACGAGCGGGCATGGTTTTTTGATTTCTTTGGAAATCAAAAAGAGCGAGTCCGAGAGCGGAAGTAGCGATTTCCTCGCAGGGGAAATCGACTGCGGTTTTGTGAGGACAACCCCCGAGCAAAATGCGTTGAATTTAATTTCCTGAGATAATGTTTCATACAGTATTGATACTACTAACTTCTCAAGAATTGCCAATAAAATTTTGGGAGGTTGCCAAGTATAGAATTTACCCTTGAATCCTTCTTCATAAATAACCTGCTTATCTTTAATTTCGTTCTGAAAGTCCAAAAATTTCCTCTTTCTTTGTTAACTAAGTATTATAATTTTATTATCTTCCTGGTAAATCTCCAGAGATTTCCCTGATGGACCTCGAGGAAATAGATACCACCCGGAAGATTACTGACATTCCATTCCTCATTCCGTGTATCATCCTCTTGATAAACCCATCTCTTTTCCTCTCTCTGTCTGCCCAGAATATCATATAGATGCGCCATCACTTCTCCCTTGATAGCAAAGAAATGAAGATTGAAGAAGGTTCCGATGATTGGATTTGGCACAACCTCGAATATATCCTCAAGGGGTTCCGGGGAAAGGTGGATGGTACCTGTTGTGGTAAGCGCGTTCCTTTCTGCCGCCATAACCATAAGCTCCCCTGCAACAAACCCTGATAGCGGAATGGATGCCTTTCCGGTGAAATCCGCATCTACAATCATCTCTCTATCCCCCTGGACAAGTCCAATCTTCCCATTATTGTATGTGGATACTGTTATCGTGTCATCAACACTACATATTGTTGGTAAATCGAGCAAGGTCTTCTCTTCGCTTCCTGTCTTTACCTTTTGAGTCGGGTCACCAAAAAGGTTATACTGCTGATGATAAGATTCAATAAATACAGGATCACCTGTATAATCCCTGGCAAACAGGAGTTTCGAGGTATCAATCACCGCTCCTATGGATAGACCTGAAAAGAGAACATCAAATATCCTTCGCTGAAAGATATCATCCTCATCCCAGTAGGAATAGGTAGAAGAACCAAAGGATAATACAGAACCTTTTCCTTTGAGTTTATTCCACTCCTCCATAAAACAGTCATCTACCTGATAAGACCCTGTGAAGCAGGCAAAACTGAAGATGATAGGTGTTCTCTGATTGGAAGGTAGATTCTGTATATCGTTCAGATTAAAGTTAGGACCATTCCAACTATATGTACCACCATGCCCCGAATAGGCAGCAATAGACCTTCCACCGCTAAATGCAAAATCAAGAGGAGTTCCTGCATATTGGGGATAATATGCAAAGTTTGAATCAACTGTCATCTCACTTGCCCTTGCCCTTTCCATTGAATATATCTGGGTTTCCTCTGCCAGAGTATGATACCAGGAATCATTAGAAGCCATAAAGAAAGCCCTTCCTTTCCAATAACCTGCCAATGAATCATAACCTATTATCTTATTCAGGATGTCCCTCAACTCGATAGTATCCCCAACGCTCATCCTTCCGTAATACATATCAGGAATAAAATCCGAATCAACACAGGCATAATAAAGGTCGGTATATCGAGGATCATTTCCTACTTCAGGCATATAGAGTGTCCTGTAAAAAGCAGGTATCTGTGATACATCTCCAACAAGAAGTAGATAATCAGGCACCCTTTGTAATATCTCTTCCCTTATCCTCGTTGTATCCCAGGAAGGTTGAACTATTAATGTATCTACAGTAAAATCAAGTAGCCTCTTATAAAAGATGAAATCCTTCATTGTAGGGAAGAATCCTTCTGGTGCTACAATAAGAAGGGTATCCTTACCGTTTTTGGTTATAGGTATACTTTTTTCTGATTTTTTAATATCTATTTTTTCAGCATATCTTATCTTATTTTTTATCGGATTATACTGGTATGGATGGACTTCCAGTATATAATATGGAACCCCTCGTTTCCTGCCAAGGTAAAAAAAGGAATACGGTGTTGCAGGAAAGAACGCATCTTTTTCATATACCAGTGGATCCCTATAAAGTATTCTTGGAGTGGTACCCTTTCTCACCGGATATGGTGCAGGTGGGATTACTTCCTTTGCCGTTGATTCTGCATATTCAATCAATATGGTTATTCCGATGGTATCTCCTTGTATAAGCTCTCGTATCACTGGAACCCTTGGCTTACCAGGTGACATCAATGTACTTATGGAAAAAAGAAATATAATCATTGGACAGAGATTCCTTTTTTCTCAATATGATTCTTAACTGAACTACTCCCTACCCCCCCTTTTTTTAACCACTGAGGGCACAGAGAACGAAAGAGCCCAACCCTCCCCTTTAATTTTGGGTATTTTAGAGGACACAGAGGAGAAATAAGATTGGTAGGGGCGTATTGCAATACGCCCCTACGGAAGAATTCATTGTTAATGGTTGCAATTACTGTATTAACAGCAATTGAATCTAAAATTTTGGGGGGATACCAGATAACAGAACCTGGGGTTACTTCATTTATCATCATCTTTACCTCCAATAGTAATCATATCATTCATCCTTTTAAGTTTTTGTCCTCCAATCCCTTTTACCTTCAATAAATCTCTCTTAACCCTGAATCCATTATTTTCCTTTCGAAACTCTATTATCCGTTCTGCATAGACCTCACCTATACCCGGAAGCAGCATCAGTTTCTCCTTTGAGGCGGTATTTATATTGATAGGGAATGGCGAAATTGGTTCCTCTGTGCGCACCTCATCAGGATAAAAATGTCTTATTACACTTCCAGATACAAAGACTATTATGAGAAAAAATATCACTCTTTTTTCTGACTTAGTAAACACAATGTACACCTATGTAATATACGGGATTCAACAAATCTTCTTCTCTACTGTAAGAGATATTCCGGATAGACGCAAATGGAGAGATTTCAGTCTCACACCAGAGCGATATAGAGCCAGTTGTATATCTTTTCGGGTGAGAAAAACCAGTAAGGGAGAAGCCGTAGCCAAGCCAACCAACATTACCAGAGAGATAGGCGCTACCGTATCCCTTCACAATGCCCTCTTGCTGATAAGTAACAAGGAACCCAAACCTTCTCCCTTCCATTCGTATCGTAGAAAAATAGCAATTACCTTCTACCCATTGTAATGTATCACTTTCAGAGATATAATAATCCCTTCTCCCTGCGGTTATCTCAAGCATAGAAAGGTGTATTCTTGCGCCATAATAAGCGAGAACTCGTGGATATTGATCCTTTAGGGGGAAAAAAGTGGTAGGGAACCAATCCCTGAATCTTCCGACCTTTATATCCCCTAAACTCCCTATATAGCCTGCACACCTCCTCTCCTTCCCATATTCAATCCTAAAACCACTGTATTGCAGGATTACACCAAAATCAGGGGTATCTTTATAATTCATCCAGCCTCCTACGGAAATAGAAGGAAAGGAACTATAATAACGAACTCCCCATGCCCATAAGAGGGAATCTTCATAGTGTACACCATCCACCCATCCAAGGAGTAGATTCGAGTCATAATATATCCATTTCCAACCTTCTACCTGAGTTACCCTCTTTCGATCCCAGTTTTGATGATCCAGATGAATCCTGTATGACACTGATTGTACTGATGATGACAGAGAATAATGTTCTGCAAAATCCCTCTCCTTTATACTGCATATCCTGAAACATCCAAATTTTGCTGAAAGCAGATGATAACGGTCACGATTGACTCCCACCTTAATACGATTAACATCCATCCTGTATATCCAGGACAGCGTTGGCTTTATCTCAGGAAGCGGGAGTTCAGGTTCGAATATATCTTCTTCTACCATGATGAGCGCAAGAAGTATCATATAAGTATCTCCAGCCCCTTTTCAAGGGGAGGATATACTATCCCCTTTTCTGTTATGATACCTGAAATCAGATTGTGAGGAGTGACATCAAAAGCAGGGTTTCTAACCATTATATTCTCTGGTGCAGTGCGAGTCCCTCTAAAGCCTGTCACCTCTTCGGCTTTTCGTTCCTCAATGGGGATTTCATCCCCTCTTTCTATAGCAGGATCAAAGGTTGTTGATGGGGCAACAACAAAGAAGGGGACTTGATGTTCTCGTGCAGAAAGAGCAAGACCGTATGTCCCTATCTTATTTGCTGTATCGCCATTTCTTGCTATCCTATCGGCTCCTGTAAATATTGAATCTATCTTCTCGGTTTTCAGAATGTGTGATATAGCACTATCAACTATAAGGATAGGTTCTATCCCATTTTTCTGGAGTTCCCAACAGGTGAGTCTTGCACCCTGAAGGAAAGGTCTTGTCTCGGGGACAAAAACCACTATTTCCTTTCCTTCCTCTTTTGCCTTATAGAATATAGAAAGGGCTGTCCCTATACCTCCGGTTGCAAGGACTCCTGCATTGCAAATGGTCATACATCGTGCTTTTTTGGGGAGTAATTCCGCTCCATACACACCCAGCTTTTCTGTCAATTCAAGATCCTCTTTGTGTATAGCAATTGCTTTCTCTACAAACATTGAGGGATTGATATCCTTTACCTTCAGGAGTTTCCTCATTCTATTTGCTACATAGAAAAGATTATAGGCTGTGGGTCTTGCCTGCTCTATAAATTCAATCTTTCCCTTTATATAATCCTTGTCGCAATTTTCAAGGGCAGCCAGTGCAATTCCATATCCTGCTGCAACACCTATAGCCGGTGCTCCACGGATGAGCATTTCCTTTATTGCTTTATACATCCCATCAACCGAATCTATATCCACATAGATTTCCTCTTCTGGCAATCTCCGCTGATCAATCAACCTTGCCCTATCCCCAAGCCATTCTATTGTTTTTGTCCACATATAGTCTCCTCAGATGATGATCCCTGCTTTATGCAGCAGGTTTCTTGTAGTGGATAAGGGGAGCCCGACCACATTGGTAAAATCACCCTCGATTCTATCAATGAACGACATATTCTTATCCTGTATCCCGTATGAACCTGCTTTATCAAGAGTCTCTCCAGAATCTACATAGAGGTTGATCTGTGTTTCCGTAAGGGAATGGAATTTGACCCTCGTCATTTCAAAATCATATATTACCTCTTCCTTTTCCCATAATGCTATACCCGTATATACCTCATGCCAGGCCCCGGATAACTCATCCAACATCCCTTTTGAAGATTCTTTGCTTTCGGGTTTCCCCAATATCTTCTCATTAATATAAACCAGGGTATCAAAACCAACGATAATGGAGTTATTATCTATTTTAATATTATTTGCGACCCATTTTACCTTCTGGATAGCATTATAGAGACAGGTCTCTACAGGAGTGTTGAGTATAACCTCTTCTACCCCCGTAACCATCGTAGTGAATTTGAGTCCCAACTGCTCGAAGAACATCTTTCGTCTCGGTGAACCCGAAGCAAGTATGAGTTCCATGGGATTATGATAGAATTTATATAATGCTTTGTCAAGGTTTGAAAACCTCCTCCCACCCCTAAAAAATTTAACCGCAGATAAACGCAGATGAACACAGATAAACGAAAGAGCCCATCACCACCCCTGATTTTTGTAATTCGAGAAAGAGCACACAACCCTCCCACCTTTTTTTTGATACAAATTTTCACAGATTGAACTGATTTAAAGAACCCATCCCCAAACCTGAAGAATTTAACCGCAGATGAACGCAGAACCACCTACCACCCTGGAATTTTGTGCTTCGAGAAAGAGAAAACCAGAAAACAAATAAATACACCTTAGCTGATTGCTGTTTGCTGTAAGCTGTTGGCTGATTATGCCGCAGATGAATGCAGAAGAAAGTTTAATTAATTCTAATTCTCTAAACCCAAAACCCTAACTCTCGATTCAAGACTTTTTGACCGTCCAACAGACCAACCGACTAACTCACCAACCCTCTGCCTGATGACTATAGATTATCGACTTCTAATCCTTAATCCTAACACTCAACCCTTGAACCCTTTTTTTATAAGGGTTAGTGGTTATAAACTTCTTTCCTATGCCCTATTTTTGTAATCGTAATTGTGTTACTTTCCTCATCGAGATAATAAATTATCCTCCAGTCTCCTATCCGATACTTGAAAAAACCCGCGAATTCCCCTTTTAATGGTTTGCCAAGTGTTTTGGGGGATTTTACAAGATATGTCCCAATTTTGTATAAGATACGTTTAGCAATTTGTTTGTCGAGCAAGGTTAATTCTTCTAAAGATTGTTCTAATAGAATAACGTTATAAGCCAATTTTCTTTTTTGCTTCCTTTAGTGTATAACGTTTCGCCTTTTTATCTGCTAATCTCTCCAGGGAAATATAATAGTCCTCAAGATCTTCAAGATATGCCTTTAACGCTTCTCTTATATAGAAACTTTTGGAGCGATGCGTTAACTCAGACAGTTCTTCAAGCCTCTTTTCTATTTCCTTTGGAATCCTTGCAGTAATCATAAACCCTCCTTTCTTTTATAACTACGTATTATTTGTAATACATTTATTACTATTAATATATATAATACAATAAACCAGAATTGTCAAGGTTTAAAAACCTTCACACTACCCCCATCTTTCTCGCAAAGCTCGCAAAGGAAGCAAAGAGTGCTAAGAGAAATTTGTGTAAAAATGAGGATTTAGGTGTCTTGTGCCTTTTTTTGACACTGATTTTCACTGATTAAATGTGTTGGCCAGTTAGTCTGTTAGTGAGTTGGTGGGTAGGGGGCAAGATATATCTTGCCCTCTGTAGGAACAATTCCCCAGTTGTGATTAGGGAGTAGGGGTAATTCATGAATTACCCCTCCCACATATCGCGGTTGGGAAACCGCTCCTACAATGTAGGAGGGACATCCTTGTCCCGATGTAGAGGGTGCAGAGCAAGCTCTGCTACTCCAAAATCTGCAAATAAACGGTTGGGTGTATTGAGTTCGTGGAGTTCATATCGCGGCAAAGCCGCTAAAATGTAAAAATCAAATATCAAAATGTAAAAATACAAATCAAAGTTCAAAAATGAAT
>JAGLZA010000207.1 GCA_023131835.1 Caldifarciminota bacterium
GGAACGATATGTCCCCCCGTAAACAGGGAATTACCACTTCTTCGTTCATAATATGCGTTTTGTATTCATAGAGTTCTCTTAACGATATAGTCGGCCTGATATGCGCAAAGCATTCATTTATGTGTTTTTCCATGCGTTCCAATTCCTCATTCATTGTAACACCCCCGTGCATGTAACATAGCTAAGAAGTCTGCTATTCTTAACGTGACCAGTTCGCTCCCTTCACTCTTTACATGTGTTATAAGTATTGGTGTTTTTGGTTGTTTTTTGTATAGTTCACTTTGTGCTATTTTCGCTGCGTCTTTGAATAGTGTGTGGTGATAGAAGGAAGCCTTGAGCTTTATTTCGATGTATAGCCAGGGGAATTTAGTTTCAATACAATCTGATGAAGTACCATGCTGGCTATTGCTGCCGGACAAAGGTGTGCGTCTTCCACCGAACTTCTCACATACTCGCCTTTCCAATCCTTTCCAACAGCTTTTAGATGTCATATTGCGCCCCCTGTTCTGCTATTTCTTTTTCTGTGAATATAGTTATCTCTCCTTCTAATATTTGGATAACGTCTATGATTCCATGTCTATGTGCCTCGGCCTCAACTAAAGCAACCCCTTTATATTCCGCCGTGCCAGGTATCCACTCGTGGTGAAAAACACTGTTTGGCGTTGCTTGTTTGATGGTTAGATACTGTCTCGCGTGTTTCATTCTGATCATATTTCGTTCGCCTTGAAGACCCGTATGTTGATACTTGAGTTGTTTTTGGTATCGCTTACCACCTTTGCGATAAAGCTCTTGATTCAATGCTAAAACTTTGTTAGGGTTAGCTTCTCGCCATTTCTTATTTGCAACACTAATTTCTTTAGGATGCTGCAATTTCCAATCACGGCTTTGCTGCAACATTTTTTCATACGCCACTTCACCGCGCCTCTTGATGTACTCTTCTTTGTTCATACACTTACCCCTATTATAAATCCCCCATAGAAAAGACAATGCCTCTGCAATATTTTTGTCCCTTTTGAAAAATGTCGAACGTTTCGTGTGGAATGGCCGTTT
>JAGLZA010000208.1 GCA_023131835.1 Caldifarciminota bacterium
ATAGTCATTGCGAACAATGTCATTGCGAACTCTTCTTCCTGCTCCGCTCCGTGAAGCAATCTCTCTCTTCCTGCTCGACCCCGGTGAAGCAACCTCGGAAGGGCTCTGTGCTGGGTTTCCAACCCCACGAACCCCACGAACTCTATGAACCCTACGAACCCTATGAACTCAATAAACTCAGTACTCTGAACCCAAATCCTACCCCCTAAATCCCAACTCTCGATTCAAGATTTTTTTGCCGTCCAACTGGCCAACTCACCAACCTTCTGCCTCTGACTGATGATCAATATTGTCCTACTGTGTACCGAGTCTGATCCTTTAAACCAAAAGGGGTTCTTTTATCAGGGTTGGAGAAATCCTTTCTCTTAGGATTTCTTTAAAACTCCCCTCTAATACATTTATCTCCTTTATTACCATATATTCTTTCTCAATTTCCAATAAATTAAACGAGGGATAAGTTCTACCTTTTAACTTCCGTGATGTAGCAGTTCCAGCAGTTACTAAATTAGTATTTTCCAGTTTCCATATCCAGGGCAGGTGTTTATGACCAGATAAAACAAAATCAACTTTCAGTTCTATACAAAGTTTCAAAACCTCACCAGCATCCACCAGTATGTTTTTCTCCCTTCCCGTCCCTGGAATAGGTATAAGGTGATGATGCATAGCAAGGATTTTTATCTTATTATCAACCGACAATTTCTCTCGTATAAAGGCATAGTTTTCCCGCCCTATATGTCCATCATCAATATCTGGCTCACTGGAATCTATTCCCAGAATAAGGACTTTGTCGTTCTTAAAATATGGGAATCTTGTCTTAAAAATTTCTTCAAATATCTCATATCCCATATTTCTTGCATCATGATTTCCGGGAACAACTAACATATTTTTGATAACGAATCTATCCAGAAATTTGGAAGCCTTTTCATATTCATCTACATAACCATTAGAAGTAAGGTCCCCTGTGATAACAAGTATCTGTGGGTCTATGGAATTCACCATTTTTATAACTCGATCGCCCCATTCGGATACAAAGTTGGAACCACCAATATGTAAATCGGATAAATGAACAATTTTCATCATTATGATATCTCCTTTTTCGGGCATTAGAATATTCATCCCGAATTATTTTCTTTATGATGTTTTATGACCCTCCCCTCTACCATATATATTGTATCCTCAGATATATTCGTAGCCAGATCGGCAATTCGCTCAAGATTCTTAGTGATCCTAAGTAAATGCATATTTCGCTCGATAGTTGCAGGGTCCTCGATCATATTCTCGATTAACTCTCTTAAAATTTTATCCCTTAAATCGTCCACAATGCTATTTCTCTCACAGACCTTTTTCGCTTTTGATGCATCTTCGTTAATAAAGGTATTAATACTGTCACTTAACATTCTTTTTGTTTCATTAGACAACTTTGTTACCTCGAATAATGTTTTTACTTTGGGTCTCTCTATTAAAAACGATGAACTCTCTGCAATATTTACAGCATGGTCTCCCATTCTTTCCAGGTCATTATTCATTTTCAGAATCATCAGTACAATTCTCAAGTCTTTTGCTTTTGGTTCAAACTGTGCAATAAGTTCTACACAATGTTCCTCGATTTCTATTTCATGATTGTTTGCATTTGGCTCATCTTCTTCAATTACGCTGGTTAGTAATTTTAGATTTCTTTCAGTCAAGCCCTTTATGCTCTTATCTATCATATTTTCTACAAGAGATGCGAAATCTACAATTATACCTTTAAGTGACTCTATCCTTTCTGCCATCATTTTATTCCTCCTTATCCAAACTTTCCCTCAAGGTATTCTTCTGTCCTCTTGTCCTTTGGGATGGTAAACATTTTTTCGGTAAGTCCAAATTCGATCAATTCCCCGAGGTATAAAAAAGCAGTATAATCCGATACCCTTGCTGCCTGACCTATATTATGGGTTACCTGTACCACGGTGACGGAATTCTTCAGTTCAAGCACCAATTCCTCTATTTTGCTTGTTGCCTGAGGGTCAAGTGCAGAAGTAGGTTCATCGAAAAGAATGACTTCCGGATTGGTAGCCAGGGCCCGTGCTATACAGAGCCTCTGTTGTTGCCCTCCAGAAAGCTCAAAAGCAGAACTATTCAGTCTATCCTTCACCTCATCCCACAACCAGGCATTCTTGAGACTTTTTTCAACTATTTCCATAATTGTATTTTTATCTCTTATTCCTTTTATATGTAATCCAAAAGCTACATTCCCATAGATGGATTTTGGAAATGGGTTAGGTTTCTGAAAAACCATTCCGACCTTCATCCTGATAGAACAGGGGTCAGTTTTATTTGAGTATATATCCTTGCCGTCAATGATGATACTCCCCTTAATTCTCGCATCACTATTTAAATCATTCATTCTGTTAAAACATCTCAGAAGAGTGGTTTTTCCGCAACCTGAAGGGCCTATCACGGCAGTTAACTTTTTTTCCGGGATTGAGAGATTTATATCTTTCAATATTTGCTTTTTCCCGAACCATAGATTAAGACCATTAACCTCTATAGCTTCATTCACCATTTCTTCATCCTCCTCATACGATACCTTATAATTATCGCTATAGCACTAATGGTTAATACTAAACCTAAAAGCACTACTGCTGTTCCATAAGCTATCGGACCCTGATACTCGGGACTGGTGCCTTCGGTCATCAATGCATATATATGATATGGAAGCACCATTACTTCGTCAAAAATAGATTTTGGTAGTCTCCTCGTGTAGAAGGTTGCTGCAGTAAATAAAATAGGAGCAGTTTCTCCGGCTGCTCTTCCAACACTCATTATCGCACCTGTAAGAATATTTGGTAATGCAGTAGGTATTACCACTTTGATTATAGTTGTACTTTTTGTTGCACCCAGAGCGTATGATGCTTCACGAAAATCATCGGGTACAGATTTGATGGCCTCTTCACTTGCCTTGATTATTATAGGTAATACCATTATACCCAGAGTTAACGAGCCAGACAATATAGACACTCCAAAGCGGAACATAATAACAAAAACTGCAAGTCCAAAAAGGCCAAATATAATTGATGGGACACCCGCTAAAGTGCTAATCGCTATTCTTATTATGCTCACCAACCATCCCTCTTTTGCATATTCAACAAGATAAATTGCTGCCAATAGTCCGAGTGGAAATGCAAAAGCAACAGCAAGAATAGTAAGGTAGAGCGTGCCCACAATTGCAGGAAATATACCCCCTCTTGTCATACCATCTCTGGGAACATCTGAAATGAAAGACCACGAGAGCATTCTTCCACCCTTAGAGAATATAAGGATTATAAAGAAAAAAAGGAATATGATGCTTATAAGGATTGAAAGCCTTAATGCATTAACTCCAAAAAACGCCTTTGTCTTTCTCCAATTCATTTTGTCATTCTCTTCTTTATTACCAACTCTGTCGTCATATTCAAAACAAGAGTTATTATAAAGAGAACTATTGCGATTCCGAATAAAGCGTGTAAATGAGAACTGCCCATAATTGTCTCTCCCATCTCAGCTGCAATTGCAGAGGTCATTGGCCGAACTGGTTCTAAAATGGTTTTTGGAATTATTGCAGCACCTCCTGACACCATCAGAACAACCATTGTCTCTCCGATAGCTCTACCGAATCCAAGAACAACGCCCGCAATCACACCTGACTTTGCAGATGGCAGAACAACCCTTATTATAGTCTCCCATTTATTTGCACCAAGGGCATATGAAGCTTCTCTGATATCCTTTGGAACAGAGGTTATAGCATCCTCGGAAATACTCGAAATGATAGGCACAACCATTATGCCAAGGATTATCGAGGCCGTAAGTGCATTTAACCCGGTTGGTATATCGAATAACTCTCTTATAAATGGACTCAAAAATGCCATCCCGAATAATCCGTATATCACCGAAGGTACACCAGCAAGGAGTTCCACCAATGGTTTCAATATCTCTTTGATTCTGGGATGGGCTAATTCGGCTATATAGATTGCAGAACCGACCCCAAGAGGGATAGAGACGATAAGTGCACCAATAGTTACGACTATAGAGCCTACTATTAATGATAGGATGCCAAAGTCCGGTGGATAATGAGTGGGATGCCATGATTTACCCCCGAGAAACTTAAACAAGCCTACTTCCCTGAATATGGGATATCCCTCTTTAAATATACTAAATATAATGCCGAACAGGAAAATTATAGAGCAAAGAGCAGCCAGCGTAGTTACATATTTAAATAATTTCTCTTTCATCCTTTCTCCAATTTTTTATAAGGTGGGGGCGTGGGGGTCGAGGCAACCCCCACCTTATAGCGTAAGGTTCTATTTGACAGGAACGAATCCTGCTTCTTCAATTATCTTTTGACCCTCTAAAGATAAAACAAAGTCAATAAAGGACTTAATCAAGCCCTTTGGCTTTCCATTAGTATACATAAAGAGAGGACGTGCAAGTTTGTAAGAATCATCATTCACAGTCTCATTTGTAGGCATAACTTCATTTATTTTGAGAGCCTTAACATTATCGGAAAGATAACCGAGCCCTATATAACCGATTGCATCAGGTGTGGTGGTAACAGTTGTGGCAACAGCTTTATTAGAGGCAAGCATCAAAGCTCTGTCCTTAACCTTTGCACCTCCAAGAACCAATTTCTTAAATACCTCAAACGTTCCTGATGCAAAATCTCTGGAAATCACCACAATGGGCTTACTCAGGCCACCAACTTCCTTCCAACTGGTTATCTCTCCTGTATAGATTTTCTTTAACTCTTCTAAACTCAAGACATTCACTGGATTGTCAGGATGGACAACTACAGCAATTCCATCTTTCGCCACTATATTAGCGTATGGATTAATTCCCTTTTCACGAGCAGTTTTTAGTTCCTTTGTCTTTATAGGACGTGAAGCATCGGCAATGTCAGCTCTTCCATCTATAAGAGCTGCTATCCCTACACCGGAACCTCCACCTCTTACAGAGATACTAATATCCTTATGTATATCCATATACGCTTCTGCAGCTCTTTGAGCTATGGGTAATACCGTTGTAGAACCAGTTATTGTTATCTTCTTTGAAGCTGCATAAAGTGAAGTGCTTGCCAGAAAGATAGTAGCAGCAAGGCTTGTGAAAACCAATAAGGAAAACTTTAGCTTTTTTACCATTTTAAACCTCCTTTATTAACTTTTTGCCACAGAGACATAGAGTTCTCAGAGTTTAATTTTTTAATTGAAGAGAAAGAGTGCACAGAGTATTTTACTTCAGGGGATTTCATTTCAATTTTGTTTAATTCTTTATCTCTGTGTACTCTCTCTGTGCAATTGTGACTATTATCCACATCTACTCCGTTACTTTATTTTAGTACTGAAAGACCAGCGAAGCTGAATCAGGTATAAGTCCTCAGAATTTTTACCTTCTTCCTCATACATAGTTCTTTCCCAGTTAGCTTGTAGCATAATTAGGGGTCTGTTCTTCGCATTGCGAAGAATGTTCCAGTTCAAGCCCCCGGTTATCCTTGAATGTCCATCATCATCAACATCTATATTTTTATCCCACACATCGTATCTTCCAACCAAATCTACATCTAAGAAGGTGAGTTTTTTAAGTTTAACTATAGGCATAGCCATGAATCCCTGACTCCTGATTTCTTCCAGATCCTTAACCAGATATTCGCCCCAGAGTTCTAATGGACCAACCACAATATGACCAACTCCCGCATACACTAAGTTCGATATGGTTGTATCAGGGTCAAAAGAGACATCCTCATAACGAATTGACCCACCAATAGTCACACCTGGTATGGGGATTAACCTTATATTTGCCTGATATGCCGGGTTTAGATTTACATCTCCGCCTGTTTTTTTATAACCCTCGCCGTTCAATACAGAAATTGCGTATTCTCCATACCCCTGGGGTATGTAACCATAGAGTGCGATACCGTAGTCAGTAGAGGAAATCACCTTTTCTTTATCTTCTAAAGCCTTTTGTATTGTAATGTAATTCCAATCATAGATAGTTCCAAAGTAGCTCTTAATCAATCCAACAGTCACTTTACTTTCAGGTATCGGGATGAGTTCTTTGAAATCGAGGTAAGCGTATTTCAGTTTGATACCTGCACCATCGAGGGCGTCATCATCAGAGAAAAAGTCAAGATTGAATCTACCCTTTATCTTGTCTGTAAACTTTGGCTCGATCCGTAAATAACCCCTTTCAAGAGAAAAGTACCTTTCGGTATATTGCCCACTTTCTCTTTTTACTGTGCCCCTGTTCCATAAAGTCATCGAGAGCTTTGTCTCCTCCGCTCCAAGCATCCGGGGAATAGATATTGCCGATAAGATTACCAGTATTGCTAAAACAGTTCGTCCTTTCACAATATTACCTCCTTTTTTGTTTATACTCAATTTTACAATCCTTCCTTCCATCCTTATTTTCACCTCCTTTTATTATGGTTTCTACCATTCTATGGTATAAGTTATATCTAACCTTTGTTAACTCTGTATAAAGATTATGTTAATTATTTGTTAATTTTTAGGAATAAACCAACGATCTAAATCGTTGAACTTGTCCCAAAGTTGTGGAGTTTATACGCTCGGAGTTAGACAGATAAGACATTATATATTTAGCAAAAATTAGTGGATATAATATCATACTGTCAAACTCCGAGCTTGACACACAGATTGAATCTAAAATTTTTTATGGGTTGTCAGAATGCCCTTAGTTCTCGACTTTTTAGATAATTTTAATCTATTTATAAACGTTAGGTAGTGTTATACTAAATATTGTCCCCTTGCCAGGGATGCTTTTTACATCTATTGTGCCGTTGTGTAAAAGCACGATATGCTTTACAATAGAGAGACCAAGCCCTGTTCCTCCAAGTTTCCTTGAACGTGACTTATCAACCGTATAGAATCTCTCAAAGATACGAGGGAGATGCTTTTGGGATATACCTATCCCTGTGTCTTTTATATCAATTCTGATTTTTTTACCCTCTCTTTTTAGAGATATTTTAATCTCCCCTTCTTCAGTATATTTGATTGCATTTTCTATGAGATTTATAAACATTTGTTCTAACTTAAATGGATCCGCTTTAATATCAGGGATATCTTTTTCCACATCGATTATCAATCTCAGATTCTTTTCCTTTATGGCATGTTTATATATGCTAAGGATATTGTTCAGTAATTCTTCCAAATTTACCTTCTCTGGTTCTAATCCCAATCTCCTTTCTTCAAGACTTGACAACAACAGTAAATCTTTAACAATATTTGTAAGCCGTTCTGTATGCCTGCTCAATATATCCACATATTGTCTGTTTTTTTCATCTATTGATTCTTCAAGTGTTTCCAAAAATCCTTTTATTGCAGTAAGGGGGGTTCGTAACTCATGGGATATATTTACAACAAAATCCTTTTTCATTTCTTCTAATCTTTTCATCTCTGTAATATCGTGGAACGTGAATACTGTCTCTTCAGAAGATTTTAGAAATGATGCACTGCAAATAAAATTCCTATCATTTATTTCTATTTCTTCTGGACCTCCTGTCTTCCCTTCTTTAATCCTTTTAATGAGTTCGGCCAACTTCGGTTTCCGTATAACTTCCCAATAAAACCTTCCTGAAATAGACGGATTATCAAGAATTCTTTCAAAGCTATCATTACTAATTATTATTCTTCCTTTTTTATCCAACACCAGAAGTCCCTCTTGAATTGATTCAATTATTGCATTCAATGCTCCTTTCTGCTGTGATATCTCTGTCACTAATTCTTTTATTCTGGAAATCATATAATTAAAACTACCTGACAATTCCTGTAACTCCCCTTTACTTTCGGGGAATACCTTCACGCTGAAGTCACCATTAGCAACCCTCCTTGATGCAAGAACCAATTCTTTGATGGGTTTTGAAAATTTCCGTGAAAAAATGAAAGCCACCAGGAGAGATATGGCTACAACTATAGCCATTACCTGTAAAATCTTTACTTTTATGTCCGTAAGTAAAACATTTATCTGACTTAAAAATAGACTGACCCTCAGAACAGCTAACATCTCACCATTTTCTCTGACAGGAATGGCAACATACAATAACTCTTCCTTCAACGTTGTGCTGTAACGCAAAGAAGTTCCTACCTTTCCGTATGATGCCTGCATCACCTCTGGCCTTGTTAGGTGGTTCTCCATTAAAAGGGGATCTTTCTCAGAATCTGCTAAAACTATACCTTTAGGGTTTATTATAGTGATTCTTGTATGAATACTTTTTCCCAGATCCTTTATTAGAGAATCTAATTCCCCAAAATTTCCTTCCCTCAAAGAAGGTATTGTTTTCAGCTGGAGAGAAATCGCAAGATTCTTCAAATCAGAAGTTAAGGTGTCAATATAATGATTCCTTATAGTCTTAAAGGAAAAAATAAGGATTAATGTAGACATTGTCAATGTTAATAATAGGTAGCCGCTGAATATCCTGAAAAAAATTGTTTTTTTCATACTTCCAGTTTGTACCCAACACCTCTTATATTTTTTATAAATCTGCCTGCTTCTCCAATCTTTTCCCGCAAATTCTTTATGTGAACATCTACTGTCCTGTCCAGAACAGCCTTCTCTTCGCCCCATAGATAATCAAGAATCTGATCTCTTGTAAACACCCAATTCCTTCTCTCGGCTAACATCCTCAGAATCTTAAACTCTGTAGTAGTAAGATCGACCTTCTTTCCTTTAACGGTAACCTCGTATCTATGCAGATATAATACAAGAATATCTCCAATTTTAATTGTATTCACTTCTTTTTTATGTTCCGTTCTTCTTAAAACAGCCTTGCTCCGTGCCACTAACTCCCTTGGAGAAAAGGGCTTCGTAACATAGTCATCAGCTCCCAATTCAAGACCCAACACCCTATCCACCTCTTCACCTTTTGCAGTAAGCATAATAATAGGGATAGAAGCAAATCTCTCCTGCTTTTTAAGGTTTTTGCAAATATCAAGACCGCCTATATCAGGTAACATTAGATCCAGAATAATAAGGTCAGGAATTTGACTGTCTATAAACCTGAGAAGAGTTTCTCCATCTTCAAATGTTTTAACCTCAAAACCTGCTTTTTCCAGATGAATGGAAACAAGTTCCAAAATATCGGGTTCATCATCCACAATAGCAATAAATCGTTTCATAGCACTTCCCTCTATCTTCATTTTATAATAAAAACTTGAAAAGTAAAGCCCTTCCTCCTTCTGAGGAAGAGAGATTGCACAAATAAATTCGTGCCCTGTGAAATAGTAAACATTGCACGGGGCATGCCTACAATGTTTTGTAGGGGTCAGGTTCCCTGACCCGAGAAAGGGCGAGGAAACCTCGCCCCTACTTCGGGTGATTCGTGAATCACCCCTACCTTAAAACGGTCATAGATTTGGTATATACACCATCAGAGGTCTTTATATGAACAAAGTATATACCGGAAGGAAGAGCCTTATTATTTATTTCAAGCGAGTATCTCCCGGTTCCTTTGGTCTCATCAAGTAGATTCTTGATGGTTCTTCCGGTAATATCATGGAGGGATATCTTCACATTACCTTCTCTTTCTACAGTATAGGAAAGCATTGCAATCCCATTGGATGGATTGGGTGTTAGTGAGAAAGGAGCAGTGGAGACCTCTTCGATGGGTTCCTCTTCAACACCTGTCTCAAGCCAGAGGGCATCGAATTTTAAGGTGTCATTTCCTACAATAGGAACGTTTATTTTCCAGCATACACAGGGTTCTCCATCACGAACCGCTGAGGCAGGAGATACTACATTGGCTATGTCACCACCGTCACTGATAGCAATAGAAGTAGTCCAACCACTAAAATCTAAACTATCATAATGTGCTTCTTTATAGCGGATATCATCACCTGAACCCTTGAAGAATACATGATAATCCCCTAAGGAATCATCCACAGAAAGGCAATTCAGCTTATTCGCTGTAGGACCAGGCATATAAAGGTAGTCATCCGTCCAGTTCCTACCGCCATCATATGTATAGAACTCATATACATCTGCATCATCTGTGCCCACGGTATCTTTTCTCTCAAAGGTAATCACACCTGAAGGATATCCCTCGTGGGTCATCTTGAGAGAAGGTCTACTATCCAGACAATTTGCGGGTGCAGAAAAGTAGGTAATGGGCAACCAGCCTTGATAAATGCCATTAGTTCGATTTCTCCTGAATCTAATCCGTTCATCTCCATTAGTAGTTACATACGCCCATGCAACACCGACCGTGAATGAATCAGCAGAGTTATACCAGCCAAAGGCACAGGAGGGATCCTTATAATCCCAGGTATTAGAGCCTGAACCGATTACTGCTCTATCTATCCAGTTCTCACCCTTGTTTGGCGACCTCATAAAAACGATACTGTCTTCGCTCTCAAAAGCAAGATATAACACAGGAATTCCTGGGCATTGTAGATCATCGGCATCAAGGCTCGGGTTTTTTTCATCAATGTTAGGGTCGTTAGCAGGGTAGAAGTATGCAACATCTCCACTAACTAAATTGGAATAAAAAACTATAATATCATGTCCAGGGGTTGTTTTATCATACGCCTCAAACGCAACAAAAAGATAATCGGTATCCGGTGTCTCAACGATCTTCAAGGAGGGATTATAAAAATCATAATTTCCCACACCGGGACCATACAGCATATGCCAGTTTATTCCATCATCTGAATACCAGATAGGTATTGTATAATCATCCCCCGGGTTTTGCTGTCTTGATGCCACAAGATAGATAAGAGAATCCTTTCTTGTATCCATTGAAAACGACTGATAGACATAGGCATTATCAACTATAACATCAGTACCTGTCCAGCGACCTGCCTTATAATTGCCCTCTAAAAATTCTAACGCTATAACTTCAGGTCCATCTTTGGATATTATGGGTGGATTCAACCTTTTATATTCCTCCAGGAGACTCTTAAAGAGTGCCAGGTCTCCCTTTTCCCTTGCCTCATCCATCTGTGTGATAATTGCTCTTATCTCTGGATCCACTGGTGTTACAATAACCCCCTGATCTGCATTCTCATCCGGTGCTACCCCTGCATTCATGATTAAGCCTATCAAGAATATTCCAAGAATAAATATCCTTTTCATACAACCCCCTTTGTTTGGTTTGTTTGATTGAGATGCATATCTTTAGAATTTACTACCCTAAAAACAAGATACAATCAACCTCCTTCTCTACTCTCCATTCTATCTCAAACCGTGCAGAATCATAGCAAAGAATGGGAAATTTCACTAATTTACCTCATCAGGATAATCTTCTTAGAAGCCACTCCTTCGGAGTGTCTCAATAGAAGGATGATTATCCCGCACCTTATATTATCAGGATGCCAGATATAATTATGCGCCCCCTTTGAGAAGTATTGGCGCAACACAGAGGTTATCTTCCTACCTGTGATGTCCAGGGCATCGATCTCTACCATTCCATCTTCTGAGATATTAAAAAGAAGTTCCACATCACCAAAGATTAGACGACCCGAAGCATTACTAACTGTTAAAGATACTCTATCTCCATTATGCACATCTTCATTTATTCCAGTCCATCCTGCAAGCCTTGACACAAGCCACCAGAGACCCCTGCCCTTCTGTTCACAACTCCTGTAGCTCGTATGTGCTGCTTCGTTTCCCCGAAGGCTATCGTATTCAGAAGGTATCCAATATGTTGACTCAGCTGTAGTATATTCATATGTATGAAATTCCCAGGAATCAGCATAGGGATTATACCACCAGCAATCCATATCTGCAAAATCAAATAAAACCTTGTCATTCTCTATACAATACTGTCTCATCTGTTGATTCCTCTTATATCTGTTGAATCCACTGGAACCCTCATACTGAGCGGTTCCCGTCATATAGATAAAGGTCACATTAGGGTTGACATCATCGAGGGAATCAATAATCCTTAAGTAATTTGCTATATACTGGGAATCTGCAGAATTGGGTTGTGTGCACCATGACCACATAGAATAGTCAATATCAGGAAAGGAATCCAGCACTTCCTGTGTCTCATCCTGCCCTGATGCTGTTGACCAATAATGCTCAGGGGTTACATAACTAACATTAAGTTGTCCGTCACATATTCGGAAGACACTATCTCCATCAGGAAGGCTGCCATGAGACAAGATATAATTATAGAAAAGGTCTTCATTTCTGATCCGTTGAATCCCCACTGTCAATTGACCTCCGTGAGAAGTATGGGCATAATGGAGTTGCACATCGTTTTTTGCTGCCTCAATCCATTGCGATGGAATTACTGTTAGATCTGTGCAGGTATGGTCAATAATTATATATGCCCACAGGCTTAAAGAAACTAAGAGAAGGAATATTACAAGAAATCTCATCATAATACCTCCTTATTTTATTAAATATATATTTCTATCTATCATTTGGCAAGTGCCTTGAGTCCCCACCCTCCCCTCATTTTTTTACCCATGCTCTCCCCCATGTCCCTCATACTCGGTGCTTAACTTTTGACAAAATTTTTAATTAAAGTCTATCTATGAACAGAGCAAGGCTTATTTATAGTGTT
>JAGLZA010000209.1 GCA_023131835.1 Caldifarciminota bacterium
GAGATTGACAAAAGAGGAAAAAAGAGATGATGTGCGTGAAGGCGAAGAAGACGTTGCTGTCGTTTTAATAGGACATGGGAGCAAATTGCCTTATAACAGGGAGGTAATAGAAGAGTTAAGAAGGAGAATAGAAATGCGGGGGATATTTAAAGCGGTAAGGGTTGCATTTATGCAATTGAACTCGCCAAGCATCGAAGAAGTATTGAGAACCCTTGCTAAAGACGGAATGAAGAGCATAGTGGCACTGCCAGTTTTTTTAGCAGATGGGGCGCATACCAAAGGGGACATTCCAGAGAAGTTGAAAGCAGCCTTTGAGGGAGCATGGGAGGAGATAGGAAGAGATGTGAAACTAATTTACGGAAAGCCAATAGGAGCGGATGAACGGATTGTGGACATCTTGCTGGACCGAGTAAAAGAGGCGATAGAAAGGGAATGAATCAATGTAAACAGTCAAAAGTTAGTTTTGTCCCCTTGCCGCTTTTATTTCCGGTAGTATTGGTTTGTCAATTAATAGCATGTTTGATTTGAATAGTAGAAACTTTATTATGAGAATTAAATTTTTAATATGTTGATTCTGTTACATTTTTGCTTATCATAATTGGAAGTAAGAAAAAAATCGAAAAACTTATATATATCCTCAATATTAAAACCATAATGTAGCATCTTTAGGAACAAAATAAAAGAAAGGTGAGAAAATGAAAGCGAAAAACATAAAATTGGTAGTAGTGCTATTAGCAACAGCAGTAGTTCTTGCAGCGTTGGCAGCGCCTGCATCCGCATCCGTGGTTCCTGCTACACAGATAAAGACAAGTTATGGGCAGAACTTCACCGTTAATTACGACAACATAACCGTCTGGTTGGATGGAACCCCATCATCCGTGATACTGGGTCAGGACGTGCAGTTCTACAATGCGACTGGCGACCCTTCTGGTGTAGTAACCCTGGTTGGGATAAGCGATAACAATGCAGGTGAAACGAGATTCTCGGATTCTACGGGATGGCTTGACACCACAGGAATGAAGACTGGCGATTACAATGCTACCGGTACATCCGCAGGTTGCCTACCCACCGTGATCCACCTTGGTACCACGGAGATAATCTTAGAGTTGAAAAAGGGCACCACCTCTGTTTCAAGCGCACCTCAAGGAACACACTTCACGATAAAGCTCACGACCTCGTTAGACCCAAACGATGGTGTGAGCCTGAAGGTGAAGGATCCGAATGGCGACACCCTGAAGAAAAATCCGGCAGATGGAACGGTATTTAGTGGGGTTAACGTGAGCCATGTCAGGGATTTGGATATAAATACCTCCGGGTGGGCTCTTGGAACATACACCTTCCAGGTTTCTACGAGTGCGACTAAAGCACGGGGATTGTCTATGAAGAGCGAAGAGAAGACGCTGAAGATTATAAAGAGCGCAATTGAGATAAAAGCGGCAAAAACAACCGTAGCTGAACGTGATACAGTGAAACTGACCGTAACGGGTGTACCCAAACATAAAATAACGGTGTCAGTGGTAACAGGTGGGCAATACGCCATCTTTCCAGGTGGTGTAAACAACAACCCTGCAACAGAGACAGTTGGCACATTCAACCATTCGATAGGCAATGGCGGTAAGAGAACATATACGGTCTACTTCAACAAGACAGGTTCGTATAAGGTCAAAGTAGAGGATATGGATAGCGGTGAGGAGGATACAGTACATATATCGGTTGTAAAGAAGAAGGTCACATTCCACATGCCTGATACCTGCGTGATTGGCAATGACCTTGTGATTAATGGCACATCCACCGCGGGAGATACAGTAGATATTGCGATTGACGATGTAATCGTGAAGACCGACATCCCGATCGACGAAAACGGCATTTTTAAAAAGGAGTTGCCAACGCCAGATACGCGTGGAACCGGAGTAGAGGACGACATCGAGATAGAGGCATTTATAAATACGAATTATGTGGTAGGGCAGCGTATTGCCGATTTTAATGACGATGGTTCCACCACCGTATCGATGGTGAGTGGCGGTCTAACCGTGCAATCATCTTCTGAGGCAGCTGCGCTGGGTGATAGTTTCATACTCAGCGGTACTGCACCCGGTTCGGATGCGGTAGACATCATCGTCGTTGCTCCGAGAGGTGGTGGCGGAAAGGGTGTAGACCCTTCTAATTCTGCACTCAATGGTCTTCCTTCAGGGATTACTTATGAGACCGCATCTACCTCGGGTAAAAGCGATGCCTTCTCAATAGAGGTCAATGTTCAAAAGAACGCTGATACCGGCACATATCTCGTGTTTGTGCTAAGCCCCGGAAAGGATGGCGTCTATGGGAGACTTGATACTGGTGATTTGCTTGAGGGTTTAAAGACAACATACGCTGGCAGAGACCTAAAAAATCTTGCTGGAAAGACACAGGAGCAATTAGAAGCTATAATCACTGATGCAACCATAGGAACGGCGGGCAGCGATGACTTCATGAAAGTGTTGCGGATAAAAATAGGAGAAAGGATGGTGAAGCTTGACCCGGTTGCAGATGTGGAAATCGGTAGTGACTTAGTGATTACGGGAATCTCTAACAGAGAGGGGCGTTCAATTAATGTTAAGGTGACAGGACCTACTGACCTTGGAAAAAAGACGGTATCGGTTACAAAGGGTGTATTCACAGCAACATTTAACACCTCAAAGGCTTTAACAGGCGAATATAAGATAGAGGTGGATGACAGAGACGGGCACACGGACACAACGAGTGTAAATATCACGGCAGAGATAAAAGCAATAGCAACGCCTACACCCACAGCAACAGCGACAGCAACGCCTGAGGCTTCGGCTTCGATACCAG
Source organism: Caldifarciminota bacterium (assembly GCA_023131835.1). Lineage (GTDB taxonomy): Bacteria > Hydrothermota > UBA3072 > UBA3072 > UBA3072 > JAGLZA01. Next base: position 2,833 of record JAGLZA010000209.1, read on the forward strand.
CACCTGCTCCAGCAACAACTCCGTCATCAAGTCCGACATCTAACCCTAAGATACCTGGCTTCGAGGCTGTATTCGCAATTGCAGGATTGATTGTCGCGGGAATATATCTGCTTATAAGGAAAAGAAGAGGAGGTGAAAAATGAAAGGAAAAGATAAGGATAAGAATAAAAATAAGATTTTGGTGTTAGCGATAACATGTTTCGCAGTTTTTTTATTCATATCCGCGATTGTTGTACCAGTCATAGGTGCAGAAGCAGAAGTGACGAGGTTTTCTCCAACTGCTCCTGCTCCGGATGCGGAGTTCGACGTGACGTTGAGGATTAGCGGTGAACTTCCTCTGGTCGCTGGTATTGTGGAGACGATCCCAGAAGGCTTCGTTTTTAAGGGTACAACGCATCCTTCTGACCAATACAAAGTTTCAGGGCGGAAAGTTGCTTTTGCGGTGATTAACGAGACTGAGATAAAATATACGGTGAAGGCGCCTTCTTCTGGCAAAGGCACTTTCAAAGGCGAATTCGTAGACCTGTTAGTGCTAAGCCCGGAACTGGAAGAAGGCAAGGAAAGATGGGAGACGATAGCAGATACGATAGTCATAGTTGGCGGAGAAGAAGCTAAATCTACGCCAAGGCCCGCAGTGACACCAGCAGCAGCACCTGCAATTACGCCAACGCCAAAACCAACAACACCGCCAGCACCTGCGTCTGAGGTACCGGGCTTTGAAGCGATTTTCGCAGTGGTATCGCTAATAATAGCGTGTCTATTTATCTTCGGGAAGAAGGGGAAAAGGAGATGATGTGAAAAATGTGTATAGCGAAGCGTTTTGATCAAACTTTCTTAAAGTTTGAAGAATGTTTGAAGGGTTATGAACATGACCCAGAGGAGTGCATGCCTGAGCAGATAAGAGAGTGTCACGGCGAGATTGAAGTTGAAGAGCACCCATACGGAGCAAAAATAGGTAATGTGAAATGAAAAGAATGTTAGCATTGGTACTGGTGATGGTACTTCTTGCATCTGTACTGCCGTTGGCGGTTACGCCTGCGGCTGCATACGAAGAGAAAATACCATTTGCTGGTGAAGATAATGAACTAACAAAGGATGAGCTTGTGAATGCAATCCTTACATACATGCTCGGTGAAGGTGATTTCAAATTAGACGACATAGGAGATGCTGCGTGGGTATATGCATACTGGAATGGGAAGCCAAAGACGGTTACAGATATGGCTGATAAAGGGGTAGCATTATATAGACCCCCAGAAAGAGTTGCTGCACTAAGTCATGTGTTTATTCAAGAAGTTATGTTTGTGTTTGGTGTACCCGAAGATGCATTGGTTGCGATTGGCGGCTGTAGCGGAAAGGTTGGATCCTATAATTATACCTACAAAGGCGAACAGTATACTTATACAGGTTCTGGTTATCCCAGTGATGTGCTATATCCAAAGTGTCTAGAACTTCCAAACGTTGGTAGGATAGATGATGGAATAAATTATGAAGTATTGGCAAATGCTCAGCCAGAGTTTGTGATTATAAGAGTATGCTGCTGTCAATCTGAGGAGAATGTTGAAAGAGTGGGTAGCGTAATAGAAAGTTTAGGTATACCTGTTGTTATTATAAAAGACCCAAGAAGTTACGATGTCCAGAATGAAGACATAATATACAATG
>JAGLZA010000021.1 GCA_023131835.1 Caldifarciminota bacterium
CCCTTATCACATATCACATACCACCCTACAAACCCAAAAAGTTGTCATTGCGAGGAGCGAAGCGACGAAGCAATCTCCGGAGGTGTGTAGGCTGGGGTTTTGACGCTCGACTCACGACTCATGACTGACGACGCTGGACTTTTTTTGTCATATCTGTCAAACACCGAGCGTACTAACACCTAAATCTAATCCCTGTGGAGGTCTGGGAGGAACTGACTAACTGACCAACTCACTAACTCACCAACTCTTTGTCTTTATCTTCGACTCACGACTCATGACTGACGACGCTGGACTTCTTTTCTGTCTACCACCGAGCGTATACTAATGTGCTTCATCCCAGTTTTTCCCAAACCTGTAGTCTACCTTAATGGGAACACTTAATTCTGGAGTCGATTCCATAATGGGGATGATAAGGCGAACCGCCGTTTCTTTTTCTTTCTCTGGTACCTCAAAGAGGAGTTCATCATGTATCTGGAGAATCATCTTTGTTTCTAACCTCTTATTATCTATGGAATGCTGGATATCTATCATTGCTTTCTTTATTATATCAGCAGCACTTCCCTGTATAGGGCTGTTTATAGCGATTCTTTTTCCATATTCAACGGTCCTTGGATTTTGTAGTTCTGGTATCCATCTCTTCCTTCCATAGGTGGTATTAACCCATCCTGAGACTATTGCCTGTTCTACTGTGGTCGTTTGCCATTTTTCAACACCATGATGAGTGTAATAATAGGTCTCTATTATCTTTTCAGCTTCCTCACGGCTTATCTTTAGTTGTTTTGATAACCCGTAGGGGCTTATACCATAAATAATACCAAAATTGATTGCCTTTGCCTTTCGACGAAGGAAAGGAGTGACCATATCGGGTTCGATGCCGAAAATTCTTGCTGCAGTAGTGGTATGAATATCCTCTCCTTTTTCAAAATTCTGGATTAAACACTCATCTTGTGAAATATGTGCGAGTATCCGCAATTCTATCTGAGAGTAATCGCAGGAAAGGATCAGGTGCTCGGGAGGAGCTATTACTGTTTCCCTGATTCTTCTGCCTCTTTCAGTTCTTATGGGAAGCGTTTGAATATTAGGGTTTGTGGCTGTAAGTCTACCTGTAGCCGCTGTAGTTTGCTGGTAAGTTGGATGGATACGATTTGTTTCTTTGTTAATGCTTGTAATCAGGGAATCTATATAGGAGGATTTTAATTTATCTAATTCTCTGAAATTGAGTATATCCTGGATTATGGGATTCTTATCTTGTAATTCTGTTAGGACCTCTACATCAGTGGAGTATCCCGTTTTTGTGGACTTTATCACGGGTAGTTTCATCTTCTCAAACAATATTCCACCTAACTGTTTTGGAGAGCGTATATTAAATTGCTCTCCTGCTATTTTATATATTCTTTTTTCAATCTCTTCAATTTCTGATTCAATGGATACACATAGTTCCTTAAGTAGATGGATGTCAAATAATATACCATGCTTTTCCATTTTGAATAATACAGAGGTAAGCGGTTCCTCTATATCTTTGTAAAGGTGCCATAGATCATTTGTTCTTAAATTGTTTGTTAAGGTTTCTGCTACCTTATGCATAAGGACTGCCTTAGCCTCTTTATTTTTTGGTAATAATCCCAGTTCAACAAGGATGCGGTCAAGGGTGTGATTCTTTCTGTTCGGGAAAAGCAGATAATGCATAACCGCAAGGTTCAGTATATCTCCTTTCGGATAGCATTCAGTGAGATGTGCAAATTCCTTTGCGTCTTCCACAACCAATAAAATTCCTTCCGTTTTCTGAAGAATAGAGACTGCCTCTTTTTTACTGACCACCATTAATTCTTTTCCATTTGAAATAGCCACATTTTCTTCAAAGGGAAGGAAGGTCAGGACTTCCTCCTTTTCTATATTTAGCCTCTCAACGATACTATAGTCAATAGGGTCTTTATCTTTTTTAACCCAATCATTTGAAAGAGAGAAGAACTCAAGTTGGTTAAGTACTCGTTCTAAATGGTCCCGATCAATTCCGATATACTTCAGGTCATTTATATCTTTCTCCAGAGGTACATCCTTTTTTAATTCAATCAAATCTTTCCATCTAAGTGCCTCATCCTTTTTCCCTTCCAGTTTTTTCCTGATTGCAGAGCTTTTTATGTTATCCAGGTTGGAAAAGATACCTTCAAGGGAACCAAATTCCTCTAATAGTTTGCCTGCAGTCTTTTTTCCGATTCCTTTAATACCTGGTATATTATCAGAACTATCTCCTGTAATCGAGAGATAATCTAACAATCTTTCAGGTGGAATTCCGAATTTTTCCTCTACTTTTTCTCTGTTTATCCATTCTTCTCCCTCGGTGCGCATATTCAATATAGTTACCCCGGTTTTTGCAAGTTGCATTAGATCTTTATCCAGGGTAAATATTACTATTTCAATTCCTTGCGTTTGCGCCTCTTCGGTTATTGTAGCAATTATATCATCAGCTTCATATCCTGGCTGGATGAGAACCGAAAATCCTGCTGCTTCGCAGATTTCAATGATATAGGGGATCTGTTCCTTGAGGTCCTCTGGCATTTTTTTTCTGTGAGCCTTGTAATCAGCATACTTTTTCTTCCTGAAGGTAGGTTCGGGATGATCGAGGCAAACAGCACTATAATCGGGTTGTAATTTCTCAAGGACCTTTTTAAGGCTTCGGGCAAAACCAAATGCAGCAGATGTAGGTTTTCCCTTAGAGGTAAGCAGAGGATTATTTATAAAGGCATAATACGAACGATATGCAAGGGAATAACCATCAATGAGAAGGAGTAGTTTACCCATATTGTTATAATAAAGATGGATGCCAGTTAGTCAAGGTGTGGATTGCAACACCCTACCCCTATTTTTCTCGCAAAGCACGCAAAGGAGGCAAAGGGCGCAAAGCCCTTCACCACCCCTGATTTTTGTAATTGAAGAGAGAGAACCCATCATCTACCCCTATTTTTCTCGCAAAGCCCCACCAATCCCCTTTATTTTTTGTGTTTTTAGAGGAAGAAAGGGAGAAAAAGAATCTGGTAGGGGCGTTCAATTGAACATCTCTACAAACCTTATCGCGACTGGGAAGTCGCTCACACAAAACTACGAACGCAATTCGCCCCTATTATTTAACTATTTTCCCATTCAACCACTTAACTATTCTTCGACTAATGACTGACAACTCTCGACTCTATCTTAAACCGTGAAGGAACCGTGGCTAAAAAGAGGGGGGTTGCGAAAAACCCTGTAATTACTTAGAATACATTATGCCAAATAAAGATGGGGTTGTCCGGCAAATCAAAGAAGTAATTGATATAGCTGACCTCATCGGGGATTATCTACCTCTTAAAAAAACAGGAAAGAATTACCGAACAAATTGTCCGTTTCATAAGGATGATACACCTTCCTTTTTTGTATCTCCGGAACTCTCTCTTTTTCACTGCTTTGGGTGTGGTAAAAGTGGCGATATTATTACCTTTGTAATGGAATACGAGAAAGTGCCATTTGTAGAAGCCTTGCGAATGCTCGCAGATAAAGCTGGGATAGAGATAGGGGGTTTCAGCGATGAAAATAAAATATTATATTCAATTCATGATTTTGCTACGGATTTTTATCACAAATATCTCCTTAAGACTCCTAAAGTCCTTGAATATCTTAAAAAGAGGGGCATCACAAAGGAAACAATTGAAGAGTTCAAACTTGGTTTTGCTCCGGCTGGTAGTGAATTTCTGAAGGAGGCAAAGAAGAAATTCAAGATAGATGACCTTATTAAATCCGGACTTGCAAAAGAAAAGGGGGGAGACCTTCTGGACCGTTTCTTTCTCCGGCTCCTTTTTCCGTTGTTCTCTTCCGGGGGGCAGGTGATCGGTTTTGGAGGTAGACAATTGAGTAAAAGAGGACCAAAATATTTGAATTCTCCTGATACTCCGATACACAAGAAGGGGAAAAACCTTTATAGTATCTGGCATACAAAGCAAGAGATAAGAGCAAAGGGAAGTGTTATCTTAGTAGAAGGTTATTTTGATTTCATTTCTCTATACCAGAGTGGCATCAAGAACAGTGTGGCAGCGCTTGGAACTGCTCTGACCAATAATCAGGCAGAACTCCTTTCAAGATATGCAGATGATGTTATTATTTTCTTCGATGCTGACGCTGCAGGGAGAGCTGCAACACTCAGATCCCTGGGTATGTTACTTAACCTTGGTGTTAATGTAAGAATCGGGAATACAGGTAGCAGGAAGGATCCCGATGAGATAATCCTCAAGGAAGGAAAGGAAGAATTCCTAAATCTTATTGCAAATTCAAAGGATTTCGTCGATCATACTCTTGACCAGATAAAAGAGGAATTTGATATTTCCTCTCCTTTGGATCTCTCTAAGGCTGTAGAAAGGGTGTTGACTATCCTTAATCAAATCAATGACCCTGTAAAAAAAGAGATATTTAAGGGAATTATTTCCAAGAAACTGCTGATTAAAGAAGGTCTTCTGAATGTTGAGAGTCAAAGAAAATCCTCTACTCGTATCGATAAAACACCTGATATTTCTTACCGCGATAGGTGTGAGATGAGTTTGTTGTATGCGTTCATCCAGGAACCGGAGAGAATGAATGATGTCTTCTCCATTGTATTAGAGGAAGATATAAGTAATGCATATTTAAGGAAGGTTTTTCGATTACTGAAGAGCGGAGAGAAGATAGAACTTGAAGACATCATTGACTCATTATCCGAAAAACAGATGGAGTATATTATGAAGGAGAGCAGAAAGCCAGAGGTTTCTGCTGTATCTTCTGCTATTGAGTTAAAAAAATATCTATTGGATTCTCTGATTGTCCAGAAGAGAAGAAAATTGCAGAAAGTTGAAGCGGATGGAGAGGAAGGCGAGGAAATTCTCGTTGAGATAGAAAAGCTGGTAGAGCAGAGAGAACAAATGAAAGAGACAGTTCAATGGACTTAAAACAGGTTGATTGGGACGAGATTCTTAACCTGGTTAACAATAATGGGAACATTTTACTTGATGTTCTGAAGAGTGAACTTGATGTTGAGGAGAAAAGATTAGAAGAGATCATTGCTGAGTTAGAAAGAGGGGGTATTGATGTCCTCAGTTCTGAAGAAAAGGAATTAAGAGAGCGAATTGCCAATGGTGATCAGGTTCTTTTGCCACAAACAGATGAGCCCCTTAAACTTTATCTAAGAGAGATGAAGGATCTTTCACTCCTGACAAGGGAGGGAGAATATAGGATTGGTACTCAAATGGAAAGAGGGCGAAAAAGGATATGCGGATATCTTTTTCAATCTATCCCGGTTATTGATAAATTTCTGGATTACCAGGAGGATTTGAAATACAGTTCTCTGCCAGTAGAGCAATTTTTATATGTCGGGACCCATAAATGGCCAGAAGATTATGGGGGAGAAAAAGAAAGACAGGTGCTTCTGAAGAGTATGAAATCTATAAGTAAATGGAGGGAGGGGTTAATCCGATATAAAGATGCATATCTTGAGACAGGGAAGATGAGGTATAAGCGAAAATACAAAAGGTATGAGGAAAGGATAATCGATAAGATACTATCTCTCCGTATTCAAACCCCCTATCTGAAAAGAATATTAAATGTGCAAAAAGAGGTCTTCAGAAGAATAGAGAGCGAAATAGGTGCTATCCGTTCTCTTAAAGGCAAGTTAGGCTTGAAAATGGAAGAAGTTCTTGAAAAAAGTGTATCTCAGGAAGATGTAATCGATGAAAAGATTGCAGGGATTGCTAAAGCCATTAAGAGTCATCGTGATAACCTTGCTGAATTTGAGAAGGAGATTCATTCGGGTTGGAAGGAAGTTTATGCAAGGGTGAAGAAAATTCAAAAGTGGGAGGGATATTTTAATAGAGCAAAGAGGCAACTCGTAAAGGCAAATATAAGGCTCGTTATAGCGATTGTTAAAAAGTATTTTCGTGGGAGTAGTGGTTTTATGGATGCAATCCAGGAGGGTAACACAGGCTTGGTAAGAGCCGTAGAAAAATTCGATCATCTAAAAGGGTATAAATTTTCCACCTATGCTATCTGGTGGATAAAACAGTCGGTTGCAAAATCTTTAGCAGAACAGCATGTAGCAATCCGTGTTCCGGTTCATGCCTTTGCAGTTATAAATAAGATCAAGAGAACAGAACAACTTTTAGTTCAGGAAAAGGGGATAGAACCCACTCTTGAAGAAATATCTGAAAGGACAGGATTTTCTATAGAAAAGATAAAGATTGCTAAGAAACTTGATATTGACCCGCTTTCTCTTGATGAACCTTCTATGGAAGATGGTGAAGTCGTTATTGGAGAATTGATATCCGATCCTACGGTGCTTTTGCCCGAGAGAAGGACCTTTCTTTGCCTGCTCAAAGAATATCTGGAAGAAGTATTGGATAGTGCCTTATCTCCACGAGAGAAAAAGGTTCTACAGTTACGATTTGGTCTTATAGATGGTGATAGAAAAACACTGGAAGATATAGGGATGATGTTTAATGTAACAAGAGAACGTATCAGACAGATCGAAGCCAACGCAATTAGAAAGATTAAGCGAAGTAAGCAAAGGAGAAAGTTAGAGACCTTTCTTGATATGGGGGAGATTGAGCTGTATTAAAGGGTAGTCGCTTTGCTCCATTGAAAAATGCCCTATCCCCTCAGCCCTTTTTTCACCACAAAGACACAAAAGCCACAAAGAAGAATAATTTTTTGTTCCCTCCACACTACTACCGAATAAAAAAACACGAAGAAGACAAAGGAAAAATAGTTAAATAGTAGGGGCGAA
>JAGLZA010000210.1 GCA_023131835.1 Caldifarciminota bacterium
CTGCCATATTAGGTATATCTTCATCATTAATATAAGACCATTCAAGTGCTTTCTTAATACCATACGCTGACAATATCTCCCCATTCCACATTATAGTACCATATCTACAAATAATATTGTATAGTACTATGTTACCAGGTAAGACTTTAACTTTATGACATTTATCACAGTTTGGCTCTTTGTTTGGATTCTTCTTTTTTATTGTTGCCCTGCATTTAGCACAACTAATATTTGCTGGTGAAATATCTTGTGCTGCAAGGTCTGCTAGTTTTTTGCTTCCTTATCCTCATTTTTTGAAATAAGGTTTGCTTTCTCAAATACGAAATTTCTTACATCTTCGAAATGATCAAACAGGAATAGTTTATTCTCATCGTTATATTCAAAAGTCTTTTTAGTATCTTCATCTTCCAGACCTTCCCATCCCTGTAGGCAAAAAAGGTATTGATCTTTTAAACTGGTACTTTCTAATTTCTTTGTTTCAACATTTACTGCACTCTCATATAGAGAAAAAGGGAAAGCTCTGATTTCAAACCTAACTTTCCCTTTAAATGTAAACCATTTATTATTTAATTTTTTTCTGCTTATTTTCATTGTAATCTCCTTTAATTTCGTTAATTTCGTTAGTTTAGTAGTGTATTTATTATTAAGAGGTTAAATGTATCGGTCCATTGCCTTTAAAAGACATATCAAACCCTACAACAGCACCAGTATCAGCTGATACACTATATGATTCAATATACAAACCAGCAGTTGCTCTTGTATCTGTATCTGGCACATAGTAATTCGTGGCATCTATATAAAACTTTGCATCAGTTAATTTAGTACCAGCAATCATTGCGTCCCGTAAAAGGTTTTGAGAAGCATCATCCTTATCAAATAGAAGAGAAGCTGATCCAGTATAACCGATTACGTCCAATCCATGGACCGTATTCCAACCATCATTTCCCATTGTATTGGCTTCTATAGCAGATCCACTTATGTCCAGAGACCAACTTGTTACCTCAGTTACTGTCCCACTTGCAGTAGTAATTTTTGCATTCTTGCCCATCATTGTTGCCATAATTTCTAATCTCCTTTTTTATTATTCTATTAACTCTCTTGTAAATTTAATCTCTATTTCCATTTCTGCTATGGACATAGGCTCAGAAATTCCTCCTTCATAAATAGTATTATCTCCAACCCATACATCATTCTTATATGTGAAATCATTATATAAAAACTTTTCAACATCTGCCACTAAGTCATGTATTTCTGATACAGTATCTGAATAAAGGTATAAATATATTTTCAGTATTCTTAATTGACCACCGCCCATTGTTCCTTCCTCTAACTCATTTTTATAACACCAGAATGAAATTGAAGGTTTATTTAACATCTCATCGAATTGATAAATACCTCTCTTACACTCTCCCAGGTCAGTATCATACCCCCTTGATACCTGAATATATTTTTCTAAATCTGATTTAAGCGTATCAAGTATTGTATTTACTTGTGACATTATTTAGTCTCCTTTATTACACTATTAAATATAATCTCTCTAATCTTGTTTAGGTTTTCACCTTCAAAGGCGGGCGCCAAAAAAGGTCTTAAAGCTTTTGCTTTACCAGCACCTATAAGCTCATGAATAACACCATATTTTACTTTTGTACCTATCCAACCAGACGTCGGGGAGCTGGTACCGCTTTCTATAGATCTCCTTAAATGCCCCGATCTGGCGGTTAGTATCTTAGGTTTTACTGGTCCTGATTCGGCAAATACTTTTTTTGCAGCACCTTCTGCAAATAATACAGCATCTTTCAATCCTTTGGTTAGTCCTTTTTCAAAGAGATGTGGTAATTTAGTAATGTATTTTTCAGAAACTGGATCCCACTTTATTTCAAGTTTTATCATATTATAATTACCTTTTTATATTTGTTTAGTATTGTTAAGGTTTTAGGTAGAAAATCAGTTACAACATAACTAACAGATCCATCAACAAGTGATTTAGAAGAGATATCTATCTGATTCTTATTTTTATATGTGCGAGCAACTTCCTCTATACAGGCTTGTTTTAAATCATCCGGTATAGTAGTATAACCGGCTGTATAAGCTATTTTAACATTTTGTTGATAATCTAATAAAACAGTATTATTAAATACAATAAACCAGCCATTATTAGATATTCTATAATAATCACTATCAACTATTGTATCAGAAGCCCAGCCCCAATCTCTATCATCCCAAATTCCAGATATTGTTGTAATAGGATATTGATCCACAAATAACTTATCTTCTCCCATACCATTATAATATTCTGTATATTCTCTGGATAGGAATTTCCTATCACAATAAGTCTCAAATGAGGTGGATATCCTATCTATTAGATCTTCTATCAAATCATCTATATCTGATGTTGAGTTAGACAATCCAATAAATAATTTAACATTATCAAGTGTTATTAATGAATAAGTACTTACTGACATTGTTTATTCTCCTACTGTATATTGTGTATTTATTACATAGTTTGCTAACGAGCAAGCACACTTTGTTGGTCTTACTTTACTAATTACTCGAAACCGACAAGAAAGACATTCCCAAATTAAATCTTTTTTCTTGTTTACCTGCTTCTTAACTGTACCTTTATTTATTTGTTTTTTTAGCATCGTGCTCCTCCTTAAATTGTATAAATTGTTTCTTGGTATTGTTACCGTAACCAAATATATGGTGAAAGTCTTTATGGTGTTTCTCACACACTGTAGTGCCATTACTTAATTTGGTGCGGAGTTTCGGGTTACTGTTGTATGATTCTAAATGGTGAGCGATCAAATTCTTTTTACTCCCACAAATAACACATTTATGATTGTCTCTTTTCAAAATTGCTTTACGCCACTCTGTATAACCTGGAATATTTCGTGCTAATTGTCTCTCTTCGTCGGTTAAATTTGTATTATAGTTTGAATTATTTTTGCCTTCACGAAACATTAGCTCTTCTTTGTAACACCCACAAGATTTAGTACCACCATTTTGTAAATCGTGACCGGCTATAACCTTTTCGTTTCCACAATCACACTTACATAGCCAAGTAATTCTATCTTGTTTATTTCTACCGGCCTCTTCTTTAACAATTAATCTGCCAAACCTTTTGCCTGTTAAATCTATAATATTTTTACCTCTGTGTGCTTCAGAAATCTTTCTTTTATGCTTTTCGGTAAACACCCTACCTTTTAGTGATTCAGAAGTTACTCTTCTTCGCTCTTTCGAATGTTTTTCCTTTCTTAAACAACCACACGATTTAGTACTACCCTTTAAATTAACACAACAAACAATTACCGTGTTGCCACAATCACAGAGACACCGCCAATATGTTGCTTGATTTTTCACATATGCGAATTCTATTACTAATAATCTTGTAAACCGTTGTCCAGTCAAATCTAATCTCTTACTCATATATTACCTCCACATAAAGGATTTAGGTGAGGAGCGGTGTATGTGCACCGCTCCTTTTATGTGTATCCACCACCTTTTATACCATTATTGTTATGCGTCCGTACGTTTTAATCGCGACCAAGCATCTACAGTCACAACATTTCCATCAGATCTGGCATATCCAATCGCTTGAGTCTGACCCTCTGCCATTTTTATGTAAGGGTTTATTTTGAAAACTATTCCACCATTTATACAGATCATATATTGGCTGGCATCTCCGAAACACATTCGTATTGATCCATCAGCAGGTGTATTAGAAATCTGAGGTACGATGTTGATAGGATATCCTAACAAAGTCCCGCCAGCACCAGCTGAAATCGGTACAGGATTGAATATAGGACTTCCAGTGGAAGCACTAACTAATCCAACAACATCTTTCAGGGCACCGCGAGGCATATACCATTCAGGCCTTAATCCTCGCTCTAACTCTGGTCCGTAAGCCATACTCACGATATTAGCGTAAGTAATAGCAGCAGCCATAGCAACACTACCACTCACAGTTACTCCTGCGGTAGCAGACGAAACTGAAGTCGTATATTCTACACCGTTAAACATTTCATTATCGAAATCCTGTCCAATCGCCTCTGCGATCATTGGCTCAACGAAATCACC
>JAGLZA010000211.1 GCA_023131835.1 Caldifarciminota bacterium
GAAACACCTTATATACGAGATAAATTCAGACCACATATAAGTGATGAAGTAAGAAGTTTAGTTTTAGGTGAGGTGATGTTGGGATGAGCGAGGAAAAGTTGTATAATTTTTTCCGATTGAGTAGTACTTGGCTACTGACAGAAGAACAAGCAGAAAAGTATGCAAAAGATTTCAATTTGCGATATGAGGAGGTAGTGAAGGATGATAACTGATAACGGCAAAATGAAAGAACTCAAAATCTTCATCAAGAAAAGTGGAATCCAAAAACGAATTAGCACGTGGAGATTCTTTCCAAATCTGGGATTCTGCTTCAGAATGAATGGACAGGATTGGGAGAATTTTGAATATGAACGTGGAATGCAAATTTGTAAGCGAGTGATGAACACAGCAAAAACTGAGCGTAGTATTCTTTTACAAGGAACAATGATTGATGAATTGGAGAAGGAAGATAGAGTAAGTAAGTTATTTAGCGGGGAGAAGATAGTTTTGGGGTGATGAAAAATGAAAGTAAAAATAAGAACAAGGTTGTTGACTTTAATTGATGAAAAAGAAGGAAAAAATAGAAAAAGTGAATGTGATAAGATACGTGAACAAATTATGGATTGTTTTGTGAGTCCAAGACTTATGTGGCAAGAAACTTCGCGAGAGAGGAAAGCATATCGAAAAGTATATTCAGCACTTGGGCAGGGCACTACAAAAGGAATTAAAATGCGTATAGAAGAGATAGACAAAATATGGGGACATAAAAATTGGTGAATAGAAATGATAAAAAACAAAGAAGAATCAGATTCAAGAAGAATTGAAATAGACCTTACAGGAGAACAAGGAAACGCTTTCTATCTTTTTTTTTAGGGATGGTAAATACTCTTGGAAAACAATTAGACTTTGACAAGGAACAATGATTGATGAATTGGAGAAGGAAGATAGGGTTGCAAAGTTATTTAGTGGTGAGAAGATAATTTTGAGGTGAAATAATAAAAAATGGAAAGTTTAGGAATAGGAGAAGTATTAGAAAAACTAATTTATGTATTGCAGTTGGAAGGACACGAGCTGTTTCGGATATTTACTGAAGTTCAACCTGCAATAGCAATATGCAACGCAATAATTATATTGTTTGGTCTTGTTGGAGGAGTAGCAAGTATTGCATTGGTATATAAAATTGGAAAGAAGAGAGGCTGGTTTCGCGAATGTGATGTGGTTGATATTATAATTGTTTTTGCTATTGTAGGTATTATATGTGGGGTTATATTAGGAGTATTAGGTATGGCTATTACTGATGTTTTTCTGCATATAAATTATCCGGAGTATTTCGCTGCGAAAGAGCTAATTATTTCTTTGGGTTCTTTAACTCCATAATTTTTGTTTAGTAAAAAAAATATTTCTATGGTGAGAAAAGATGAGACCAGTATTGCATATAGATTTGAATGGGTCTGATGGCAACATATTTGTTGTCATCGGAAGAGCAGCAGAGATTCTTAAGCAAAACGAGGAGAGAGATAAAGCGAACGAAATGAAAAACAGAGTAATCAAACAAAAAAGTTATGATGATGCTCTGAAAGTAATCAATGAATATGTAGAGATAAGACAAATAACTGGTTACAAGCATTAAACAAGAAAGTCTCAGTATCTCAGTGTTTTAGTGTCAGTAACCAGAACTTAAAAACAATAAGTCTGAAAAGGTGTTTGAGCAAGGTTTTCACCTCCTTTTACTTTCACCTCCTTGCTCAAGCATCACTTTATATTTACAAGGAAAAAAAGAATGTATTGTCATAAATGTTTAAAAAGAATTTGGTTTTGGCAGTCAATAGCAGAAAATTGTCACATAAAGTGTTTACCTATTGAACAAAGGTGCAAATATTATCATATACAAAGAGATATTATTTTATCTGCATTTTTTGCAGTTATACTTAGTATAGCCATAGGTATATCTCTGATAGGTATTATAAAACCAAAATTTCTTGATTATGTTGCTATCGGTATTACTGTTTGCATCTTTTTTATTGGTAATTTTGTAGCATATAGAATAAGGGAAAAAGAAGATGAGGAAAGGAGATGAAAGTATCTCATATTCCAGTGAAGATAGGAGATTATTGGATTTATTGCAAATTTCCAGTAGAATTTATGGAGACAGAAAAATGACTTTACAAAAAAAATATTTACCAACAAATTGGAGTGAAATTTGCGGTCAGGAAGAAGTAGTAAACATACTGAGTAGTTATAAGGATATATCTTCTCTTCCACACTTTATGTTCACTGGTTCGTCTGGAGTAGGAAAGACAGCATCGAGTTATGTTCTGGCAAAACATCTCGGTGCGGCATTGATTGAATTAAATGCGAGCGATGAAAGAGGTATTGATGTTGTCCGCGAGAAAATTAAGACATTGCTATTTACGAGTGGACAGCGTATCATATTGCTTGATGAAGCGGATAGTCTTTGTTTACACCATGATACAAAAATAATGGTCAATGGTTTGGAGCAAAGGATAGAAGAAGTTGTAGATAAAACCTTTACAACAGTATCTTATGATTTCATAAAGCAAAAAAAGACATTGAGTAAGGCTAAGTGTATAGATAGTGGAAAGAATTTTCTATATAGAGTAGTATTAGATAATGGAAAAGAAATTATTTGTTCTGAAAACCAACCTTTTTTTACAAGAGCTGGTATAACTATGAAACTTAAAGAGTTAGAAATATCAGAAGAGATAATTACATTTGGAAGCAATAACAAAACAAGTAAGATTTTAAGAATAAAGGACTTTGGACAAGAACAAGCTTATGACTTGGTTGTACCAAAATACCATAACTATATAACAGCAAATGGTATTTTAACACACAACACAAATGACGCTCAAGCTGCTCTTAGACGTCCAATGGAGCAAGCATTGCAGCGAACTAATAATCGTTTAATTCTCACTATAAATCGTCCTTGGAAAATTATTGATGCTATTTCAAGCAGATGTACCAATCTTCATTTTCAACCTTTGAGCAAGGAAGCACTAACAATAATAGCTTATCGTGTTTTAAAGCGAGAAGGAATGACATTTAAAAACAAAGAAGAGATACACCAAATTATCAATGCTTTAGTAACCTATTCAAAAGGTGATGCAAGAAAGCTGTTGGATGTAATTGATAATTATTCTCATTCAAAGGAAAGTTTGATTCAGTATATACAGAAAAGAGAGTGTGAAGTGGATTTGATTCGAGAGATATTTCAGGAGAGTATTTCAGGAAACTGGCAGGAATGTTTGATGAAATTAGAGAGCTGGCTAATTCAGCAATCAACAATAGGCAATTCTGAGATAGTTGAAATGTTTTATGCTGAAGTAAAGGAGTTAGATATAGCATCAATTCGCAAATTTCAGGTATATCAACGACTTGCTGATACGGAGAGAAATTTGAAGATGCAGTGTTCTCCTCTTGTGCAAATAAGTGGATTTCTGGCATCAGTTATGGCTATATCACATTATAAGGAGAAAAACAAACAGTGGATGAAATAATACAGGTGCAGATGCACCTGAGAGGAAGTGAGGACGAGATAGAAGGAATTAAAAAACACATAGCAGAATCCACTCTTTTTAAGGAAATTATTTCTTTGAATATCAAAAAGTTGCAGACAAAAGGTCGAAAAAAGGAGGAGGGTAAAGAAAATGTATGAGAACAGCATATTTACTTTGGAAGGGTATTGGACTCCGTCAGACTTTAAAATGACTAATGGGCAGCAGCCCTTAATAGCAACCAATCCTGGGGCTTTTATCGAAAGTGGGAAGTTGGTTATATTACCGAGGTTGGGTGTTACAGATGCTTTTGAAAAAACCTTCATAGGTATTTCTGAACCTATCGATATGGATAAATTAGACGCTCTAAATTTCATCCCAACAAAACCACTAATAATGGCAGCACCAGGTTACAATGGTGTAGAGGACGCCAGAATCACAGAAGATGGTAAACAGGTATTGTTTGTAAGTACGAAAGATAATCAACCGCCAGAGACTTCATTGTACGAGATGGATACAGGAGTTGTTAAACCTCTGTGGTACAACCGAACTACCGGAGAAACAGGGCGAGATGCTGTACTTGTAAACAACAAAGTACTCATATTTAGAAGAGAAATAGAAGAACTTCCTTCTTACAGAGCATCGTACGAAATTACCAAAAAACACGTATTCATAAAAGGCGGATTGGTAGAGATTAATAGAGCAAAAGAAGGCGAACAAAAACGAGGATTCTCAACGAATGTCGTTAAACTAAACAATGCTGAAAATCTTGTTGCATATCACTCTGTAAGAAAGAACGAAAGAGCGGAATATCAAGAAGGATTTATGTTAATAGATAATGCTGGAATAGTAAATGCACAAACAGACCTCATTTTAAAAACAGAAGGAAAACTACAGGAAGGAAGAAGACCGTACACTCTGTTTGGCTGTGGGTTAGTAAAACACAAGAGAAAGCTGTGGTTTATCGGAGGCGTGGGAGATTGGGCTATTGCAATATACTCAGCAGATTTAGGTGATGTATTAGGAGAGATGTTAAAGCTATGAGAAGAATGAAAAATAAATTACTAAGAGAAGAAGGATATTACTGGATAAAGATAAAGGGTGTTGGGAATTGGCAACTTGCAGAATGGATTAGAGGAGATTACTGGTGGATAATAGGAGATAATACATATTATTCTGATACTGAAGTTGTGGAAGTAGGAGAGAAAGTTGAAAAGAAATGATAAATATTCTTCCTCTATCACCTTCGAGCTTTTCAACCTTTCAGACTTGTCCTTTCAAGTTTTTTTGCCAAAAAAATAAAGCTATAATACCATTACCTCAAAAAGATAACATATACGCATTTTTTGGACGAAATCTGCACAAGCTCATCCAACAATATTACCTAAAAGTTATGCAAGCCAAAGAATTTGAAATTGATAATATTCATCCTACTTTGAGCGATGTTATTGGAGAACAAACACCAAAGCTCAGTATTGAGAATATTAACAAGGGCTATACAACTCATCTGAGGAATTTTGAGGAGTTCGAGGAGAGTAGGATTAAGAACAATTGGAAAATTTTAGGTGTAGAGAAGAGAATTGTTAGCAAGGGTTTGAAGGGGTTTATAGATGCTATATTTCGAGATTCAGATAACAATACAATTGTGGTGGACTGGAAAACTGGAAAATGGAGAGATGAGTTTTTGATGCAGGGTTATATTTATAAACTATTATCAAAAGCAGATAAAGTGATGTTTTTTCAGAGCTTAAACGGGTTCGAGCACAAATTAAAGGATAGGGATTTGATAAAGGGTAAAAATATGGCTCAAAGTATTTTGAAACAAATGAGACAAGGTATTAATGAGAGGAGAAAGAACAGATTTTGCAATTCATGTGAATACAATCTTTTTTGTGAATTAAGTGCCTTAAATTTAAGGTTAGGAGAGATATAATGATTTCATCAACAGGAGAAGTAATGAAAGAAATAAGAGTAGAAGTGATTGAAGATATAAGGAGCTTTTCATCAGGAGTTTCTACTGAACGATATACTGATAATGGATTTGGATATTTATTTTTGGATAGGTTTGAGGTGGCATAATGAGAAGAAAACCATTTCGGTATGGAGAATGTAGTCAAAAACAAATGACAGTTGGAGAACTAAGAAAAGTCCTGAAAGAATATCCAAATGATACTCGTATTTTTGTGGAATCAGTAAATACAATCACAAATCAAGGCGAAACTCTTTGGGCACAAAAAGTATTGGATTCATACTGCTGTGAGGAAAAGATAAAGCACCGAGATGCTTTGATGCTTGTAGGAAGTGTGAGATGAATAAGGAAATCAAAAAATATGCAATGAGTAAAGCTTATTTTCTCATTGCAGCATGGATAGTGATATTGGGAGTAAATACTATATTGATACTGATAGCTCTTGACTGCGGCTATGATAATTTTTCTATCTTTATTTCATTGACAACACCCTTTCTCATTATTTGTTATGGATTGCTTTGGTGGATAGGCGTAAATGCAGAATTTGAGAAAGAAAAATGAACAATTACAAGATATTTCTACGAGATGAATTAGGTAAATTGGTAGAAACAGAAGAAATTGAAGCAGATACTATTCAAAATGCGATAGTTCAAATTAACGGTAATTATGATAATATTGTAAAAGTTGAGGATAAAAAATGAACTTAATTTCAGTTGAAAAGCAAAATAAAGAAGCAAATTCTTGGTTAAAGACTTGGAAGCGACAAAAGAAGAAAGCTCTTGTTCTCTGGGGGCACGTAGGCACAGGTAAAACTACTTTAGCTTATCAAATAGCAGAGCAGCACAATTATAGTGTAGTTGAGTTCAATGCTTCTGACCTAAGAAACAAAGAGTTTATGCAGAAGTTAAAAAAACTTTCAGTGCAGGGTTCGTTTGAGTCAACACTTATACTTTTAGATGAGTGTGATACTCTGGAATCTCGAATACCCGACCTTAAGATAGTTATAGAAAAAACTCAAAAGCCTATTATCCTAACATCAAATTACTATAACAAGATTCAAGGTATAACCAAAGTATGTAAGGTTATTAGGTTTTACAAGCCTAAATTATCTGATTTAAGCAAACTAAAAGGTTCAGATTTAAGCAAGTTATCTGATTCTGGAGCAAGTGATTTTAGACAAGCAGTGGCGGTTGGACGTGGTTCTCAAGGTTTTGTTTCTACTTCTGATAACAAACGAGAGAGACTGCTTGAAATGATTCGGAGTGGACATTATGAGAAATTGGATATAGTGGATATAACATTTTTGTTGGATTCGAGTGTGGATTTGTATGGGTTCGAGTTGTATGAGTGGATAAAATCATTGCAGTGTTTTGACATCTGCAAAAGAGACATGGTTTTAGAAGGATTGAAGCCGAATATGGAAATAAAGGAATTTTTTTACAGTAAAAAGAGAATGGAAAAATAATTACGATAAGATATGATTATGTATTATTGATTTATGTTTGTATTTTAGCAATTTCTTGGATAATAAGTGAGTTGGTTAATTTGATAGAGGATTATCTTAAAGGAGAGTGTGATATAGATTCTTTTACATTACAACCAGCTCAGACATTTTTAGAGAATAATTATATTAAATGAAAAACAAGATGAAAGAAGAAAAATCTTGGTCTAAAATGACTGAAGAAGAATGGAAAATAGAAAGAGAAAGAAATAAAAATATTCAGAAAAGACATTATGCAGGGTTTGGTGAAAATGAATAAAAAAGAATATATTAAAGAATTGGAAAATATTAAGAATAAAAATAGTATTACAATAGATAATTTAGAAATGTTACTATCGGAAATGAAAAAGGGGCAAGAACAGTTGCTACAAATATTAATGAGTTTAAAATCGAAAGTAAAAAATGATGAGGTAGAAAGATGAAAGAGAAGAACAATAAAATAGGTTTTAATGAATATATAAATATGCTTAAAAAAGCAAAAGTTGGGGAGCAGATTAAGGAAAGAGAACAGTTGAAAAGAGAAGGAAAGTTACATCCTTCTGATGATTGTCATACTAATGACTGAAAATGAGGAATAAAAAATGGAACAAAAAGACATTCCAGAAGAAGTTTTGGAAGGAATTAAGCGGGTCAGTGAAAAACGGACGATTCCAGTTGAAAAACTGATTGTAGAATACGACAAAATAATTGAAGAGAAGAAAGTGCAGAGACAAACAGGAGGTGAAGAAGCAAAAGCAATATGGGCTGGGAAAATATTGTTCAATCGGTTTATGTCCAAAGAACCGGTAACAACTTATAAAATGCTAATTCCATTCGGAACAACAGAGCCACGATTAAAGAAGGATGCTGAAGACAAAATAGAGAATATGCGGGCAACAATGTTTGCTGCTGTTGAAATTACTAAGATTAAAGACGGTAAGAAAGTCAAAAGTTGGGAAGTAAAAGAAATGGTTTTCAATGGAAAGTACGCAACAATGGTTCGAAATATTAAAATGATACGAGCATATTCAAATGTAAAGCTCTATGACAAGGGATATTTTATTGAGGTTGGAGATGGCACAAAGTTCGATGCACCGCAAAAACTCAGGATGTCAGAAGAAGACTTTATAACGAAGATATGTAAACTACCGAAATTGGATAAGCTTTCAGATGTAATTACGCATAAATCAAGGATAGAGACTACTGGATATGCTGACAAAACAGATATGTACCTAATTGAAGGAATGGTAGTGAGAGGATTTAAAAAAGGGTATGCAATTAAGGACGAATCACTTGAATACGAGGAGAGAGTAATTAAGGTCGCTGGAGAGAATATTATTCTACCGCAAACTTTGACTGTTTGGATACCAAGTAGATTCTATAAGTGGGATGAGGATTCTGAATTGGCGTTTGTGGGAACAATAAGTATCGGACAGCAAGACAATAAGCCTGTGATGAATGCAGTATTAGCTTATCCGGCAGGTTTTGTATGTGAATTACCAGAAGGTGGAAAGAAGGAGAAGGAGAAAGTAAAAGAGGAAAATAAAAAATAAAATGGAAGCAACAACAATATTTTTATATGGAATGATAATCGGTTTGTTTTTTGGATTTGCGTTTGCAATAGCTCTTGATGAAATTAGATTGAAAAGAATTATGAGAGAACTAAAAAAAGAGGAGAGAAAAAATGGATGAAGAAAAAATTAGAACCGTAGAAGAGATTAATGATGAAATAGAGAGAATAAGAAATATGATTGGAAAAGATCAATCAGAGTATGCAGAAGGGAAATTATCTGGATTATATTTTGCTTCAGGTAAAAAACTAAATTATGACGGAGAAGTGATAAAAAATGAGTGAAGAAAAAATTATAGAGGAAAGTGAATTAGATGATTTGTTGGAGGAAGCAAAAGGAGATAGTGCAGAACCAGTGGTAGAGATACCAAAAGAGAAAGTAGTAGAGCCAGAAATTGAGATTGAATTGGAGACAGGAGAACAGGAGAAGATAGTAGAACCAGTAAATGAAAATGAAGGTATAGAGTTGGAAGTAGAGGAAGAGCCAAAGACAGAACAAAAGATGGTTGTAGATCCAGAAATAGTTTCTGCTCATACACCAAAACAGATACAACAATCAACACAAACTATACAATCAGTTGTAGCACAAACTGGTTTAGTAGCTCCTGTTTGTTCGGTGCAAGAATCAGTAAGGATTTTCAAAGAGTTTGAACAAGCAAAAAAGGAAATACTAACAAGTAAAGATGTAATATGGTTTGGTGATGATGGAAGACCTACTGTTGAAGGACAAGGAAACCCCCATATTAAGCGTTCTGGTTGGAGAAAGCTTGCAAGGTTCTTTGGGCTGAGTTGGGATATTGTAAGTATATCGCAGGCAATTCCTATGCAGAACGGGGGTTATATGTATAAGACAAAAGTAAGAGTATGGCATCCGGCAGGAGCAAGCATAATTGCTGAGGGAGTAACAACATCAAAAGATCCATTCCTATCAAAAAGCGGACGAAAAGAAGCCAATGAGGAGGACGTAATAATGAAGTCTGAAACGGTTGCTATAAATCGAGGGATAGATGATATTTTAGGTGGAGGAGAAGTTTCTGCTGAGGAATTGGAATGAAAATGACTAAAGAAAAACTAAGTCCAAACTTCTTTAAGACTAATAAAAAAGAAGTAGAGTATAGGTGGCAGCGAAACGATGTTGTTGATGGTTATCCGGGATTGCACATAACCATTCCTGTTCCAAAGGAAAAACTTGAATTAATGTTTGAGTTAGAGAGAGTAATGAGGGAATTAGGAATAGTTTTTGATTCAGGATATGGAGAAGGATGCAGAGATTGGGAATTTGATTGGTCATGCATTTTATATTCGATGAAAAAGACAAGAAATATGAAGAAATTGTAAGAGGTAGAAAAGACAAGTAGAATAAAAGAGGAAAAAATGAAAATGAATGAAAACTTTTATGAATTGGACAAACTTGTAATAGATTACTGGTTAAAGCATGATAATATTTCATTAGAAGACATTAGCGAACATCTCAGCGAAAAATCATTAGTGAGCGGTAGTTTCAGTAAGAATTTTGAGAAGATAATGCAAACGAAAAATGAGTTTTGGTGAGGAGTTTCAATGAGAAAAATAGGATTTGGTTGGTATAGTTTACCAGAAGAAGTGAGAAATAAATTAACAAATATATCTACAGGATTTTATACTCTCAAAGATAATGGTATGTGGATTCCTTCACCAGCAGGATATGAACCAGAAGCAATTGCCATTTTAAGAGTACATAATTGTCTATCATATGATGTTTTTATTCCTACTATTATTAATATGATGCAGGAAGGGATATTAACTGCTGTTTTTCCCGTTGGAATGAAAATTGTAGATATTGTATTTTATCAGTTTGATAAGAGTAATCCTTTTCATGTTAACGCATATCTCAGAGCAGGATTGAAAAGTAGTATGGAAAGATTGAGTAAACTGTAATAAGAAATGAATATTGAATATTTAAGAAATCAAAAAATTAGTTGTTTCATAAAGGTAATAGAATAGTTGAGTAAAAGTGTTACAAATAAAGGAGATTATAAATGAATACAAATGGTATCAACTTTCTTTACGGAATATTTCCACGGGACATATCACTTCCAAACAGCTTCAAAAAAGGTAGTTTTTACCGCAAACAAGTTACCTGCAAAAAAGACTTTCAACGCTACTTGTCTTTAATGAGTGGTAGTAATACCAGCACATATACCAGCGTTTACGATACCAGTGATAAACCACTGATAGATAAATTTGTTTTTGATTTGGATGGTGAAGATTTGAATGAAGTGTTTGCAGAAGTAGATATTCTCACTTCTCGATTACACGATAGAAATATATCTTATTTAGTTATATTCAGTGGTAAAAAAGGTTTCCATGTTTACGGTTTATTGAAACCAAGTAAGCTACCGCGAGATATTGCAGGGTATTATTTAAGTATTTTACAAAGGAGTTTAATCAGTAATTTGAAGACAGTTGATACACATCTGATAGGAAATGTAAGTGCGATGATTCGAGTTCCAAATACGCTCAATGGTAAAATATACTGCTGTCCGCTACCTTTGGAGTTCAGAAAAATGTCTATTGAAGAGATTCTGGATTACAGCAGGACTCAGCACAGCATAAATTTCTTTCCAGGCAAGCTACAAACAATTCAAGAGTTAGCAGGAGATTTAAAAGTTCCTCAAAAAAATGAGAGTGAAGAATTTAAAGATGAAATTAAAGTTGGTTCAATACCAAGTATGGATATTTTGGAAGAATTGATTCGACCTTGTGTTATAAGAGAAATTCAAAAATCAAATCCTGGAAGTATTGCGAGACTTGATTTTGTTTCCGAAATGATGTACTCCAGTTTTACACCAAGACAAATTCTTGAAGTTATTAAACAATTGAATTGGAATAATTTTGATGAACGACAAACAGAATATCAAATCCGAAAAGTTTTTGAGAGGAGATTAAAGCCATATAGTAATTCCAAATTGAAAGAAGCTTTTGGCTGTGATAGTAATAGCTATTATTGGTGGTAATATGAGTACTAACCTATCCTATATCTTTGCTTCCTTGTTTGGACATAGTATTTCTGCCAATGTTATTCTAAAAACTCTTAAGGAATTTGGTTTGGGTGTAAGGAGACAGGATTTTCTTAGAGAAAATAGGAAAGTTAGGAATATTGAATTTGATGGAGAAAAATCTAAAATATTATTTACTCCTAATAAATATCTTACTGAAGAACAAAAAGATAAAAAGTATTGGTTGTTGTATGATAAAATGAGAGATAAAGCTTATAGAAGAGAACAAAGAGAAAAAAGGAAGGCAGTGAAAGAGTTTATGAAAACAGATGCAATAGATGTGGATAGCACACTTACTCCTACTGAAAAGATAGAGGATGTTTACAATGAGAGGCGAAGGTTTATGAAGTATGAAATGTAGATGAAGTAAAATGGATACTTCAGAAAAGTACATAGTAAAAAGTCTATTTTGGAGATGTTAGGATAAAAATGAACTTTGAAGAA
>JAGLZA010000212.1 GCA_023131835.1 Caldifarciminota bacterium
TGTGACAGAACTTGCCTGAAGAATTCCTTAAGCTCTTCGTATTCAGGACTCCAGATAAAGCTGTCCCTATCTAAAGCAATAGCTTCATCAAGCCCTTCCAAGATATGAACTTCTCCCGCTATCCAGTGCAGCCTACTCCATGTCCGCCCTCTTATGCCCAAGTCAAAATAAGTTCTCTCACCTATTCCGACGTTATTTAACCTAATCTTTAGTCCTCTTGCATTAAATGGATGTATCGAATGCCAGCTGGTAGTAATTGCATATTTGAAGACAATATTACCAACAGTCGTGAATGTGCCACTATTACTATCCAAGATTTCTCCACCCGGGTCATTTCTGGATAGCCGATGCCCATTTAGTCGCACTTCCATACCTATTGGTTTCTGGTCGAGCGCGTCACCTAAGCTTGAATTTGGAGGGAAATCTAGAGGCAACGTCTCCTGAAGTTCCCAGACGATTCGCTTCTCTCCTGACCATGAACTGATATTACTAGTGATACCTCTTGTATATCTTGCAGCTTTTGGCTCAAAATACTCATTGCCTAAAGATGTGAATGCGTTTAGCACTAAGCGAGTATAATGTTTGGAGTGCTCTCTCGGATCGCTTCTTTCATATCCTTGTACAGGTATTTCACTAACATCTTCGACAACTGTTGATTCCTCCACAAATTTCTTACTCGGTATCGTGGCTACAAAAATCGTATCTGAATTCTCTGCCGTCGATGTTATTTCCAATGTTTCGCAGAAGGGAAATAGAGCTAAGAATCCTACACCCAATTTTCCAATACGCTTCCTTTGGAACTTTATGCTTTTCCCTCTACCTCTTGGTCGGCCAGCGATGCGAAGGTAAAAATCGAACTCCTCTGGAGTCATGCCAACGCCATTATCTTCTATTATTATTTGCCTCTTAGTCATGTCGATATCGATATCGACGGCGGTAGCATCTGCATCATAGGCATTACTCACTGCTTCCCGAAGCGCCTTCGGAAATTTCTCATAAGTGGATCTGCTTAGTAGGCCAACTATCCGTTTGTCAACCGTAAGTTGCTTGGGCCAGCTAGTTCTTTCCATATTCCAAATCCATTAATGCAAACTTCTAGTATTATTTCATCAATAGTAATTATACTTTATTGACCGATAAGAAGTAGCTCAATATTATGGTGTGGTTTTCCATTTAACTTATTTAGGGCGTACCAGTATTGTAATCGTTGAACCGTAATTTTTTGTTTGTACTTACGAAGAAGCGAAACAAGCTCATCTTCTGCCGGAATTCCTGGTGATTTATAGGAAAGAATGATTATGCTATCAGCGAAGCGACAAAAGAGTTGGTCAAACGCCTCTAGCAGCTCACTCTTTGAAGACCAATGATTGTGATTATCCTTCAAATGAAGGTTTGAGCTCCCGTAATCTATTAAATTGAGCCAATCGTCGTATTGTGCGATGCCTTCAAGGAAATGATACATTCGTCCATAGTCACAAGCCACAGGAGTTCTATTTTCTGAAAAATAGGGAGGGTCAATATAAACTAGATCGTAATCACGATTATCCATCCTAAATGCGTCTTTGTTAGTGGCATAGTTTTGCCTACCATTAGAAAAAACTAGGTCATTAATCTCTTTGGTAAACCTCCTGAAGAATATTTCGAATGGTGTATCCCATGTAGTTTTGTTCCCAAAAGATCGTGATACTTCAGCTGTTCTTAAGTGAAGGTTTTTGCGATGAAACATGTTGAAGGGTCTTTTTATTAAACAGCTTTGGAAAAGTGCATAATATGCCAGCGCTCTTTTATATCTTAGTGTTGATCCCGTATACATTTCATTTAGTCTTATGATATTTCCATTTAGACAGTCTATCCAATGGTTTTCATCGTCTTTATAGTAAATATCCTTGAAGGTATATTCAATAATATTCTTATACTGGGTATTTTGGAAGTTTAGAAGGAATTCTACATCTTCTGAAGATAGTGTGAGAAAGGAATTCTCTATTAGCGCCAACCCAATGTAATGATTGAATTTAAGATAATCGTTGTAGGTCACGTTTTTCCCCATATTCTTCAGCAAATAACTAACCACACCAGTTCCGCCAAATAAATCAAGTGCTGAATCGAACTTAATGTCTTTTATGTGTTCATAGATCCATGAAGGGAGTTTTCTCTTACTACCCTGGTATCTAGTGCTTGGGGATTTCCAATTTTGTAATATCTCCATACTCTTGGCCTATACTTATTTTTTATGATAGTTGTGGGAATCCGAAGGTTTAGGAAGCCCCAATCTAACCAAAGCCGCCCTCATCATTTCAGATACCGCTTTTCCAGCAAGTATTGGGTCATGAATATTTGCCTTGGTATATTCGTCAACGTGGTAATATGTTTGATTTATTTCTTCTAGAGGATCAGTTCTTCCAATGTTCCTAAGTGACCGTACAAGGTCTGTTACAGATTGGTCAAATACGCGGTTGTTAATAACACTACGCTTACGGCATTTTGGGCACTGGGGATGTTCAGGGTTATTACCTCTGGGCATCCAAGTATGACCACAGTTTAAACAATGTAACTGTTCTGCCAT
>JAGLZA010000213.1 GCA_023131835.1 Caldifarciminota bacterium
ACTGGCCAAATGGCACAACATAAATTCGGGGGCATCCTCTTTGCCCTTGCATCTCGCTCACTTCGCTTCCTCCTTCTCTAACCAAGCACAAATCCAGCATGCAACTGCCGCTATGAAACACAACCACGTAAGAAACGTGTACATAGCATCTTGAATATTAGCTGCAACATCCCCCGTCATAGCCGCCAAGAAATATCCCGTGGCAAAGTAAGATTCTAAAAGTGCAAACATCATAAACATAAATCCGAGTGCAATCCATTGTTTTTTATTCATCTTCTTTTACCCCTTTTTCTCTTCCTCTCCCTCTATGGACTGAACACCCATAATATATGTGGGCACTTTTTGCACTTACCTTTGAGTTTATAAATATGGTCAGTAATAGGAGTCAATTGATCTGTGAAAGTTCTTATATCCTTTTTGATATTCTCAAATTGCATATATAAATCTTTTATCTCTCTTTGAGTGTGTACGTTTGTTATAAAGCCACATATAATCCGCTTAAAAGTCTCTAAATCTTGCATACTCCCCTTTTCAGCTAATATACTACCTGTATCTTTTACTTGAGCCCACTTCTCTTGCGCTTCAATATGGATATATTCATCACATCCCTGATTTTCACCCGAATTCGCTATCTCAATAAGTATTTTGACAAGTTGATCTAATGTGAGTGATAGGTCAATGTCAATGTGAATCCCCGAAGTAAATGATTCCTCATTTAACCTATTACTAATTGTCTCATATAGCACATTAAGTGTTTTTGATGCTGAATTATTTAGGTTATTAAATGAATCCATAACTCGTCCCCAAACGTCCCAACAATGATATTTAGTTAAGTGTTCTACTGCATAATTGAAATCTTGATACTTGCGGATGTTTGAGTACTTCTCTAATAATATAAAGTTGTAGTCTAATCCGAACACAGGACTAAGTTCACATTTTACAGTTTTCCATCTATCTAGAATGTTTTTGATGCTATCAAAATGCTCTTGTTTTATCTTGAAATAGTATTCAAGCTTCATCGGAATCCACCTCCTCAATATGATAAAGCTTACTAATCCTACCACGCCAGCTACCAATGCTTTCAAATGATTTGAAAAGAAGTCTAAGGCAACCTTCGGCAGGTCTATTAAGTTTGTTGCATTTGTAAAATTTGTTGCATTTTCTATCATCTTCTTTCAACCCAAAAATACGAAACCCCAACCAAGCCACCCCCGAATAAATTTCGGGGCATTCCTGTTGTTTTTTGGGCTTATCTCATCTTATACTTTTTATAGACTTTTCGCTCCAATCCCACTCGTAGGAGTTCAATCGGTGTAACCTTTCTAACATACTATTCATGTCATTTGGTAAACACTCGCCTTAAGCCAAATCTTGTCCAATTCTTCTTCACTGATTCCATATTTATTTGCAACTTCTGTTCTAACTACCTCTTCTAATTCTTCTTGATCAGCATATTTGTAAGGTAATCCGGCGTTTTGAGCTTCAAATAGTTTCTTGGATTCTTCTAAAAGTCGGGCATCATAATAATCGTGTATTTCAAATTCTCTCTCAGTAGGTCTGTCTGACGCATCTATACTTCCTACTTTATCCTTGATGTCAAAGTTATATTGATAAAATGACCTGTCATTGGTTGAAGCAATTATAGAGGTAACACCTGCCCAATCACCATTTGGGCACCATTCAACTTTACCAAAAGTATAGATACTGTCTG
>JAGLZA010000214.1 GCA_023131835.1 Caldifarciminota bacterium
ATGGTGGTACAGTTAGGAAATGAATGCCTTTTCAAATGTGGAAGTCAGAAAGATGCCAAAATGTCAACCCCCGTCCCCCTATTCCCTAGAAAAATGAAACCGCAGATGAACGCAGATTTTCGCAGATTTATTCTGACAACTAATAACTGAAGACTAACGACTCTTATTGTCACACTGTCAAGCACCGAGCTTAAGACGTTAGCCTTAAGAACCCAGTTTTGAGAAGGTGGAAGACTGACCCCATAAACATTGAAGATATTCCTTCGCCTTTAACAAAGAGACTCGAGGTACCTAAAACTGACCCGTTTTTTCTATGCTAAGATTCCTATTAAGCTATTTTTGAATAACCAGATGTTAGTCTAATACCTATTCTTTTGGAATCGCCGGGATAATGATTTTAAAATAATCACTATCCTTAATCTCTCGTTCACCTACTTTACCACTGATTTGGTAATCTCCTTTAAATATGTATACTGGTTTTATATGGCTCTCTGGTAAGCATCCCGGCTCTGCATAATAGGTCACATACACTTCCCTGATATTTACTTTTGTTTTTACCTCTGCCTTTTCTAATTCTTTGGGTTCTGCCTCCCTGGGCCATCTCTGTTTAAATTTAGCAAAGGCGTCTTCAGGAGTTATTATTTTCATCTCTTTATCTGGTTCAATCTCTCGCCAAATTTTAGAAGCTCCTATAATTTCACCATTTTCTCCAAAGATAACACTAGCTTTGGCTCCTGGTCCTTCCACTTTCATTCCCTCTATCTTAAAACCAAATCCTACTGAGATTGCGCTCTTCCCATGGGCAATCGTTTTTCCAACTGAGTCATACTTACTGAATTCATAATATTGTACTCCATTAAGAAAGGTATTTTCAGGTAAAAAACCATAACTCTTCAAGAACTTTTCTGCCTTACTAATGGCTTCATCCTCTGATGGTATATTCTTTACTTCTTCCTCAATCGCTAGCTTTGTATTGTTACTATACCTTAAATATCCAGTACCTGGTTGTTTAAAAACTTCTAACACCTTATCTTGATCTTTAACCACGAATTGCCTCTTTCGATCATCAATTTGTCCTTCAAAACCGAATATTTTCATTAACCGTCTAACATCATCTCTGGTGATTTTAGGATCAACTGTTCTATAAACCATCATTCTCTCGGGAACCTCAAGTAGAGGTTGCACCAACTCAAATGAAGCCAATACTTTTACTTCTGGTAGCTTCTGCTGATTTTCTGATTCACTGGAAGTTACATCTTCTCTGGCTGCCTTAACTAAAAACAAAGCTCCGCTAAGTAATAACAGTATACAAATTTTCCTCATTTATACCTCCTCTTGAAATTTTACCACTGATTGACCTACGATAATTGAATCCAAGATAATTTCACTAATTACAAGGCCAACTGGAATAACAATAACACTGACAGGCTGGATCAGGATCCTTACTCACTGAACCACAATCATGAATATGATCATTATAGGTATTGCAACCAGGACTGGAAGCTCTTAAATAGGCACCTTTAACACTCAATCCCTCAGTATCTTCAGTTGCCTTTCTCCACGCTTCCCGAACTGTGTATTTTGTTCCATCCCTAGTTCCAGTTAAGTATTCGGCAAAAAATTTACCTCTGTTACAGCTGTCGTGCGCAAGGGTTCGAAATCCAAGGATATAGTGGAGCCCATGCATAACATCCGAATTGGCCCATCTTTCGCATATGGTATATAAAACACCATCTCCATCACTTTTGAAAGCTAAAGCCGAACACACATCTAAAACTATCCATTCAAGTTTCTTATCACCCCATTTCGGTTCTCTATTACTGGGTATAGCTGACAAGACCCAATCGTCATGTGCATCTATTCCAAATGTAAAACCACCACCCCTACCAACGCCAGTCGGTCCTGCTATAGTACCCTCTCCAGCGCCATGTCCAGAAAAATAAGCTAAGTCAACATTATCTATCCAATCAGGATCTGTTCCACCCATTTCAGGGCATTTGAAATGTTCCTCCCAGGCATTGGCATCACCCCGATTAAACCTTCCTATCCAATCAGGAAGAGCACATATTTCATTATAGAAGCCTTCCGCACAATCATCACGACACTGAGGAGACGACTTCCCAACCGCACTGTAGTCTACTACCCATTCGATTCCAACGTAATTTTTGCATCCACATATACTCACAATAAATAAACATATAGTCAGTATCACGAATACCCTTGTTGGAATTTTAGTAACCATAGAAACCTCCTTTTTGGTTTACTAACAATAAATTATGCTGCATTTAACCCACAAACTATTTTTCCTCATCTTTAATTTTATCTTCACTATCTTCAATGATTCTAATTTGTTCAGGAGCTACTTTAAGGGGCTCAAATTGCTTTCGAACTCCAAGGAGAGGAAAGTCTAAATCAGCAATAGGAAAAACCAATTGCGAGATCATTTCCGCATCTGAATGTTTGTAGTTAACCAGGCAACCAAGGCCCATTTTGTTTTGAACATTTGATATATAACCCTCAAAATAGCCACAAGTTATACTCACAATTTCAATTTTCTTAATATCTTTCTCTTTTTCAATCACTCTTCTCTCCAGTAACTGATCCTTTACCTTTTGCAATACTATAGTTTCATCAACTTTCACTCCTTTATCCAATTCTTCGGTAACTTCCCTCCAATTTTTTTGAACTCCGAAAAGTTTTCCCTCTCCCCCTATGCGTAGTGTCAAGTAACTACCAATTACAGGTATGCCTTTATAACGTCTACCAAAACTCACAAAATAATCAGAAGGATAAATCATAAAAGGTTCCTCTTTTCCATCCAGAGTAGCAGCATTCATAACATTACTTACATAAAGGACATCTATAGTCTCATATTCACTTAACTTTATTAATTGCAATTCTACTAAATGCCCTAGAGCCAATTTTACTGCATCTTTATGATTTTTGATTTTAGAAGGAGACGACATAATATTCTTTGTCTCGGAGAAGGAATATGCACCTGAGGCCTTACTAACCCAGTAGATTTTTGTCCCTATTTCAGCATTAAAGATATGACCTAAATCCTTGATTTGTCCCTCAGGTATGCGAACCTTTGAAAAAGTTTGTATGTTCTCTTCTAAAATGCTTCTTATCTTTTCCTCTCTAATCTCTATTAATGTTAGAAGAGGATACTCACCGCTAGGCAGGGTAAAACTTTTTGCCCTGATAGGGATTTCATCACTACCTATAAACCCTATAATTGCTTTATCCTCAATCTTTAAGAAAGATAAATTATAATCTTTATTTTCTATTAAGTCCTTTATGGTATTAAAAGACCGGGGGATTTCCTTACTACTTAAATTAACAAAACCAAGAAAGACGAAGACAACTGTAAAGATTAATTTAGATTTAATCATAATCATTCCTCCCTTTATATTATTCCCAATCTTCTGCTTCTGTGCCCAACTGCCTGATCCATTTTACATACCAGATTCGTTTCCCGGAAAAAAACCATAACCATCTGCACCGACGATTATCCCTCATAGGGTTAGTCCATGTATCCTTGTTCATATATGAATGATTGCGAAGAAAGTGACTTGTGGATTCCCAAATTTTAAAAAAACTCCAAAAAGATTTACACTCTCTTGATATTGCAGAAGAATTACATGCCGGGTCAGTCAGGAAGTAAGCAGCTTGTATAGGCATTCCACTCATTAGATTATTGGCAAAAGAGGCAAGTTCCTTTAACTGATAAGTATAATAAGACCTGTAGTGACCCAGGATAATATGAAAACCGTCATATGTTCTTCTAAAAGCATTTACACCCATATGATTATAAGATGAGCCACTTTCATTTGCCACAATCACGGCTTGACATCCATGTAATATGAGCCATTCAAGGTCTCTTGTCCCCAATCCCGAAACAAATGTTCCCATATTTCCCGGGGAATTCCCGGAGGGTGTATCCTGTGCTGAAATTTGATAAGTTGAGGTTACACATGGCTGAAATTGATATCCTAATAAAACAGAAGTAAACGGTTCATAAAGATAGGTTACTGATCCCGGATGATCCTGCCCAGTTGTGAGGTCAATATAATAGTATTCATAAGGTAATGCCGGAGTTCCCCAATCACACCAATCACCATTTATCTCAGTCCATGAACCCGTGTTATTTGACCAGAAATGACCGGTACCACAATGATGCGGAGGTGTCATCATATTATTATGTCCATAAAAGAAAACCATATCAAATCGATCCCAATCTTTCCAACCATCTCCTGAAATGGGGAATATAGTATGATAATTTACCTGTGCATTTACACGTTCTCTTGAAGTATTATGAGCATAAATACTGGATGTCCCACCTGTCATAGTATTCCAGAACAACCCTGCGGGATCTGCTTCAAAACTCGGTGTAACTGTACCCTTCCAACGTTCTCCATTATAAAACCCATACCTATAGAGACTATATACCCCAATCTCGTGTTCCCAATTACTAGAGAACGCCTGAACAGTACTTGAACTAAAAAACAAGAAAAGAAACAGACAGATAAAAATCAAAGCGCTAAATCCCGGTGATCTATTTTTTCTTTTCATGAGACCCTCCTTTTTTCTGTCATTGTGACAGAAAACTTGTTTATATCTAAAACATTTCGCATAAATGCCATGAACAGGGATATACCTTTAGTTTTGATGTTACATTTGAAGTATTCTATATATAAAATGTCAGTGGAAATCTGTAATCTTAAAGATTCGTTGAGTTTGATTGGATTTTTACTCTTAATTCTTCCTTTTACCAAATTTACCTCCCTACCCCCCTTAGTATTTTTGCTGATAGATATTTATTATAATAAAAAAATTTTAAATGTAAAGGGTTAATTTGTTCAAATCCGGGAAAGTTCGGGGAGATGGTTGTACAGTTAGGAAATGAATGCCTTTTCAAATGTGGAAGTTAGAAAAATGTCAAAATGTCAAGCACCGACTCTCGACTTGAAAGAGAAAATGAGTTGGAAGAAATTGAAGAAATATCTCAGCGGGCAGTGGAGATATGTGTATTCCTGTATATTTGAAGAGTTGAGGTATATATTCCAGAATATTAAATTCCTGAGGAGAATCATCTTTCAATCAACAAGTGAAAAACAACGAATGTGTAGCTTGTTTCCTGAATTTGAGGGGGGCTCTATGAAAAAAATGGGGGGTAGGCAAAAAATTGATTTAATCTTGACAGATATTCGAATATTATTATAATAGAATAAAATGAATAATAGAGTATTGATTGTTGATGGTGATATGGAAATGCTTAAAAGGGTCTACAGCGATGTTGTTATATATTATAAGGATGATTTTACACTTATTACAATAAAAAATGGGAAAGAAGCCCAGGATATACTGAAAAACATATCGGTACACCTGATGATTTCAGATATGAGAATACCGGGAGTGAGTGGGTTTAACTTTTTATACTGGCTGAATAATAAATTCCCGAAACTGCCTGTAGTAATAATGAATGATTTTGGGGATACCACACTTATAAAGTTCATAAAAAGGAAATGTCCCTACAGGTATCTGGAAAAGCCCTTTGATGTGGATGATCTTGCTTATATAGTATTTCAATCCCTAGAAGAAATAAAGAGTGGCGATTTCAAAGGGATCCCATTATTACCTTTTCTCCAGGTTGTTAAGGTTGAACAGGAAAGATGTAAAATACAGATTGCTGAAGGTAAAAAAACAGGAACATTATTCTTTGATAATGGTGAATTGATTGCAGCGTATACAGACAAATTAGAAGGAAAGGAAGCATCCATTGAAATCCTTGAGTGGGAGAATCCGGAAATAAGAATAAGCAAGAAATATGACGAACCGAATGGGAATATAGAATCCGGTCTTTTAGAAATAATAAACAGATTGGTTGGAAAACAGCAAAGTAAAAAGGAACAAGAACAGAGAAAAGGGATATTTAAAGAAGCAACAACAAAGATATCAGAAAAAAAGAAGTCTAATAAACAAAAGGAGGTAAGCATGGCTATAGAAAAAGAAGTATTGAATCCTTTACTGGATATTGAAGGAGTAAATGCAGCGCTTGTTTATACAGGAACAGGAGAACTGATATTAAATGAAATTTCACCACAGTGTGATGTTAACCCAAAGCTACTTGGAGCCCAACTCCCTCAGATGTTTAAGAGAGCGAATGAGATGACACAGAAACTTGATTTCGGTGAAACCGATTCCTACAGGATTAGATCATCCAATAAA
Organism: Caldifarciminota bacterium; assembly: GCA_023131835.1. Taxonomy (GTDB): domain Bacteria; phylum Hydrothermota; class UBA3072; order UBA3072; family UBA3072; genus JAGLZA01. The sequence continues at coordinate 6,232 of JAGLZA010000214.1, forward strand.
ATGATATTGCATAAATGCGTTGTAATAGGGAAATATGGTCTTGGCATTGTTGCAGAAAGGGATGTTGTAACTGGACAGGTTGATATAGTGATGGATAGTGTTATAGAAAAGATAAAGGAATCAATGGGCTAAGGGGCTATATATTCGGTTATTCCCTCACTGAATATTGGTGATGTTATAAGGTCTCTAATAATAAATACAAGAAGAAGGAGACATAAAGAAGAGAAAAAGGAAGAAGCACCGACCCTCTTAGACTCTTTTATCTCAAGTCTCCCCCACCTCCGGTAAATCTAACATCTTACGAATTCCTAATTACACATTTTGGTTACGGACTGAAATGTGTAATTAGGGGGGGTGAAACTCTGTAAATTAGCGGAGGGTTTAGGCAAAAAAGGTGGGTTATCCACTGGTGATTATAAAAAGAAAATGTTCAATGCAAACTTATACAAAAGGAGGTATAGGAGTTAAGTAAAATTTATCCCTTGACTTTTATACATTAGCACCCTCCCCATATTCCACGTATTCCGCATACGGGCTTGTTTTTATACATTGACAAAAGCGAATTTTTCTATAAGAGTTATTTAACTGACCGTTAGTATGGAGTGAAGAATTAGCTGGAAGATAAGAAAACAAATAAACAGTAAGGAGGTATAGAATGAAACGGTTTATATCTTTATTGATTCTACTCTTTTGTATTTCCTTTGCATTGACTGGTTGCAAAGGAAGCAAAGAAGCTTCACAAGCCGAAAAGGCAAGTGCAGACACTAAAACAGAAGAAGAAGCTGAAACCACTAAAATCGAAGAGCTTTCACTGACAGAGAAAGAAGTAAAGTCATTTATCGAAGCATATCCGGTTTTCATGAAGATTGCCAAAGAGGTGAATGAAGAGTTCAAAGGTTTATCCGACAGCAAGAGCTTACTGAAGGGAATAAAAGCAGGCAAAGAATATGAAGAAAAGGTTAACAGAGCTCTAAAGGAATACGGATTTACCATGGAAGGTTTTATTGCTACATATGGAAAAATTATGGGAACATTTTTTTATATGAAATCTGCGGAATTCCGTGAAAAAACCAGGGAAAATATGAAGGAAATGCTCAAGAACCCCGCTATACCCGAAGAGCAAAAAAAGGAGATAAAAGAAAACCTCGAAGAAATGGAAGAAGAGGAAGAATCAGACGAGATTAAGGTTTACAAAAAGAACTGGGAGATCGTTAAAAAATACCAGGATAAAATAGAAGAACTCACAAGTGGTGATTGACAGGTAACTAAATATACATATGAAGTACTCTTAGCATTAATGGGGGGTGCCGGCTTATTGGATTAGAGGGGGCGGGTCTTGATTTTTGAATTTAAGCATTTTTCCTTTGCTTTAATTGTTGGACTAATTCGGCGGTTGCCCGGTAGACTTCTTTTCGCTCTTCTTTGGTTAAACCAAGTTCATCAAAAATCATATTGTCGATTTTCATTTTATTAAATAACATTTATTCCAACTGCTATAAAGTCACAGTGTCAAGCACCAAGATAGATTTTCATTAAGTCTCCCCCACTCCCGGTAAATCTAACATCTTACGAATTCCTAATTACACATTTTGGTTACGGACTGAAATGTGTAATTGGGGGAGGGGGAAGGATGGAGTTATGCTCCAGATATACAGGTATACACTGATATACAGAGAGAAATTCGATCACCGGAATGAGTGAGTATCAGGTCTAATTACACATTTTGGTTACGGACTGAAATGTGTAATTAGGGGGGGTGAGGCTCTGTAAATTAGCGGAGGGTTTAGATGTAAGAAAGGTGGGATTATCTGCTGGTAATTAATTTGAAGGGGATTTTGGGGGTTACTAATCAACTTAATACCCATTGATTCTGGACTGCTGACTCTCGACGTTGGACATTGGACTTCTTTTCAACCTAACGAGTCCTACTGTCACAAAGTCAACCCCCGTCCCCCTATTTTTCCCCTACAGGCACATGGTGGTACAGTTAGGAAATGAATGCCTTTTCAAATGTGGAAGTTAAAAAATGTCAAAAGTCAAGAATGCCCCGTGGAATCCTTTCACTATTCCACAGAGGGCACTGAACTTAAGACGTTAGCCTTAAGAACCCAGTTTTGAGAAGGTGGAAGACTGACCCCATAAACACTTTCTATCCCTCCTCTCCCCTACATCCCATAAATCGTCATTTCAACTACCTATTTTAATAAACTCAGAACTCAGAACTCCGAACCCACAAAATATCTAAAAAATTTTCCTGATTGTTTGCCCAATGGAATGTGTAACTATTCCATAAAGGGTCAACCCCAATCACCAATCACACATCCCTCTATTCTCCCAGCCCCCATTTGTTTACACCAATTAGCATTACACCAAATAGTGCAATTAGACTATATTACTCTTCAGCCATTTTGCTAAAAACATATCGGAAACTTCGTATATATCTTTATTCTTCTCTACAATTCCCTTCTCTATCAATACCGAAATACACTTATTTACCGTTGATGCACCGGGTAATCTATTTTTCTCGCGATAAGCCTCAGAAAAAATGGATTCCCCCCCAGAATTTATTAAGGCAATTAATAACTCTTTCTGATAAATTGATAGATTATCCCAGATTCTTAAATATAATTCCGATTGATTTTTTACAATTCTATCACTTGCAATATTTAAATCTCTTTCTTCCACCTCTTTATTATCAGAGCATATCTCCCAGATTTCATGACAAAGCATCTGGGTATAGTAGGGATGATTTTTTGTAATATTACATATCTCTTCTGCAGTATTAGCATTAATGTTATATGAACCTTCCATAAAACGTTTTAGGATAAAACTGATCAAATCCCTTTTAGGCAGCTTGCTTAAATAGAACATCTTCCCAATCTTATAAAACGCCCTATTCTCGTCATTAAACATGTTTAATAAAATGTGGGTTTTGCTCCCCATGAAAACATAACTTATTTTTTCATGATGCTGTATATTTGCCCGTAGTTCCTTCTCGAATTGCTCACCATTTAAATTCCTTATCTCCTGAAATTCATCAAAAACTACAACTATCTTCTTTTTCTTTTCAACAGCCAATCTTTGTGGTAATTGATATACATCCTCCAATAATTTGGAAATAGTACTTTTCCGATTTGAATATTCTAATTGCAATATAGGCTTACCATTTACATCAACAGTGATGCTGGGAACGACATTCTTAACATTTCTCTTAAAAAAATCTATTATCTTCTCCATTTTGGAAGCAGTTACATTAGCTATTGCCTTCGAATATAAATCAATAAATCGCTCCTTTGAATATATCTGATAAAAATCCAGATATATAGTTGCAAACCTCTCTTTTTTCAATTTTCCCAAAACAACTTTAATAAGTGAGGTCTTACCGTATCTACGAGGGGAATAAATAAATAGATTTTGACCGCTTTTTATATCAGCTAATATCTCTTTTATTTCCTGTTTTCTATTTGTAAAACTTTTGCCACTTACTGTGGTTCCATAGTAAAAAGGATTTTCCATAGTTCACTCCTTATTACACCAATTAACGTTACACCAAATAGTGTAACATAAAATACAAATTTGTCAAGACCATTCTTCTAATACCTTTGTCAAAACTTCCGGGAATTTTCAACTTTTTACAAACAAGTCTTTACTCGCTTTACAATCGCAATAAGAAGCTACAAATTACACAAATATATCCAGGATTTAAATGTGTACTTAGGGAGGGTGAGGCTCTGTAAATTAGCGTAGGTTTAGGCAAAAAAAGGTGAAGTTATCCACTGGGGATTAATTGAAAGGGGATTTAGGAATTTACCAATCAACCAATTAACTATTTCATAACCCAATGAACTCAACAAATTGTCATTGCGAGTTCCTCTCCTCGCTCTTCCTATGCGAAACAATCTCACGGGAGGTCTGGGAGAAACCGACTAACACTAACTCTTTGTCTTTGACTCTTGACGCACGACACAGGACTCA
>JAGLZA010000215.1 GCA_023131835.1 Caldifarciminota bacterium
GATAAAGTTATCTCGCCTTTATCCGACACTTGAAAGTTGACGCGACACTAGGATCCAAATACAAAGGCTATACTTTAGCGTCTAAACTGATGATAGTCATACAAAGAATCCTGGCTAGGCTCCCTCGAAAGCATTTTATGGCTAGTCATAAACCGGTGATGGCACATTTGCAGTCGCCAAATCCGTTCGTTCGAAAGCATTTAATGGCTGGCCATAAACCATATGGAATCTTCTTTGCTATTGGTCATGACATTAAAAAATCCACATCAGATATCAACGGGCTAAATTTAATTGATTTAGCCCCTACGATACTCCATATCTTTGATATACCGATTCCAAAAGATATGGACGGTAAAGTGTTAAAGAAAATATTCAAAGAAGATAGTGAACCAGCCAAAAGAGAAATAGAATATCAAGAAGAAGCAGATGAAAAAGAAATTGTCAAAGAAAAAATAAAGAAGTTAAAAGAGGTCGGGAAAATCTAAAGCTTTTCACGATATTCGACTTTAACAGATTCCCCTTTTTCTAAAGATTCTTTAACAGCTTCCAGCACCTCAAGCACCCCTAATCCATCCTCTCCAGATACAAGCGGATTACCATTATTAAGCACCGCATCTACAAATGCCCTATCCCCTCTAAAATATGTCTCATTTGGACGCTTATCCCCGCTCATTCTTCCTACTTGAGAGCCTATAATATTTTTTGCCAATTTAACATGATCAGCAACCCTTTCCAGCGACCCATAACTTCCGTGCCGAACTTCAACCTCGAACGGATTGGCAAAGACCGAGCCGCCGGTTCCATGCACCTGAATTGAATCATAATTCGCAGCCATCTTCCAGCCGACATTGAACGTTCCAACTGCTCCTCTTTCTGTCTTAAAAACACCTGCAATGTTATCAAATACATTCAATCCATGCATCGTGCTTATCCCGCTTGCTGAAACTTCCGTGATCTGGTCTGATAATATATGCATCATTATGTCAATTAGATGAGGAGCTGAATCGTATAAAACGCCGTATTTATCCTTAAAGAACCAATCGCTGCTCGGTATCCAGCCTGCATATGGTCCGGGATTCACAAGAATTCCGTGTGCCTGCAAAACAGTTCCCAATTTTAATGATTTGACTATGTTAGCTGCCTCTTCATACTTTTTTTCAAGTCTTCTGTTGTAACCAACCGCTAACACTAAATCCTTTTTCTTTGCTATCTTTATAAGATCAAAAGCCTCATCAGCTCTTAATCCCATCGGCTTTTCACAAAATACATGGAGATCGCGATCCAGTGCTTTTTTCACTGCTTCATAATGCAGAAAGTTTGGAAGGCAGATAAAAACAGCATCTAAATCTGAGTTATCGTACATCTTATTATAATCCTCATAAACCCCTACGATGTTCCATTTTTTAGCAAATTCTCTACCTCTTTTAACGTCAACCTCGGCAGCAGATTTTATAACAACATCCTTAAAAGTGGATAATGTAGGAACATGCATCTCCTTTGCAATTGTTCCGAGTCCAACAATGCCAATGTTGATTTTATTCATCTGATCATGCCCCAAATATCCTTGCCAGCAGCCTCTTCCAAAGTGGAATTCGATTGATGATTTTGTTTCGATATATTCCAGTTACAATTGTTTTCCAGCGTGGTACGAACTCGAACTTTGTTCTTACGTCTTCGATTCTTTCTCCAAATACCTCGTAATCGATGCCGCCTAACTTCTGTTTCACTGCCAGCTTTAGATGCGAGATTTTATTTGGATTGAATCCCATTATCCTTGCGCATGCATGATCAGTAGCTACTGCATTGTTTCCAGCAATCAACAAGCCTAACGGATTTGGGACTCCGCTCACGGGACCTGCGCCTTCCATCGCAATGATGCCATCAACTAAACATAAATCTGGCGATCTAACTTTGTTTAGGTCACAAATTACTTCATCCAAATACGGATGATATTGTGCCTTGTTTTTTATTGGATTTGCGCCGTATAGGTTCTTGAGATTGCATGTGCTTCCGGTCATGGTATGTGTCTTCAATTTCGCAACAGAAATTAAGAAGTCTGATTCCGTATACGATTTTGACATTTTTATCTTTTTAAAATATAATCCGTTTATCTCAATGTTAACAAGTTCTTCTTTTGTTAGATTTAATAACCTTACATTAGGATACTGGTTAAACGTATCCTCCCAGCCAAGGACTTTAAACGCTACTTCGATGTTGAGTTCGGTGGCGTCTGCTTCTCCAATTGTGATGGTTTCGATGTCGTAATTTTGTAATAGCCAGTCCACAAGACATTTAACAATAAAGGGGTCGACACTTACACCGGTCTCATAACCTCTAACAAGGCAGATATTTGGTTTGATCATCACTTTAGCGTTTGAAGGAATTTTGATTTTATTTCTCTCTTTCATCTCGTCTACTAGATTGAATAGTGTGCTTTCAATCTCTGACTTGTTCTGTGGATGCTTTATCTTCGCTATTCCAACAATATTTTTTTCTGGCATTTCATCTACATCTAAGATGTGTATACTCCTATATAAACCTCTTCAATATATTTTTTATTGACGTAAGATCAACTCCTAACCTTTTTTCTATCCTAAGCAGCATCATTATATCCTCCTTGTCAAAACTCTTGGTAAAGAGTATTGAGACCCCATACGCCCCCAAGAATATTATAAGAAGCATCAACAGCAGCCAGAGCGGTATCCCATCAACCATACTCCTTACAAATGTAAAAATAACGAAAACAAGCAAAACCGATGTTAAAATTGGTTTAATGTAATTTTTCGTGAATGGATGTATCCTGAAAAGCAAATAGAGCCACGTTGAATTGAGCATGTTTATCACGGCGAGCGAGGACGCAGAAGCAATAGCCGCACCGACAATCCCTAATGTCGGAATTAAAAAAATATTTAGTGCTATGTTCATAATCGCACCAATTAAACCGGTCCACATCAAAAATCTCGTTTTTCCGGCAATCATTAAAGTGGCGCCATTGGGTCCTAAAAATGTGTGAATGAACATACCAAAAGCCATGATTTGAAGTGCTGTACCTGCTTGAATATAACGAGAACCAAATAAAATGTTCAACACTGTTTCTGGAAACAAAAATATTATGAGAAAAAGGGGAAGTGTTAATGCGAACATCCATTTCGTGAGAATTGCATAATTTCTTCTCATCTCACCAATCAAATTTTGCGAGTATAGCTGCGATGCGATTGGAACATAGAGAAAAAGCATTGACGTTAAAACCACTGGAATGAGATTTGCAAGCGGTAATGCAGCATTGTATAATCCAACTACATCTGGCGTCTTGAAATATCCGAGCATTAAAGTATCGGTCCAGTGCATAATCATTCCTAATATACTTGTAGCAAGGAGCGGAAGCGAGAATAATAATAGCTCTTTTCTCAACGAACCGGCATCAGTGTTTTTTTCTCCTTTTACAGAAACGGGCAATTTTTTCGCAGCATACACTGCAAAAGCAATGCAAGTGAGTGCAATTGATGTCAAATATGCATAGAGTACATCAATAAAAGATAAACCAAACAGGAT
>JAGLZA010000216.1 GCA_023131835.1 Caldifarciminota bacterium
TTATCTATCTTGCAGCATCAAGGCAGTTGAACTCAGGAGATGATTATACAATTCCAGTCTGGTGGTCGGGTAATGATGGAATAGACTGGTCTTCTCCATGGAATCTAAACTGGGGTGGTCATCATTTATATAACCCTTCCTTAAAGATCGTTGAGACACCGGATACCGATTACATGTTCATTGCATTTGAAGCATATGAAACCTCAAGCCCTTATAATCAAGATATTTTAGTTCTCAGGTTGAATCTTGTGAGCGAAATAGGTACTTTCTTCTACCCTGCTAACGACCCTGACATTGACGAAAAAGACCCGAGCCTTGATGCGGATGACCTACAATGGCCGAACAATCCTTTGTTATTCCTCGCTTTTGAAAGCGAAGACAGTATCGTTTTTATTAGGTCGGCCACTAAGGGTGAATACTGGATGGATAGAACAGTAATCGGTGAACCGGGTGTGGGCTACGGTTATTCTGATCCCTCCTGTGCCTTTGGGTGGCATACCTTTGCTGATTCATTTACGGTTGGTGTAACCTGGGTTTGTTCTACCCCGCAAGGGTACCGAGGTATTAGATTCAGGAGAAATCGAGCTAATGGTATTTACCAAGGCTGGTTGAGCACTGAATACTTTACTGCACCCGCAAATTGCCAGGACACCCGACCTTCTCTTAAGATGACTCACAATGGTTATCCCTCTGGCGTGATTACTTTTGAGAGAAAGGATACCGTGGGCACAGATGATATGAATCTATGTGAGTTCTATACATATGATGGCGGTAGGAACTGGACATGTGATACGCTCTATGTGCCTGGCATTACCCAGAATAGGCTAAACTGCCTTTCTGTAGATGATTCTCTTGGTGATTATCATGTATTCTTCAAGGGTTCAACTGATGACATTCGTTATAAAGAGGCACATTATGATGATTTTTCTCAGCCTGGTGGATGGACCGGTTCTATCCCCATAAGTGATGGCGGTAACATAAGCGATGCAGTTTCACCTGCCTCAGCGGTTCGTGACGGAGAACCCTGTGTCTGCTGGAAGATATTTGTTTCCGGAGGAAATGACACCTTAAAGTTCGATGCCCTCTGGCTTGAGACAGGGGTTGAAGAGGAACCCATCGAAGAGATATCTACAACTCCTTTCTCACTTACACCTAACCCATCCAATGGGATTGCAATGCTTTCTTATACTGTGGAAAGAGAGGGTAATGTGAAGATATCCCTCCATGATATTACAGGAAGAACCATCAAGAATCTACTCGATGAAAACAAAGGAAACGGGAGATACTCACTTGAAATAAATAATAAGGAACTCCCTTCAGGTATATACTTTGTTCATATAAAGACCTCTGATGGTGTATATACCAAATCTATGACCGTTTTAAAATAAATCGTAGGGGCGTTCAATTGAACGCCCCTACCTTTGTAACATTCGGGCTTGATAAATCAAGCCCCTACATCATTGTAAAGACGAGGCATTGCCTCGTCCTTCCTTGGGGCAGGGAACCTAACCCCTACAAAAACCTTTGCGTTCTTTGCGAGAGAATAAAAGGGAGTGGGATGGGCGATTAGAAATCCATCAATCGCTCCAGATCCTCCTGAGATGTTCTTCTGGCAATTTAGGTGTAAATAAACTGACCACGACCATTAAAATCAGCCCCACAGTGATACCGGGAATAAAACCGTGTATCCCGAAAGGATTACGCATAATCATCCAGACAAGGGCTGTTACAGAACTTCCAACCATTGAGGAAATACAACCCAATCTCGTTGCCCCTTTCCAGTAAATCCCGAACAGTATTGGCCAGAGTGTAGTCGAGGCAATTACTGCCCAGGAAAAGGCTGTCAGAGTCAGCACAAGACCTGGTGGCTTTAAGGCAATGAGTAGTGAAATAAGCCCTATTACTGCACTTGCAATTTTTCCATATCTTAGGCTTTTTTCTCTTGCCAATTTTTTTCCCAATCCTGTATTGACAATATCCTCCATCAATGAACCTGAAAGTATGATTAAGATTGAAGCAAAGGTGGACATACCAGCAGCAATCACTCCGGCGAGAACTATGGCGGAGCCAAATGGCGGTAGAACCATTTTTGTCAAGGTTGGGATTGCCAGATCCGGCGATTGAAGATTCGGAAAATGGATACGTGCAATAGCCCCGTTGAGATAAGGTAATAGAGCCATACAGGTTCCCACAGTGGCAACAACAGTTCCGATTTTTAAGACCGTTAGATTCTTGATGGAATAAAATCTAACTAATAATTGAGGCATTCCCCAGACCCCAAAACTGACTATCAGGGTAAAAGAGATTAATCCTGGCCACCCCCATAATCCGGGTGTATTTATCAGGCCGGGGTCAATTGTTTCCAGTGCCTGATTCACTACGGTGATTCCACCCGTTGCCTTTAGCGCGAATATAGTGAGCAGAATTAATCCGGCACTCATTATCCAGGCTTGAATAAAGCTCGTCCAGACAACTGCCAGGTAACCACCTATAGAAACATAGAAAAGAATAATAACACAGGCTATAATGATACCATAAACATAAGGGATTTCCATTAAGACTTCAAAGATATGCCCCATTCCTTTTAGAATACTAACATTATATACTACCATAAATAAGACAATTATTATTGCGGAAAATATCAATATAAAACGAGATTTAAATCTCTCACTCAAGAACCCAGGAATCGTAATTGTCTTAAGTCGCTGGGTGAATTTTCTGATTCTTGGTCCTAAAACGATCCAGCATAAGGTTCCGCCCAGAAGAACATTTATTGCACCAACCCAGAGAGTGGCCATTCCAAACATATAGCCAAAGCCACCTCCACCTATAATAACAACAGAACTGAAATAGGCTGCCACAAAGGACAATGCTGTTACCCATGGTCCAAGCTGTCTTCCACCAATATAAAAATCATCAACACTTCTTGTCTTACGTCCTGTTATCAGTCCAACAAGAATTAATATACCGAGGTAAAAAATTATAACGATTGCGTAGATAAAAGAGTCACTCATCATCCTCTCCTGGTTTGAAGATCCAGATTGCCCAGATAATACTGAATATAACACAACAAAACGCTACAATCCATGAAAAAAAAGTTAACCAGGGTGTATGGAATGGTCCCATATTACCTCCTTTTTGCCATAAGCTATAATATCTAATATCATTAAGAGAAGAAAGCAAAAAGTCAAGAGGTTTTTTGTTCCACACACCCTCAATTTTTTAACCACAGAGATAGTCGCTTCGCTCCATTGAAAAATGAAAACCGCAAAGTGCAAAATTATTCCCCTTCACCCGCATTTTCGACTCAGATTACACAGATAATCACTGATAAAAGAATCCGCTCCACTCACCCGAGAATTTTAACCGCGGATGAACGCAGATAATCACAGATAAAAACAATAAATTTATTTTGTTTAGATAAATACTGAAAAATTGAGTGTTATAGGGATAAAAGTTCTGTCTTAATCAGTGTGAATCTGTGTCAGAAGAAAGTTTGGGCTCTGGAAGGGACTTTCGACTGATGACTCTCGACTCACGACACTATCTCAATCAGTGAAAATCAGTGTCTAAAAAAACGGTGGTGGTGGGAGTTCCAATTTAACTATTCGACCATTTAACTATTCAACTAATTCCTTTTGCAAGGAATTTTAAATAAACAGTGCAGGAACCGTGGCATAAGCAGCTACCAGCCAAACAGCCAAAAGGGTTCACCTCAACATTATCATTTTCTTTTTGTTTGCATAATCCCCGGTTCTGAACTCACAAAAATAAACTCCACTTACCACTTTCTTACCCTCTTTATCTCACTAAAATCAACTTTATCATTGCTGAATAATCCCCAACCACTAATCTGCAGAAATATACGCCACCAGGAACTCTGTGACCATTATCATCTGTTCCATACCAATACACAGAAACCACAGATTTATTTGGATTGCACAGATTAATAATAGGGAAGGAACGAATCACTCTTCCTGAAGCATCATAAATACTCATTGTGACTTGGCTCTTGGAGCTTAGAGCTTGGAATTTGATAGTTGTCATCTGTGTAAATGGATTGGGATAATTCTGCTCGAGCTTTAAGACAAAAGGTTCAAGACTCGAGAAAATGTTTTCCATCTCATTAATTCCAACAAGACTGTATTCATAAGCACCAATATCTGGTGCGGATTCAGCATAAGGCAGACTCACTCCATCATTATTGCTCCAGGATATACTTTGGTCTACAGTAATTTTGTTATTATCGTAATCTATCCCAACTATTCTTAATAATTCATTAGCACCAACCCGGACTAAATCTCCATCTGCAATACCAAAACCATCTGTAAAATATCCTGCATCTTCTACCTCTATTTCATTCCCACTTCCAGAATCTACAGTCGTAGTAAGACAAGCTCCAGTATCTATGCAAGGCGAACTGGTTTGAAGTTGGCAAACTATGGCACGACTAAAGTCAGGGATAAAATATGGATCTTCAATGGGTAACTCCAATGAATCAAAAGGACCGACGAAAAGTGGTTCAACAGAAATATTAGTAAGACCAGCTCCTGCCCAGTATGGATAGATGTCATTATATCTAAATATGCAATTTTGGCCACTGCCCTCACGTATCATACCGTGTTGGTAATTGTAAAATATATTGTTCTGAAAGAATACAGTATCCTCAATTTCAAATCCCAATCCATAGGCACAATCGGCAAAGGTATTATTAAAAACCCTGACATCATGACAATCATGATATACTCTAATTCCTGGATTAGTAGTGGTGCCACCAATCCTGCGCATAACATTATTGTATATGGTAATATACGTAGGATTTGCTGGAAAATAACCACTTTCATAATCACCGAGAGCAATTCCTTCACCCCAACCACCGTCTACATCATCCTTGCCTTCCATAAAATTATTTCTAACAACAGCCCGCTCAACATTAGCAACCCATATCGGCCTTTTAGCTCGATATCCTTGCGCAGGACAAAAGGTATTTCCTTCGGCAATAAGGTTATAACTTCGGTTAGTATCACCAGGTGCGTCTAAATTCTGCCCCAGATATAGAGCTGAATATAGAAATCCTTCAAAAATATTATTCTTTGCAATACCAGTATGCACTTTTCTCTTAAAGGAAAGTGCCTGGTGATGCTGTCCAAAGAAGTAATTATTATTAGCGACACAATTCGTTGCATAACAAAAATATATCCCATAATCTTGTTGGTCAGTATAGTCAGAGAACTGATTTTCTGTAGCTACGATATGATGGCATAGTGAAATGTCTGAAGAGGTTCCCCAAGTTAAAAATCCTCCAGCGGTATTCTCAATAAAAATGCATTTTCTAACTGTTATATAAGAACCTACATGATAAAGGAATATCCCTGCGGAAAAATTGGTGAATTTAATACCCTCAATAATTATATAACTAGTACCTTCTATCAAAATACCATTTCCACTTCCTTCTCCCTGCATAATAACCTCTCCGGGAACCTCGGCTCTTATGACAATTGGTGCACCTGAAGTGCCGCTATTGGCTATTTCTGCTTGCTCGTTCCCATAATTACCAGAAAAAATCAGCAGAGTATCGCTTGCTTGAACCTGTTGAGTTGCATATGCAATACGACGCCAGGCAGAATCAGGTGAGGTTCCGGACCAATTGTCATCGCCTGAGAGTGAGACATAATAGGTGGTTGCATTCAATGGTAGAGTAAAGCAGAAAAAAAATGCTATAATGAAAACGATCCTTATTTTTAAAAGCCGTTCAACCTGTATTTTTGGAAATACCATATCTACCATAGAAGTGTTACCTCCTTATTACTATCTTAAAACTATAACCTTCTTTGTGGCCTGATACTCTCCGGCTCTCATCTGACAGAGGTAAATTCCATCCGGAAGTAATTTCCCGCAATCATCTCTCCCATCCCAATAAATACTTCTATGACCATAGTTTTCTTTCCCATCAAGCAGGGTTTTTACAAGTCTTCCGGTTACATCGTAGATGTTCAAGGAAACCCAGGAATCTTGAGGTATTTGATATTCGATTTTGGTCACAGAATTAAAAGGGTTGGGACAGGCTATATTGAGATAAAAGGAGTGCGATGATAGGATCCTTAGTGTCTCCTCTTGAATTACAGACGCTGATGAGTCAAATTTTAACACATTTGCCCAGATACAATATCTGCCCGTCCGTGTATCCATCCATGTATTATAGATTTTGTTATTCCATATCTCAACAGTGGGACAATTCTGATTGTTACCGGTGGTGTCAGCAGTATCAGCAACACAGAAGTTGACGCTGATCGAGTCACCAATTTGATTGTACTGTTGGACAAAGATATCCCAATCTCCATTTCTGTTATCATCCCATACGATTACAAATTTTCCAGAATCATCTAAAGCAAGCGATGGTGAATTTTGCGATGCTCCGGTTGTATCATCATTCACCTTAAAGTTATCACCTAATTTTGTTCCATATTTGTCAAATCTCTGGGCGAATATGTCATAGCCATCCCTTGCATCTTCCCATGCTATAACAAAGTTACCAGCAGGTTCAACTGAGATAGCCGGGTCGTATTGATGGGCATTATATGGTCCGTCATTTACCTCAAAGTTTACGCCCTCTGGAACACCGCTCGAATTGTACATCTGTGCATATATGTTAAATCCACTACGCCAATCCATCCATGTGATGACGAAATTACCAATACTATCAATACAAACATCACTTTGTCCCTGGGCCGATGCAGGTGAGTCGTCGTTGACTCTGAAGTTCTCACCCTGTGGTTCACCACTTGAGTTATACCTCTGGGCATAAATATCGCTGTTAGGATTTCGGTAATCATCCCAGGCGATAACGAAATTTCCGGTATAGTCTACAGAGATTGAGGGGTAGAATTGTAGTGCTCCCACTGTATCATCATCCACCTTGAAGTTCTCACCCTGTGGTTCACCACCTGGATTGTATCTCTGGGCATATATGTCCCAGCCACCATTACGGCGGTCATACCAGGCGATAACGAAATTTCCGGCATAATCCATTGCCACATCAGGTGTTAGTTGGCTTAGACCTGATGCGTCGTCATTCACCCTGAAATTGTCTCCTAATGCTACTCCATTTGAGTCATATCTCTGAGCATATATATCTTTCTCGTCATTGCGTCCGTCTCCCCAGACGATCACAAAGTTACCCAGACCATCAACTGCAATGCGAGGATAATTCTGATGAGCATTGCTTGTGTCGTCGTTTACCTGAAAGTCATCAATAATGACCACTGGTCTATCCTTAATTTTGAGAGGATTGGAACCAAAGACAACACTCGTTAATCCTAAGGTAGCCATCATTATTAAAGAAAAAATCCTTATTTTCATATTTATCCTCTGTTATCTTAATATTACAATTTTCTTTGTGTAACAACAATTCCCGGCAGTTAGCACGGATAAATAAACCCCACTTATAACCCTTTTACCCACATTATCCTTCCCATCCCAATATATGGAATAGTTACCACATCCCTGATGTTCATCAATGAGATTTCTTAGTAATTGGCCGGAAGTGTTATAGATGTTTAATGTAACTGCAAGTGGTTCAAAGCTTTGCAGTTTATAATAAATCATAGTAGATGTGTTAAACGGATTAGGATATACCTGGATTTTCACCGATTTATGCAGATTTTCTATTTCTATTTCATCTATTCCGGTTTGTCCCACATCTATATTTCCATATATGTTCCAATCGAACATACTACTCCTGCTGTCCTGCCAGGTAATAAGGTAGTTTACGCCATTCCAGGCAATAGCAGAGAAACATTGATCATTCGCTGCTGTTGAGATTGGGAAATCAGAATCCACAAGTCCACCCGATGGATTCACCCTCTGACCATATATGTCCGGATAACCGTTTCTCGTATCATGCCACACGACAAGATAATTAATTCCATCCCAGGCAATTGCAGGGATTTGCTGTCCATCCGTTGCTGTTGAGATTGCAAACTGGCCTAAAGTATCCCCGGATGAATTCACCCTTTGACCATAGATGTCAGCGTTTTCGTAGCCACCGCTCCTGCAGTCCTGCCACACGACAAGGTAGTTTATACTATCCCAGGCGATGGCAGGCCAACACTGAACATCTAAAGCAGTTGAAATTGCAAAATTACCGCCCTCAAGTCCACCCGATGGATTCACCCTCTGAGCATATATGTCAAAGCTCTCATTTCTGGAATCACGCCAGGCAACAAGGTAATTTATACCACCCCAGGCAACCGCAGGAAGAGACTGGTTGCCCGACGCAGTTGAAATTGCAAAATTAGTGTCCACGAGTCCACCTGATGGATTTACCCTCTGACCATATATATCCCAGTTACTGCCACTTCTGTAGTCTCCCCACACAGCAAGATAGTTTGTTCCATCCCAGGCAATGGCAGGCCAACACTGAAAATCCGGTGCAGTGGAGATTGGGAAATCGGAGCCTTCAAGTCCACCTGTTGAATTCACCCTCTGGCCATAGATATCATAATCACTGCCATTCCTGTAGTCCTGCCATACCACAAGATAGTTTGTGCCATCAAAGGCAACAGCAGGGTTCCCCTGTTGACTCAGCGTTGAAGGAATTATAAATTGTCCTAAGGTATCACCTGATGAACTTACCCTTCGACCTCGGATGTTGCCACCACTTTCCACACAATCGTCCCACATAACAATGTAGTTTGTGTCACCCCAGGCAACGGCAGGGTAACGCTGATTGCCTGCTGAGTCTGCAATGGGGAAATCTCCCCTTTCGCTAAAGTAGTCTTTACTGTTTTTTGAAGTGGATATATCGTTAACCTTAGACCCGGCATGTACAGACGAAATAAACAGAGTCAGCATTATTATTCCTATAATATTTATCTTTCTATTTTTTATTTCCATTTTACCTCCTTCCAACCAACCGATAGATTTCCTGTCGTTGCACCCATCTTAGATGATTGGATAGATTTTTCAATATTCAAATTATCTCAAAATCAATAATTTCTTTGTATTTGTGAAATTCCCAGTCTTCAATCTGTAGAGGTAAATTCCACTTGCTACTCTCTTACCATTCTCATCTTTTCCATCCCAATGAATGGAATAAGTTCCAGGCTTTTGGTTTGCGTTCACTAAAGTTTTTACCTTCTCTCCCAGGATGTTAAAAACTGCAAGTTCGATTGTTGTCTCCTTTGATAGCACATATCTTATCAATGTCTCAACATTAAATGGGTTTGGTGTGGCAGAAAGCTCTCTATCTATAATCGATGATTTATCATCCATATCTCTTTCCTCAATCCCTGCAGTTCCTTCTGAATCTGTTTTTATGAGATATACATCGCAATTGCCGGAACCGAAGGATGAGGTGTAACCCACAACAATATACCCAAGATCGGATGTTTGCCGCACAAAGTGGCCTCTATCCCAATATGCACCTCCAAAGGTACGTGTCCAGAGAGTATCACCAATGGTATCTGCTCTTATGAGAAAAACATCCCAATAACCAAAACCAAATGAGTCAGTCCAACCCGCAATGATATAACCAGAATCCAATGTCTGTTGTACGGAATACCCCCATTCATAACTTGAGCCTCCATAGGTTTGTGTCCAGAGTGTATCCCCTGTGGTATCAATCTTTATAACCCATATATCACTATGACCAGCACCATAAGAATTAGTGCCTCCGGCGATGATATAACCCCCGTCAAATGTATGTTCTATACAGGCTCCCCATTCATCACCCGCATCTCCGTAGGTGCGAATCCATAAAGTATCTCCTAAACTGTCTACCTTCAGAAGGAGGAGGTCCCTCACAGCTCCACCATAGCCTCCTACAATGATATAGCCACCATCTGGGGTTTCCTGTATTGATGAACCCCATTCATCCTTATTTACCTCTCCATAGATTCGGGTCCAGAGCGTATCCCCTAAAGAATCTGTCTTCAGTATATAGACATCACCATAACTTGATTGAGAATAAAATGTTCCCACAATAATGTATCCAAGATCAGAGGTCTGCCGCACACAATTACCTTTATCATAATCCCAATCACCATAGGTATGTGTCCAGAGAGTATCTCCCAATGAATCAGTCTTTAAAAGATAGACATCACTATCACCAGCGCCATAGGAATAGGTTCCACCTACAATGATATAGCCACCATCTAAAGTCTGCTCCGCATGTTCTCCCCAGTCTCGATTCGAATCTCCATAGACTTGAGTCCAGAGGATATCCCCCAGGCTATCAGTCTTGACAAGGTAGAGATCCCTATCTCCGGCACCAAAGGATTTTGTATAACCTGTAATAATATAACCGTTGTCTGATGTTTGTTGAACGCACCAACCGATATCCTCACCACTGCCTCCATATGTCCTTTCAAATTTTACTTGACTATATAATAGCATAGGTGTTAATGATAAAATAAAAAACGCTTTCACATAGGATTTCATTTTACCGCCGCCATTTCTACTCAAGGATTAAAAATTTCTTCGTATCAATGAATTTTCCCGCTTTGAATCTAACGAAATATATACCACCTGGCAGTTTTTTGCCGGCTTCATCTATTTTGTTCCAATGAACTTCATAATAACCCCTGATCTGATTACTGTTTACTAACATCCTTACTCTTTCACCAATGATATTATAGATGTTCAGTTTTACTTCTTCCTGCTCGGGTAAAATATATTCAAACTGAACGGATGAACCAAAGGGATCTTGACAGTTTCGAATAATGAAAGAATACCCCATTCTATCCTCTTCTCTATCTTCTTCGACTCCTGTTGGTGGAGTATATATTTCACAGGAGGTCTCATTAGTCCCCCCGACTACAATTACCTTACCTTCAGATAGAAGTGTAGCAGTATGACCTGTCCTCTGTTTATTCATCGATTCTATATCTGACCAGGTATTAGTCGAAAGGTCATAAATCTCACAGGAAGAAAGAACATCCCAGAAACTACCATTATAATGAGAACCTCCAGTAATAAGCAATTTATCATTTGGCACTAAGGTTGCTGTATGGGCATATCTATCAGCACTCATCAAGTCCATATAAGACCAGGTATCTGCCAGTGGGTCATAAATCTCACAGGAAGAGAAAGTAGCAAGATTTCCACCATTGTCATAGCCATAACCACCTACCACGAGTACCTTGCCGTCAGGGAGCAGGGTGGCTGTATGTCCTTCCCTGTTGGTTTTCATCGAATCTGTATATGACCAGGCCCCAGTAGTTGTATCATAAATCTCGCAGTGAGATGTAATCGATACACCCGGACAAAATCCTCCCGTAACAAACACGCTCCCATCCTGTAAAAGTGTGGCTGTATGTCCATATCTTGATGTATGTAATGAACCTGTTGTAGTCCAGATGTTAGTTGAGGTGTCATAAACTTCACAGGAAGAAATATAGGGACCTCCACCTACGACAAGCACCTTGCCATTAGGTAGCAGGGTGGCTGTATGTCCTTCTCTTCGTATACTTAAAGAGTCAGTAATTGCCCAACTATCAGTTATTGTATCATAAATTTCACAGGAACGGGGATAACCAAATCCCCCAAATCCACCGGTAACGAGCACTTTACCATTGGGGAGTAGTGTTGCTGTATGCCATTCCCTGCTTGTATGCATAGAGTCCGTTGAAGACCAGGTATTAGTCGATGTATCATAGACTTCACAGAGATAGATTACAATCCAAGAACTGCTGTAGTATCCACCTCCGGTAATAAGTAATTTACCATTTGTAAGTAAAGTAGCTGTATGTTTGTGCCTGGGCGTACTCATATAGTCCGTATAATTCCAATCTCCTGCCCATAAGCATCTACTGATGAATATTGTAATTAATGCTATAATTAATAACTTTAAAGACCTCTTTAACATCTTATCCCCCTTATCTTAAATGAATAATTTTTCTGGATATTTGAGTCTTTCCTGATGCCAACTCCACAAAGTAAACACCTGACACTACACCTTCTAACCGAACATTCTTACTAAAATCACCATCAATTTCTCCGGAGTAGATCTCTTTTATCTTTGTCCCGGTCACATCATAAAGAACAATTTTAACATTGGTTTTATACAAAGAAGAGATTTTTATATTAAAACTGGAACTCGCAGGATTAGGAGAAATTGTAAAATCTATTGGTTCTTCTGGTATCTTACAATTTTGTTCTTCATCTATACCTGAGATATTTCCCAATGAATCGGTCTTTATAAGATAGATATCCATTGGACCACTTCCCATATAGGCAGATGTATAACCGACCATAATGAATCCGCCATCATCTGTCTGGCTGATTGAATAGCATCCATCCCATTCAGAGCCACCGTAGGTGCGGGACCATAGGGCATTGCCCATCGAGTCTGTTTTTATAATGTAAGCATCAGGCATATTATCGATACCGTAGGATGCAGTGTATCCACCAATAATATATCCACCATCCGTGGTTTGCATCGCAGAATAACATTCCTCAGGCAGACTATCACCATAGACTTTTGTCCATAGTGTATCACCGATGGAATCGGTTTTTATAAGGTATATATCATGCCAACCAGCGCCGTAGGATTTTGTGGACCCCCCAATAATAAAACCTCTATCAGATGTCTGTTGCACAGAACAGCCATAATCGTCGTCAATGCCACCAAATTTCTTTGTCCAGACTGTATTTCCCAATGAGTCAGTCTTTACAAGATAGACATCATAGCCTCCGGCAGTGGAAAGATTTGTTTGCCCTGTGATAATGAAACCGTCATCATAGGTCTGTTGAACAGAACGGCCACCGTTATATCCACAGCTGCCATTGCCGCAGGCCTTTGTCCACAGAGTATCGCCCAACGAATCCAGCCTTATAAGGTATATATAATAACCCTCGCCATTATAAGTGGGCCCGGTTGCAATATATCCTCCATCAGAAGTCGTGCTAATAGAAAAACAGTGGTTGAAACTGAAATAATTATAACGCTCTGTCCAGATTATATCACCAATGGAATCGGTTTTTATAAAATAAGCATCGTTATAATCAGGCCATTGTGCTGTGTTACCACCTATGATGTATCCACCGTCTTCAGTCTGTATAACAGATGAACCTCTATCATATCCTGCTCCGCCATATGTTTTTGTCCATAAGGTATCACCTAACGAATCGGTCTTTATGAGATATACATCAGAATTGCCTGCACCATAAGAATACGTTCGTCCCGTTATAATATAACCTTTATCAACTGTCTGCTGAACATCGTTACCCCAGTCATTCTCGCTGCCACCATAGGTTTGCTCAAAGGTTATCCCTGCCCCAAGAATAAATGGGAAGAAAAGGTTTATGAAACCAATTATCAAAACTCTCCATATTAATCTTTGAATTTTCATAACTACTACCATTTAGCACATTATAAGGGACATGTTTTTCTCACCCCTTTAATATTGTTTGCCGTTTTTGCCCACTAATAGTATATTCTTCAGTTTTAGGCTTTTCTTATAACAACACCTCCCATCCTCGCTGACCTAAATTTAGTGTTTCATAGAGTATGTGAATAAAAAATTAAACATTTTTTTTGGTTTGTCAAGGTCTTTGATTTTCACATTTTTCGGTTGTTTTATCCCTCTTAAACTATATAATGAGGATATGGACAATAAAACTATCGTCAAGATATTGACCATACTGAAAAAGGAATACAAAAAGTGGAAGGATCCTATAGTTACAGAGATTGCTAATAAGACCAGGGACCCTTTTCAGATATTGATATCTACCGTATTGAGTGCCAGAACAAAGGATGGAGTTACAAAAGAATCATCAAGGAGACTGTTCCAACACGCATTTACACCAATAGAGATGGCAAGATTGACCCCATCAGAGATAGAGAAATTAATCTACCCTGTTGGTTTCTATAAAACAAAAGCAAAAAGGATTCCCGAA
>JAGLZA010000217.1 GCA_023131835.1 Caldifarciminota bacterium
GTTTTGTGAGGACAACCACCGAGCAAAATGCGTTAAATCTAATACTTTTTAGAAATTGACCGCGTCTTTTCGTGTGGCAAGTCCGAATGGCTCATGAAAATGCGCCATTTATTTATAGTGGAATGTGGCATATTGCTTTGGAATAACAGAAGGGGCTTTCTCACGCACCCCACCTTTTCTCTCGCAAAGAACGCAAAGGAAAAGGTGATATGTGATAGAAGTCAAGCGAGAAGACAAGCAGGTGATATGTGTTATGAGATAGAAGATGAATATGCACATATAACATAGTCGCATACCACCCAACAAACTCAAAAAGTTGTCATTGCGAGGAGCGAAGCGACGAAGCAATCTCCACCACCCTGAGATTACTTCACAGAAGTCAGGCAGGAAGAATGGTTCGCAGGTGACATTGAGCTCCGGAGTAGCAGAGTTTGCTCTGCACCCTCTACAGCGGGACAAGGATGTCCCTCCTACGTTGTAGGAGCGGTTTCCAAACCGCGATATGTGGGAGAGCCCTTCCGGGCTCGATTTGGGATCGAATCTCGCGGGCATACCTGTCTGCGTGCAACGCATAGGCAGGCGCACAGGCAGAAGCCCGCTCCCACAAAAATTAAATAAAATTTTATCTGCGTTCATCTGCGGTTTCACTAAGAATTTAGGGTTCAGGATTTAGGGATTGGGATTAGATTTATTTTCACCTAATAAACTAATTAACGAATCAACTAATACACTCTGTGTTCTCTGTGTCTCTGTGGCTAAAAATGGGAAGGGAGAGGGAATTCCAATTTAACTATTTTCCCATTCAACTATTTAACTATTTCTCAAATGGAGCGAATCGATTATCTCTGTGTCCTTGGTGTAATTGTGGTGAAATAAAGGGATGTGGTGATAGGGCATTTTGCATTTTGCACTTTGCAGTTTTCATTTTTCAATTGGAGCGAATCGACTACCTCTGTATCCTCTAAAACAACTAAAATTAAAAGGGGATGGGTGGGGTTCTGCGTACATCAGCGTTTATCTGCGGCTAAAAAAAGGGGTGGAAGGGAAAATTCACGGTTGACAATTTTCACCTTTCTTACTATTATGCGTTGAGTTTGATATGAAAAAGATATATACCTATTCGAAAGATAAAAGAATAAGGGATAAGAAGGAGGTAAGAAGGGTTCTTCGAGAAGGAGATTTTTATACTGCTTCATACCTTAAGGTATTTTACCTCCCTTTTAAAGACCAAAAGTTCTCCGTTCGTCTTGAAGGTGGTATAAAAGGTGGATACAAGCGGAATAGGTTAAGGCGTAGGATAAGAGAGGTTCTCAGAAGAGAGGGTTCGGAATTAAAGAATGGATTATATGTAGTAATGGGCAAAAGAGACAGTCTTGAAGCGGGATACAGGAAAATAAAAGAATCGTTCGAGAGGGTAATAGAGGAGGCGGATCTATGGCAAAATTGATGGCATCCGTAATACGATTCTACTCAAGGTATATCTCTCCGTTATTTCCCAGACGTTGCAGGTATTATCCGAGTTGCTCTTCTTATGCCGTCCTTGCTTTTGAAAAAAAGGGTTTTTTAAAGGGATTTCTTTTGAGTGTCTGGCGTATCCTGCGATGCAACCCTTTTAGCCCCGGGGGGTATGATCCGCTGGAGTAATATTTATTATGGATGATACTAAGAGATTAATTATTGGGTTCGTTCTTATATTCACCGTTATGATGATGTTTCAATTCTATACTATCTCTCGTCAGAAGGAGGTTTCCGCTTCTGAAGAGGAGGAGTCTGAAGTAATAAGAAGCGATACTGTCGATAAGAAGGCTAAGAGGGGAGAAATTCCAGTTGAGATACGAAAAACAGAACCTGATAAGGGAGAAAGAGCTCTTGCGACATTCCTTACCGGAGAGGATATGACAAAAGAGAGTGAAGAGACGAAGACTGAAGAGCTTTTTGTTGAAACGAATCTTATGAAGGTCTATATGAACTATTTGGGTGGAACAATAGATTCTATCTTTTTGAAGGAATATGATGTATCCCTTGTTCCCTTCGATCAGAAACACAGGTTATTGAGCACTACTATCATTAAGGGGCAATCTAAAGTATCCACAGATCTGATCCTATTCGATGCAAGAATCAAAGAGAGTGAGAGAGGAAAAAGGGTTGAATTTACCTATGTTATTGATTCTCTTGAATTAAAAAAATCTTATCATTTCCTTAATTATTCCTACCTTGTAGAACTGGAATGTATGCAAGAGTTCGAATATATCCATCATATTAGTGCTTTTGAGACACATGAAAAGTTTCCTCGAGAGGAGCGATACTCAGGTGTTGTCTATTCAGTTGGTAAGAAGTCTCAAACTATTTATAAACAGAAACTATTTAAGGGCGCGGATGATGATATAACAGGGAGAATAGATTGGGTTGGGTATAAAACAAAATACTTCCTCATTGGTTCAGTCCCGGAGGATTATCTTACAGAGTTTACCGTGAAGAAATCGCCGGATAATCCGAGCATTTTTGTACGGAGTGGGCCGGTTTCAAGATTTTATTTTGGACCTTTGAAGTACTCAATTCTCTCTTCTGTAAAAGGTGGTTTCGAAGATGCCATATATTTTGGATGGGGCTTTATTAGGCCAATTAGTAAGATTTTATTTCGTTTTCTTCTATTCTTGCATCGTTTTATTCCTAATTATGGTGTTGTTATTATTGTTTTTGCCTTTATAATAATCTTGGTGCTTTCTCCAATCAGTCTAAAGAGTTTCCGTTCAATGAGTCAGATGCAACAAATACAGCCAAAAATGCAGGAATTACGATTGAAATACAAGGACGATCCACAGCGAATGAATAAAGAAATGATGGAACTCTATAAAGAACATGGTGTAAATCCTTTTTCCAGTTGTTTCCCAATGTTGCTACAAATGCCAGTTTTCTTTGCTCTATATTCCGTTTTGAATAGTATAATTGAACTAAAAGGATCTCCATTTATCCTGTGGATTCAGGATTTATCACAACGAGATCCATACTATGTATTGCCAATCCTGATGGGTGTTTCTATGTTTTTACAGCAACGCTTTTTATCCGGCCAATCTCAGGGTGTATCTGACCAGCAAAAAATCCTCTCTTTCATGATGCCAGCTGTTATTACATTTGTCTTTTTATCATTTCCTGCAGGGCTTGCTTTGTACTGGTTAACATACAATATTTTAATGATATTTGTTCAGTGGTATATAAGAAAGCGGTCATGAGGAGGTAGGTTATGGTTAAGCAAGAGATGGAAGTAGAAGCAAGTAATCTGGAAGAAGCAATAGAAAAGGGATTGAAGAGTCTTGATCTTCAATCCAGGGATGATATGGAATGGGAGGTTATTTCAGAAGAAGCGGGGGTTAAGCTAAGTGTTAAGAAAAAGGAGACAGGAAGTGTCAGGTTGGTAAGGGAAGAGATACAAAGATTCCTGGAAAAACTTGGTGCTTCAGGTACCGTTAAAGTGGAAGTAGAGGAAGATAGATTATATATCAATATAAAGACAAAGGAAATGGATGGCTTGTTGATAGGTAAATCTGGAAAGAATCTCGAATCCTTGCAGCATCTTCTCTCAAGGATAATACACAAGAAGGATGATTCGATAGATCTTATAATTGATGTAGCAGGATACAGGAAAAAGAAAGAACATACACTCTGTATTCGAGCAAAGGCTTTTGCACAGGAAGTGAAGAGATCAGGGCGGGAATTTATCTTCGAACCTCTACCACCATCTTTGAGAAGATCGGTGCATCTTGCCGTTTCCGATATAGAAGGGGTAAGGACTTATACCATAGGTGAAGAAGACCTCAAAAAAGTAGTGATTTCTCCTTCGCGAAAGTGATCTCTAATTCTGAAAAAAGAATGAATTTTTCATAAGGACGAAGTCCCTGAAAAAGGATGAAATCCCTGAAAAAGGACGAAGTCCCTGAAAAAGGAAAAAGTTCATAAGATAGGCAGTTCATTGGATACAATTTGTGCAATAAGTACTCCCATAGGTATAGGTGCTATTTCACTCATCAGAATGAGTGGAAAAGATTCAATTTCAATAGCGTCAAGGATTATTTCAGGCAAAGATGTACTCTCCACAATAGAAGGTGGTAGGATAATACATAGTTGGATAATAGATCCTATGACCGAAGAAATAGTAGATGAGGTTCTTATCTCTGTGTTCAGAGCGCCTCAATCATACACAGGAGAAGATATGATAGAGATTTCCACTCATGGGGGGATTGTAATTCCCAGAAGGGTTCTTAACCTATTACTCAGAGAGGGTGCCCGTCTTGCAGAACGGGGTGAATTTACTCGTCGTGCATTCCTGAACAACAAAATGAGTCTGTTGGAAGCAGAGGCTTTATTGAATTTAATTGAGGCGAGAACAGAAAAGGGAGCGAGGTTGGCCGAGACTAACCTGAAAGGGAGATTACAGGAGGAGATAAACGAGATAAAGAACACTCTATTGGATATAACCACTCTACTTGAGGCATCACTTGATTTTGAAGATAGGGATAGATTGGAGATTGATAGGGAATATATTATCAATAGACTTTATAAACTGAAAGAAATGCTTGAATCTCTAATATCTTCCTATGAAGGCGGAAGAATACTTATTGAAGGTTTTGATTTTGCTATAGTTGGCAAACCTAATGTTGGAAAATCAAGTCTTTTTAACATGTTACTTAAGGAAGATAGAGCGATAGTTACCGCTGAACCGGGAACAACAAGGGATGTACTGGAAGGGATGATAGATATTGATGGATATCCTGTTCGACTTCTGGACATGGTGGGGATTCGGTCTCCAGTGAATGAGCCTGAGCGAAAGGGGTTAGAGAGAGCAGAGGGGATAATTGAATCTGCTGATGGAATATTATTTGTTATGGATGCGTCAGAACCGCTATCCAGTGCTGATGAGAGAATCTATAAAACCATTTTCAGAAAACCATTTATATCTATTGCGAATAAGAGTGATCTTCCTTCAGGGTTAGAGGGGATACCTTTTGATATATCACCTGTGTATGTCTCTGCAAAGGAATGTTCAGGGATAAACGAACTTAATAAGGCTATTGTTAATCTGATAGAGAATATTCTTCCCTATGATTTCTCAGAAGGGGTAATATGTACTACTGAAAGGCAGGCTGAAGGAGTAAGGAGAGCGCACAATCTTATTGAAAATGGGATAAAGATGATTGAGGAGCAGAGAGACCCTGAATTAGTGACATTCGATATTAAAGAAGCAATCGATAGATTAAGGGAATTAACGGGTGAAATCAGTTCAGAAGATGTCCTTGACAGGATATTCAGTGATTTCTGTATTGGAAAGTGAAGAAATCAGATTTTTTCTTTGAGCTACCGGATGAACTTATAGCGCAGTACCCGGCAGAAAGGGGAGAATCAAAACTCTTGATCCTTCATCGGGATTCAGGAGAGATTGAACATAAGAAATTCAGGAAAATAATAGATTATATAAAAGAAGGTGATTGTGTAGTTATAAACGACACAAAGGTTATTCCTGCAAGATTCTATGGATATAGGGAATCAACCAATGGAAAGATGGAAATATTACTTATAGAGGGGATAGGGGATAGAAGATGGAAGGTTCTTGTATCTCCAGGCAAGAAGGGAAGGGTGGGTGATGTTTTGGTCCTTGAGAATAAATTTAGATGTATTGTTGAAAGTATAGAGGAAAAAACTGGTGAGAGGATAGTTAGATTTGAAGATGAAGAAAAACTCTTTGAATATGGTTCCGTTCCATTGCCACCTTATATTTCTCGTGAAGCAACTGAGATTGATAAGGTACGATATCAAACCATCTATGCAAAGAGAGAAGGAGCTGTGGCTGCTCCCACTGCAGGACTACATTTTGACCAGGAGATTTTAGAGAGACTCACTGATAAAGGGGTTAAAATGGCAACCATTACACTTCATGTTGGACCCGGGACATTTAGACCTGTGCTTGTTGAGGATGTCAATGACCACCAGATGGAGAGTGAAAGATATGAGGTGAAAGAGGTATCATCCCGGATAATAAACGAAACCATAGAAAATGGTGGTAAGATATTTGCTGTGGGGACAACAACAGTAAGAGTGCTTGAGACAGTTGCCCGACAAGAAAATAGGATAAAATCTAAAAAAGGGAGGACAAATCTCTTTATTTATCCTCCCTTCAAATTCAAGATTGTAGACCATCTAATAACCAATTTTCATCTACCAGGATCTACTCTTATTATGCTTGTTTCTGCATTTGCCTCCGGAGATAGAATTCTTCATACATACAATATTGCCATTGAAAAGGGTTATAGATTCTATTCCTATGGAGATGCAATGCTAATTCTGTAGGATTATAACCGCATTCCCCCTCTGACAACGACCTGACTCCACGAACCTTCATCAGGAAATATCATCCCATATCCACCTTCTACAAATACATTTAATCCCATCTTTAGATCCAATCCTGCATAGACATGTGCACCAAAGTAGCTCTTTGAGTCGAGATCTCCTACCTTAAGTAGGTGAAACCCTGGACCCACCCCAAGATAGAAGCCAATGGGTGAGAGTGGAGGTGATATACTATATTTCCCTGAAACAATTATGCTTAAGTCAGAAGAAGTAACATCTTCTTCTGTATGGAATGCATATCCTACATCACCGCGGAAAGATATTGGCATTAGAGGTAAGTTAAGCTCAGCAAGTGCACCAAATGAAGGCCACCATTCGCTTTCTGAAGTTCCGTTTCCAAATATTTGCATATCCATTCCTCCTCTAATCCCGAATGTTGGTCCAAATGCCTTGAGTGGAAGACTAAAGGATAATACAACCAGTACAACTATCATAAACTTCTTCATGAGTTCCTCCTTTTTGTTTATCAAAGCATACTATAATAGGATAAACAGATTAGTCAAGTGTTTAGAAGAACTAGAATTCTCCCTTTTTCTCGCCAAGCACGCAAAGGGAGCAAATCTCGCAAAGAGATATTTGTGTAAACAAGAAGACTTCTTTGTGTCCTTTGTGTTCTTTGTGGCAAAAAACTGGGTTTATTGAGTTCATAGAGTTCGTTGGGTTCGTAGGGTTGGTAGGGTTATATGTGATATGTGGTATGTGATATGTGATAAGGATTCAAGGGGTCAAGGGTTCAAGTGTAAGAATGAAAACCGTGCAGGAACCGTGGCTATAAACCAGAATTTGACACAGATAACA
>JAGLZA010000218.1 GCA_023131835.1 Caldifarciminota bacterium
CTAAATGTAAATTGCCACTACTCCGTTTTAATCAGTGTGAATCTGTGTCAGAAGAAAGTTTGGGCTCTGGGCGGGACTTTCGACTGATGACTCTTGACTCACGACTCTATCTAAATCAGTGCAAATCAGTGTCAAAAAATAAAGGGTCAATGGTGAAGGTGTCAGGTCTTGACACCGATTTACAACTTTTCTATAATCGCATCTGTTATCTCTTTAGTGGATGCTGCTCCTTTATTCAGAACATCAGGGCCGCCCTTCAATTTCAACATATCATAGGAGCTAATCTTTCCTTCTACAACCACTTCTTCAATAGCTTTCCTGATTGTATTGGCTTTATCACACTCTCCTAAATAATCCAACATCATTATGGAGGAGAGTATCATTGCAAAGGGAGAAACTATAGAGGGTTCTAATTCTGCATATTTGGGAGCCGATCCGTGCGTGGGTTCAAAGATAGCACAGCCCTCACCAATATTGGCACTCCTTGCAAAACCAAGTCCACCAGTAAGTCCGGCGAATCCGTCGGAAACAATATCTCCGAACATATTCCCTGCAACGATTATGCCATAATCCTCTGGATTCTTGGTCATCCACATCATCTGAGCATCAATGTTGGTGAAATTTAAGTAAATATCCGGATATTCCGATGCAATCTTCTTTGCTTCCTCCCTCATCATCCCGGAGGTCTCACGAATAACATTTGGTTTCTCTGCTATAGTGACAGAATCATATCCAAACTTCTTCGCATACTCAAAGGCTTCCCTGATAATCCTCTTGCAGGCAGTCCTTGTAAATATCCTGAGAGATATGGCAAGGTCCTCACCCAAAACATCCTTAAAGTTTTTCATCTTGGGGTGGGTCTCAAGTGCTTTTCTTACCCCTTCGGGAGGATTGGTCCATTCAACGCCCGCATATAACCCTTCGGTATTCTGACGAAAGACAACAACATCAATCTCCGGTTCTTCAAAACCCTCACTGGTCCTTCTTATGAAATTTAGAGGGTTTCCTTTAAAGGTCTTGCAGGGTCTGATACAGATATCCAGATTAAAGTGTTGGCGGAGTCCGACGATTGGACTGTAGTATATTAATCCCTTGTCCTGAAGTTCCGGGCTCAATTCCTTCCCGGCTATATCCTTTGGTTTCGATGTAATTGCTCCAAAGAGGCCAACACGATGCTTCTCCAATAATTCTATTGTTCGGTCCGGAAGGGGATTACCCTCTTTAACCCAGAATTCCCAACCTATGTCCCCTTCAATATACTCTGCTTCAAAACCAACTGCATCCAGAACCCTTAATGCTTCTGCCAGGACAATCTTTCCAATCCCATCGCCTGGTAGTGCAATTACCTTATACGACATTCATACCCTCCTATTTATCTTTTTCCAAGGCCTCTTTCAATAATTTTATAGCACAATATTTACCACACATAGAACAAACATCCTCTAATTCAGGTCTGGTTCTCTCCCGTAACTCTTTTGCTTTAACTCTATCAATAGCCAGTTCAAATTGCTGCTCCCAATCCTGCTTCTTTCTGGCCATGGACATTTTTTTATCCCAGTCTTCAGCACCGTGAATCCCTTTTGCTATATCAGCTGCATGAGCAGCAATCCGAGAGACAATCACCCCTTCGCGGACTTCATTCACCCCTGGGATGCCAAGGTGCTCTGATGGAGTAACATAGCATAGGAAATCAGCACCGTATGAGGCTGCCAGGGCACCTCCAATGGCAGAAACTATATGGTCATATCCGGGAGCGACATCTGTAACAAGTGGTCCAAGGACATAGAAGGGAGCGCCATGGCACATACTCTTTTCCATCCGAACATTCATCTCTATCTCGTCTATTGGTATATGGCCAGGTCCCTCAATCATCACCTGAACATCACGTTCCCATGCCCTCTGGGTTAACTCTCCCAGGATACTCAATTCCTTAAACTGTGCCCTATCCGATGAATCTGCTATTGCCCCCGGACGAAAACCATCGCCCAGAGAAAGTGTAATATCATATTCAGAAGCAATATCAAGAATCCTATCGAATTGGACATATAAAGGATTTTCCTTCTTATTATATAGCATCCAGGTAAGCAAGAATGTTCCGCCCCTTGATACCAGATCCATTACTCTGCCTTCCATTTTTAATCTCTCAAATGTCTCGAATGTGACTCCACAATGTAGAGTCATGAAATCAACCCCATCTATCGCCTGCTGTTCAATTACTTCAAAGATTTTATCCTCTGTAAGATGGACAAGCGCTCCCTTTTCCTTTATAACCTCTATAACAGCCTGGTATATGGGGACAGTTCCCAGTGGAATATGAGTTCTATGGAGTATTTCTCTCCTGATTCCAGCTATATCTCCCCCGGTGGAGAGATCCATAATGGTATCTGCTCCTGCCTCCTCAGCAACGATAGCCTTCTTGACTTCTAAATCTTTATCAGGCTGATCCGTAGAACTTCCAACATTTGCATTAACCTTTGTTCTTAATGGATAACCAATGCCTGTTGGGATTACATCTTCCCTTCTATTATTTTTAGGGATAACGATCTTTCCCTCTAATATACTCTTTTTTAGAATATTAATATCAATGCATTCTTCCATTGATACATCTTTTACCAACTCCGGGAGTATTCCTTTTTTGATCTCAGTCTTGATGCGCTTTGATTTCATTAAAGATTACCTCCTTAGGATTAATATAAACACTATCTTTTCTCACCTCATAGTATAAGTAGGGATATGGTGCTCTACCTGATTTACCGACATATCCTATTATATCCCCCCTCATAACCTGTTCTCCTTTCTTAACAGTTGTGCTCAAGAGTTGCCCATATAATGTAATAAAGTTCCTCCAATGTGCAACCTCAACAAACAAACCTGCTCCCTTTTTATATCCTACCTCAATTACTCTTCCATTTGCAGCAACAATAACAGGAGTATTCAAATTGGTGAGAATATTAATCCCATTATGTGGTTTCATTTTTTCAGTAAATGGATCAAACTGCTCCCCAAAATCCTTTATCACATAACCCTCTACCGGAAGGATACTCGGTATCATACTGAGAAGAGAATCCCTGATTTTTAATGAAGACTTTAGAATCTCATCAATCCATTTTGACCAATTGGTAAGGGAATCGAGCGGATAAATCTCTTCTTTAGATTCCTCAAGTCCCTTGATGTGATGCTTCTTTAGCACTTCTTTTTGATACAGGAGGAGGGAATCGGATAAAGTCTTGAGTCGTTCTCTCTCTTTTGATAACACTAAAACCTTTTCTCTAAGACGCTGATTGTCTGAATGAAGAAATCCAACAGAGGATATATCTATATATCTATTAAGGTTATTTAAGAAAAAAATACCTGTTAGAATCAGAATGAAAAACAACAATACAAAAAAAATGATAGGTACCTTTACCCACCTCGTGGATCCCCTGTGGTGGGATACAATAAGAAAATTAAGGAATGAGTTCTTCTTCTTCCACACAGGTATGTTTTCGTAATTGCCTCAGGGCACGATTTCGTAGTTGCCTGACACGCTCTCTTGAGATACCCAGCATTGTTCCTATCTCCTCAAGGGTATGCGGTCTTTTACCCTCCATACCAAAATAGAAGATGATAATCCTTCTATCACGGGCTTTGAGTTCATCCAGGCTTTCCCTTATACTATTTATAAACTTATTTCTATAGTATTCTTCTTCGGGAGTAACCACATCCTCTGATATAACATCAAGGTATTCAAGATCATCTGTATTCTTTATCGTATCATCTAAAGAAATATCCAGTTTTGCTATTTTGATGGCATCCTCTATCTTCGCAGGCTCCATACCTAATTCCTCTGCAATCTCCTCCACAGTAGGCTCTCTCCCTATCTCTCTTGTAACCTTCTCTCTCGTCCTTTTTACTTTCAACATTTTACCAGCTCTACTCATTGGAAGACGATAAGATTTAATATGCTCGGTGACAGCTTTCATAATGGACTGCTTTATCCACCACACAGCATAAGAAAGAAACCTCACTCCTCTACGCTCATCAAATCGTTCAGCGGCTTTTATTAGGCCAACATTTCCTTCATTAATCAGGTCAGAAAACGGGGTCCCCATATTTCTATAAGCTTTAGCAACAGAAACCACAAAACGCAAGTTAGCTTCAACAAGTTTCTTTCTTGCATCTTTATCTCCCAACCTTGCTTTATTTCCAAGTACCTTTTCCTTCTCAGGAGTAAGGAGATCGTATTGTTGAATCTCTTGCAGGTATACTGGTAAAGAACCCTCTATCTTTTTTATCATTTTATGTTCTTATTGCTACTACTTTTATCCTTCTATCAGGAAGTTTTAAACGAATAAGGAATGGAGGACTAAACACCTCTTTTGCTGCCAACAAATCATCCATATCCTTTATTTGCATAGATTTATTCTGCTGTTGTACACCTATCAAAATTGATCGCTCCTTAACGCCTGCTTTCCCGGCAGGACTGCCTTCTTTTACCTCTTGAATAAATACCCCCCCCTTCTCGTCCTTCCAGTAATTCCTTGCTTCCGTTGAACCGAGAGAAAACATTCTCATTCCCAACCACTCAACTCCCTCTTCTTCTGCAGACACAGATGTAACATCAGGACGTTCTCCGAGTTTCACCCTTAAATCCTTTATCTTGCCATTCCTCCATACTATAATCTTTACCTTCTGCCCGGGCTTCTTTGAGGCTACAAGAAAACGAAACTGCTCTACATTTTCAATATCCTTACCGTCAAGTTTTACTATAATATCTCCATCCTTTAATCCAGCCCTTGATGCAGGGCTACCCTCTTCAACTTTGAGTATATAGATACCCTTACCAGATTTAAAACTTAGACTCTCTCTTATTTCCCTGCTGACCTCTTCAGGAATAATGCCTAAAAAACCCCTTGTAATTTTCCCTTCTTTTACCAAAGCCTTAAGTATTTCCATAGCCATATCAATTGGGATAGCAAAACCTATTCCTATATTACCACCAGTTCTACTCAAAATGACCGTATTCACTCCAATTACTTCCCCTTTAGTGTTCAGTAGCGGCCCACCGGAGTTCCCTGGATTTATTGCTGCATCTGTTTGAATGAAATTTTCATAGATATACCTGTGAAGAGGTATTCCAGACCTCCCTTTAGCACTCACCACACCCGCAGTCACCGTCCCATAGAGACCAAAGGGATTACCTATGGCAACCACCCAATCACCGACCTTCAGATCTTCCACTCTTCCAGGTTTTATATCAGGAAGGTCTCCGGAGGCTTTTAATCTGATTACTGCTATATCAGTAGAGGGGTCTGCACCTATGAGTTCCACCTCGTCACCAGTAAATTCCCTATCATCACCAAGGCTTATAGTCAATTCCTCTGCCTTTTCTACTACATGATTATTTGTAAGGATATAATCCTTACCTTCAAATTCTATGATAAAACCTGACCCAAGCCATTTTAGATTCCTTTCCACCTGTCTTTTTGGAACATCCCCAAAGAATCTCCTGAAGAATGGGTCATCGAAGAAATCACTCCAGGGGGATTTATATATCATTGTTCTTCGCCCTTCAATGGATACAACCGCAGGAGAGGCTTTCTCTACTATCGGCGCGAAAGAACCTCTTTCATCTTTGACCAGGATAGAAGTAGTAGTGTCTGCACCAACTGTAGCTGACAGATTAAAACTTGCTGAAGTTATAACCCCTATAAAAAAAGCCGCTATCGCCACTGATGCGACAAAGATAGAACTATATATTATCATTCTCTTATCCACCAACCCTCCTTAAAATTTTTTAGAAGTCAATCCTGGATTCCCTTAAAGGAAAGGAGGGGGCCGAGAAGGCCCGACTCCTTTTTAATCTACAGTGATTGTAATCTCCTTCGGTTTCTCCTCCTCGGTCTTAGGTAAATGTATATTGAGAACACCATTTTTATAACTCGCTTTCACTTTTGACTCATCCACTCCAGAGGGGAGTTTGATTATCCTTCTAAAACTCCCGTAGGAGCGTTCAATGCGGAGAAAGGATTCTCCTTCCTTTTTCTTCTCTTCCCTTTTTTCTCCTTTTATTATCAATTCACCCTTCTTCACTGAAATACCTATATCTTTCTTGTTCAACCCTGGCACTTCAGCAGAAATAATGATAGCATCGGGTGTTTCTTTTACATCCATAAGAGGAAACAATCTCCTGCCTAACTCAGGAGCTGAATATCCAGAGAAAAAATCTCTGAACATTCTATCCAAATCATCTCTTAGAGAAAACATTGTCTCAAAAGGATCATATTGCATCATTTTCTTAGCCATATTATTTCCTCCTTCCTTAAGGTTCTTTACATGACTATCAGTATAGTATAATCAATTTTATAGTTTTGTCAACCCCTTATCCTCATTTTCGAAAGCAGAAAAATGCCCCTTTCGGAAAAGGGGCATTTTATCTTATAGGAGGTTGTTATGTTATCAATATAAAAGACGATAACAATTACGGAAATGTTCCATTTTTTAGAAAATTTTTAAGCACACACACCCTTATTTTAGCCACAGAGACACAGAGAACACAGAGTGTATTAGTTAATTAGGTAAAAAAATAAAACTAAATCCAAATCCCTAAATCCAAAATCCTAAATTAAGCCACAGAGACACTGAGGGCACAGAGCCCATCACCACCCTAAATTTTTGTAATTCAGAGAGAGAAGAGCACACTACCACTCCACCTTTTTTAACCGCTGATGAACGCAGACCCCTTGAATCCTCGATCCCTTAACCCATATCACATATCACATACCACATATCACATATAACCCAATGAACTCAGTTTTTTAGCCACGGAGACACAGAGGACACAAAGGAAAAATAGTTAAGTAGGAAAGACTTCCTGAGTTGCGATAAACGGAGTAGTGGCAATTCATGAATTGCCCCTACAAGTTTCGCGCAAGGGGAAATCGCAGAGCAAGCTCTGCTACTCCGAAAAGGCCGAATCGCGGTTTGGAAACCGCTCCTACAAAAGAGCAAGCTATCTAAACAATCTGTATAATCAGTGGAAATCTATGCCTGAAAAAAGGTTGGGGTGTGAGGGGATTAAACAATCTATTTATAAAACAGTGTCTTAAAACCATGGCTAAAAATGGGATGGGAAAGGGGATTCCAATTTAACTATTTAACCATTCAACTATTTAACTAATTCCCTCTGCGTTTATCTGCGGTTAAAAATGGTTGGGTGGAAAGGAATTTTGCATTTTGCATTCTGCACTTTGCATTTTTCATTGGAGCGAAGCGACTATCTCTGCGTTCATCTGCGGTTAAAAAAGGGGGGAGTGGTGTGCAATCTTTTAACACTTGACAGAAAAAAATTGAGATAGATGGTGCCTTATTTTCATGGTTTTCTCTTAAGATTAAAAGTATGTATATGTCCCTACGTATATGTGGTCAGTATTGTCATATCCTTCTTTAAGATTGAGAGTAAAACGGTTGAAAGCCCTTATTGTAACATTCTCGGATAGGAAATACTCAATGCCTGCATCGATTGGAATGAACATATAGCCATCACCATAACTACTATAACCGAACATAGCACCTGCAACAAATCCGAGTGCTTCTCCCATTGGTAGATGATAGTAAGCACCTGCAGTGAAACCAAAATCGACCTCCGAATCCTCATAAGTACTTCCGTCTACACCTAAACCTGCTACAAATTCAACTCCGTCCATAAAGAAGTATCCACCACTTGCATTAACGGACCAGAAGAAATCATCGGCCATTAGATCACCGATAGCTGCAGTAACACCAATGGATTTGGTCCCTACTGGAATCTGGGCAAATAGGCTAACCGCGCCTATCAACAAAACAATCAGAAAAACCTTACGCATATTTTACCTCCCTAACATTAAATCTTCTGCTTCATTCTAAAAAACACCATCTATCTCGTTACAAAGATATGGAAAGAATAGCTCTTTGTCAAGGGGTAAGGTAAATTTGTCAAAAATCCATTTTTCATGTAAAAGGATATTCACTTCACACTACCCCCATTTTTCTCGCAAAGTTCGCAAAGAAATAGAAAGCACGCAAAGGGAATTCTGTTTTGTAGGGGCGAGGTCTCCTCGCTCTCCTTCGCACCCTTATATAAAAATATCTCAACTACACTTACACTAAATTAGATTATCTGAACCGCAGGTGACAGAAAAGGCATCTCCTTGATTCCCTCAACCCTTCCTCAAACGAACATTTCCCTTCTATCTCCTCAAAGACCTTATTGTTACCGCTCTGCGGTA
>JAGLZA010000219.1 GCA_023131835.1 Caldifarciminota bacterium
TTCTTTATCATGGTTGGAACGGTCATAGGAATAGAGATACTTTCGATAAAATATACATTTAAAAAAGTAGTAAGTTTAACGATTGTGCTCCTATTCTTTTCCATGATCTTTTTTTGGTATTCCCAGGTAACAGAGACTGCGTTTAGTGCTGGTGTTGGTTTCATAGAGAAAACTTTTATTAATTTACATGAGTTCTTCGTTTTGGAATCGAGGGGGAGTGCGGGAGAAGCACTGCTCGGGAAAGGCATCATGGAAAAAGGCATCCCGCAGATGATAGAGTTCGTGTTCACATGGCTGACCTTTGCACTCATTGGCATCGGAATCATCACATTAATAATAAGATACAAAGAGATGTCATTTCCAGAACTGAAATTTAAAAAGCCGGAATTTTTGAAAGATAAATTTGAAGTTGAATATTTTGTGCTTGCACTTGCTTGTGCTGGATTGTTGGTCGTAGTAATTGGACTTCCATTTGTTGCAGCGGGATATGGTTTGAGTCGAATGTATCCTCTTGCGATTACCATTTTATCTGTATTTTTTGTGATCGGAGGGATAATGATAGCGAAGTATTTGAATAAACTGCTTGCAGTTCTTCGGGGAAAAGCGTTAACAAACCTTTCTTTTAAAAAGAAAGCTTTACTAAAGAAACAAAAAGAAAGGAAAAATGCTTTACAGAACCCTGTTAGAAAAAGCGTTGATGGGAAAGATGCTTCGGAAGTTCGGGCGTATTTTATTATGTTACTGGTGTTGATTCCTTATTTCTTCTGTGTTACAGGAGTTACTTATCAGATGTTTGGTTATCATCGCACAATTATTTTAAATTCAGGGGGAGAACAGTATGATAGATTGTATGTGCACGATCAGGAGAGTTATGGTGCGAGGTGGTTGTGGGATCATGCCGATGAAAAAGCTAAATTCTATGCAGATTTTCAGGGGAGTAGGATGTTGTTAAGTCAAGGTAACATTATGTCACCCCTATATAATTTTCAATGGCTCTCAAATCCAGCTGAGATTAATGGATATATATACATAAGATGCTCAAATATCATGAATGGCGAATTGATAGGTCGTTATAATAAAGTGTATAATATCACTGACTATCAAGACGTATTTCTCAAAAAGAACAAGAGTTATAGTAATGGTGACACGGAGGTATACAGATGACAAAAATACTCTTTACAAATACAAATTGCTCGGTGAACAAAGGATCGGCTGCCCAAGTTATCAGTACGTGTGAAACATTAAGAACTTTAATTCCCAATCTAGAGATTACCTTAATGTCTCATTTTCCTGAACTCGATTCTAAACTGTGTGGGATCCATAATATAAAAGTAATTAGTGCTATGTGGTTGCGACTGCCACATGTGAGAGTATGGCATTTTATATATTATCGGATTTTTCATCTACTTTTTAATATATTATGGGCAATTTTATTTAAAAGCGGTTTAAATCAGGTGGCTATTAAAAATCCCATAATTCAAGAATATGTCTCTGCTGATGCGATCATTGATCTTAGTGGGGATTCATTTAGCGATGGCAAAGGTGGGTTTTCTATTGCTACCGATTCCACTATTCTATTTGGCGTGTCATTGAAAAAACCAATAGTGATATATTCTCAATCCATTGGTCCCTTCAAGTTGGCTATGACCGCTTTAGCCAGATATTGTCTTAGCGAGGCGAGTTTGGTAATCGTAAGAGAAGAGATAACCAAAAAGTATTTAGAAGAGATTGGAATCGAATCACCAATTTATCTTACCGCAGATTGTGCTTTTATTTTAGAGCCTGCACCTTTTAAAATGATTAATGACATTCTATTAGAGGAAGGTGTATATCCAACCAAAAAACCATTAATTGGAATATCTGCAAATGAGATGCTCAACGATAAAGAAAATAATTATGTAACATTAATGACTCAAATAATAGATTATGTCATCGAAAAACTGAATGCACATGTGATTTTTGTTCCCCATGTTATAGGGATAAAAGAAGGTGGAAAAGGTGATGATAGGGTCATGGGCGAAAAGATTTATAAATTGGCAAGAAGTAAAGAAAATGTTGATTTGATCAAGGGTGATTATTCACCAGAAGAATTAAAAGGGATCATTGGGCTTTGTGACATATTTATTGGAGGAAGAATGCACGCAAATATCGCTGCGATTTCAAGCGGTGTTCCCACAGTGGCAACAGCGTGGAGTCACAAATATTATGGGATCATGCGGACAGTGGGACAGGAAAAATATGTGTGTAATTTTAAAACGATGAACTTTGAGGAGTTAAAATCAAAAGTAGATGATTTATGGGAGAATAAAGAAAAGATACGAGAAGAATTGAAAGTTAAAGTGGAAGATCAAAAAGAATTGGCATGGCACAGTGGGAAGTTGGTTAGAGATTTGTTAAATCGCAAAAAATGATTATTTTTTTGATTTCAATAATTTCGACTTGTAATAACTTGCCTTTTCCAGTGAAAAACGATAAAAGTCAATAAAACTCCAAAAATAACGTTTAGACAAAAAGCAGTTACTAATATAGAATGAAAAAGCATGATGATAATCAGAGAAACTAGAGTTTAACAAGTCTTGGTGATATATGGGAATTTTCTTTCCAAACATTCTCAAAATTCTAATACGTGCTTTTAATCTCCTTTTTACAGCATATAATCCTTGAGATTGTAGAGCCACTTTTTCACTTACTTTTTTCAGCTCTATTTTTCCTTTCGAGGCTGCTTCGTTAAAAATTTCTTCAGATCTTTTGCTGCGTGAGATGATTAACGAAGTTCCCACATCGTCATCATTCATCAGTTCTGGCATCCACGCATCTGCAAATGAAACATCGGATAATTCACATATCTTATCGCTACACAACGTACATCGTGTCGGAAAGAAAAATAAACTAAACACAATACCCCAGTAACCAGAAGAGAAATGAGGAACAAAGATTTTATTTCCCTCTTTTGTTGTGATCTTCATTCCACCCGGCCATCCTTCGCCGCGATAATCTAATTTTGTGACATCTTCTTTTTTTAT
Organism: Caldifarciminota bacterium; assembly: GCA_023131835.1. Taxonomy (GTDB): domain Bacteria; phylum Hydrothermota; class UBA3072; order UBA3072; family UBA3072; genus JAGLZA01. The sequence goes on from JAGLZA010000219.1 coordinate 3,024, forward strand.
TTTCATCTTTTTGAGTAAGAATTCTGTCGCCAAGAAAGTGGGGGTGTGATTGCAGACGATTCCAATATGCAAAACAATCCTCTCTTTCAGTTTTTTATTTATTTGCTCTGCTTTTCTTATCCCCTGAATATGACACGGCAGCCCAACAATAGCAAACTTCTCTCCTTCTTCTGATTCTAAAATTTCTTTTAGCGCAACATTCGCAGGAACCGGGCAGTATTTGGATTTGGAGGCTTCTATTATATCCTCTTTTGTTCTTGCGATAAAAGGTTCTGGCTCTAAAGGATTATCTTTTTTCATTCTTGTAACCAAAGCTCCGTCTATTATTCCTTCTTCCAATGCGAAGATTAAAAGTTGAGTAACAAGACCTCCAGATGCAGAATTATATCGAATATCGTAATCGGTTGCATGTCCGATGTAACAATTCAAATAATTCCCGATTATAATATCCTCTGGCTCTTTTTCGAATATTTCTGAATTTAAAGTTTTAAAATCAACTTCATGACCAGGACAGATTTTATAACAGATACCGCAATTATTGCATTTTTCTTCATCCAATTCTGGTACGTATATTCCTTTCTTTTCGTCTATTGTAAATTTGATGGCTTCTTCTGGGCATAGAGCGATGCATGTACCGCATCCTGTGCAAAGATCGTTTTTTA
>JAGLZA010000022.1 GCA_023131835.1 Caldifarciminota bacterium
GGAGCGACATCCCTGTCGCGATTTTTGTAGGGACAAGGTATACCTTGTCCTTTGTAGAATCTGTATGGGCTCGATTTATCGAGCCCGAAATCGGAATAGCGCAATCGTTTGCACACCCTGTAATAGCAAGGTACTTCTTTAACCATTCAACTATTTAACTAATTCCCTTTGCGAGAAAAATAGGGGGTGATGGTGGGCTCTTCTTCTTGAATTACAAATTAAAGGGGAGTGGTTGGGTTCTGCGTTCATCTGCGGTTAAAAAAAAGGGGGGGTAGGGGGGAGTGATAAAAAGATTGACATATTAGAAATATCCCATATAATACCCTTATGAATACAATACTGGAAAAGTTAGAAGAGTCGACAATCTGGAAGATGGTGCGTTTAGCCTTTGAGAACGATGCACTAAATCTTGCCCAGAATACATACGAGTTAGCAACGCCAACCACTTTAAAAGATTTTGCAAGGGAAGCAATTGAGGGTGATTTTAATGGGTATACTATTACATCAGGTAGAGAAGGACTTAGAAAAGTTGTGGCTGGTAGAATCAAGAGGGAAACAGGGGTAGATTTTGACCCTAAGAAAGAGGTCCTTATAACCTATGGCGCCAGTGAGGGATTAGTTGCCTCGATGTTCAGTTTGATAGAATCAGAGAATGGAGTGGTTATCCCTGAGCCTTTCTTTGAGAGCTATCTGCCTGTAGTAAGGTTGAGTCGAGGTAAACCCATCTTTTTATCTCTACATGAACCGAAATACTCACTCCATTTGACCGACCTTAAGAAACTGCCACCTTATACCGTATTCATTTTAAACAATCCGCATAATCCTACAGGAAAGGTGTTCAAGAAAGAAGAGATTGAGACAATAGGGAATAATGTTCTGGAAAGGGATGGATATCTCTTAGTTGATGAAACATATAAGTATATTGTATATGATGATAAATATGTCTCTCCCCTTGAGATTCCGGACCTTGTTGATAAGACTGTCCTTGTTGGGAGCCTTTCTGTGCCTTTATCAGTGGCCGGATGGAGAATAGGTTATGTGGTAGCAAAGGAACCAATAATGACATCCATTAAGAAGGTTCATGAGTATAATACCATCTGTGCTCCTACTCCTTTCCAGTGGGCCTGTGAGAATTTTGAGATGACGCCTAATTTTATCAAGAAATTACAGGATACATACAGGGAGAAACGAGATTTATTCTGTCGGGCATTGAAGAAAGCCGGTTTTAAGTTCACATTACCCCAGGGTGCATACTATGTTCTTGCGGATTTTAGACAATTCTGGGAAGGCACTGATTGGGGTTTTGCGACATTTCTTGTAAAGAATAAGAAAATAGCAGTAGTTCCTGGCTCGGCATTCTATTTTAATAAAAAGAAAGCAAAGAATAAGGTCCGATTTTCTTTTTCACAATCCAACACAATCCTTACGGAAGCAACCAACCGCCTGTTATCCGGAATTAAATAAGGTATTGGGGGTCGGTGTTTTAATCTGTGAGATTGCATAAAAAAGGACAATATTAAAAAAGTCAAATATCAAGACCTGACACCTTTGAAATTGGAATCTTCTCTTGACATAGCAACGATATTTATGTATCTTACTAATAATATGGAAGTCAGAAAACTTAAGGAGGTGGGCTATGAGTTGGCAAGATTACATCACTGTTGACCCAAATGTTTGTCATGGGCAGGCTTGTATCAAAGGAACCCGTATTATGGTATCCGTTGTTCTGGATAATTTAGCTGCCGGTCTTACCCCTGATGAGATCATTCAAAGTTATCCGTCACTAACTCGCGATGCAATACAATCTGCCATTACTTATGCAGCAGAACTTGTTCGGGAGAAGGTAATTGATTTACCTGTATAGAAAACTTTAATGAAATTTAAAGTTGATGAAAATTTACCCGTTGAAGCTGCAGAGTTGCTAAGAAAAGAGGGCTACGATGTAGTGACAGTTCGAGATCAGAACCTTGAGGGTAGTACCGATCAAGATATAGCTAAAGTATGCAATAATGAAAAACGTGCATTAATAACTATAGATAAAGATTTTGCTGATATACGGAGTTATCCTCCTGGTGAATCCTTTGGTTTGATTGTGTTACGCCTGAGATGGCAAGACAAAGCTCACGTACTGAAAGCGATTGAGCGTATACTTCCCATATTACGGAGGGAACAGCCTGAAAAGCAATTGTGGATAGTTGGAGAAAGCAGGATAAGAATTAGGGATTAAATATATTGGGAACATTCTTACGAAGGATTATAATGTATGTGATATATGGGGATGGGGGTTGACAGGTTGTTACGGAATTGCCTGTCAAACCCCGTCCCTTTCTTTTCTGTGACATTTTACTACGACACCGACCCTCAGGGCGAACACTGCCATTTCTCAAGAATTTCCTCGATTTTATCCTCGACCTGACACAGCGCGCTGCTGCGATCCAAGCCTTTCATAAAAAGCTCATCATAATTTGTATGTTCGTGTCTTATGTGAGCTCTCACTGCAAGTAAAATTGCCTGTGGATCAAATTGTTTTGCCATCGACGTTCGACCGATTCTACCACTATATCGTTGGCATGCATGTCCTGCAATTTTATAAGCCTCCTGTGGAATGCATCCAGGGAAGAGTTTCCTTATGTGATCTGCAAATTCTCTCACATATTTCTCATCAACCTTGACACGCTTTAATGCAGCATGTTTTCGTCTTTCCTCTCTAAAATCAGCATCTGATAAACATTCCTGCATCGCCTGCTCGGTTGCCTTTTCCTCTACTAGAATACCCTGACGTTCGTACCGCTTACGGGTGCGACTCCACTGTAATACTATTGCGGATATTTTGGAATACTTCTTCGCGCGAATCGTAAGAGCCCTATCACCACTTGGTAGAAACCCGAGATGATCGAAATCAGCGCAGGACAGACATAATGGCTTACCCTTTTCCAGATAAAGAAAAGAACCCTTTGGCAACTCTTTACCACACTCAGCACATTGTGAATCGCGCCGAATAATATAAACTAAAAGATCCTTAGATTTTTGTTTCTTTTCATTCATTTCACATTTACCACCTATTTATGTGTTTCGCATGAACTTACATCAATGCGAATGCTTCTATAATTTACTATCTTTCCAGCCCGCGATTATCTCCGCATTCAATCCTGGTTCTCCCCACCATAAACCAACCTTTTCTACAATCTCATTAAATTGTGACCAGGCAGGATGGAATGGATGTTCTTCTCTTAAATCAGTATATGGGGATGGGGTTTGACATTTTGACATTATAGAAATCCCTTCCTCGTTTTCCCGTTTCTTTTACGTTCCTGTAGCTATGCTAAAAATCTTCCACGTTTTGTTTTGCTACCAATTGCCAACTTCCGGGCTTTCCGAAATTATCGGAGCGGTAAATGCATTCTCTATTTGATATCTGCTCTTTTTTGTCGTAATATTCGCCTATTACATATACAAATTTACCATCGGCACTACACGCTATCCCGGAAGCTTTTGAAAGGGCAATCGTTTGTGACTCATCTACCTTAGTTTCGGCTTGTGCCTCTACATAGAATAGAGGAAGAGATAACTTATCTTTGACTAGATTCAAACCAAGGAGAATGAGAATGAGCACTAAGATTATCTTAATAAATTTTTCCTTTATCATAAGACCTCCTTAAAAGTTTTTTTTACGACTAATTTGGGTATACTTCTGTCGTTTAACTTATTTACTCTCATTATTGACCACCTCTATCCTCATTTCTTATACGTTTAATATAATCAAACGTGACCATATAATCAAGGGATATGGGGGACGTTTATATTTTATCTGCATCCAGCTGTGGTTCCTTTTGTGGTGAGAAGTATGCACCTGAATCCTTGAACCCCGTCATCAAACTAACCATTCATTAAATTATAAAAACACCGTTGATTTTGGTTGATTTTTTGTTATGCTTAAGATAAAGATAGAAGAAATGATGGAGGTTAGTAGTGAATAATTGTTCCTTAGATAAATTTCGAATTGGGCTTTTCTCATATTTTCTTTTTCTCTATATTATAACTGTCCAGGGGATTCAGTCAGGGGATAATATTTTCCATTATCAGAGGGTACAGAATATCCTTAGAAATCATTCTCTATCCATGCCTGAGGGAAAATATGATTTAAGAGAGAAAAGATGGCTTCAATCTTGGATGAAGGAAGGTAAAGACGGAAGAATTTATTTGATACTGCCTGATGGTCTTTCTATAGCTACTGTTCCCTTTGCTTTATTCGGAAACTTAATAGAAAAGACCGGAAATTATGATAAGCATAGGGAGAAGATGAATGAAGCATGGAAGAATGGAAATATCGAAAAAGAGATATTTCATTTGAATAAGTTGCCATCTGCTTCCTTTTCCGTTATGATAAATCCATTAGTAATGGCGCTGACCATGTTAATATTTTTCAATTTCTGTTATTTATTAACCAATTCCGTCAAAAAAGCCTTAATTTCTTCCATTCTTCTTGGAAATGCAACTATTCTATGGGTATATTCCAGTAGTTACTGGACACAACCCATTGTATCTTTTTGCCTGTTTGCTGCATTTTACTTTTTATACCGTTTCAGGAGTGATTCAAGAATAAATTTCTTAATATTTGCAGGTATACTCACCGGTTACTCATATATAACCAGGTACCCAAGTGTTCTATCACTTCCCTTTTTTATATTTTATATTATCGACTCTAACGGGAATAATAGAAGGAAGAAAATTAAATATCTTGTTTTTTTTTCAATCCCTCTCTTTGTTTTCCTTTTTATTCAGATGTACTGGAATTACTATCGATTTGGCTCTCCTTTTGATCTTGGAGTATTTCGTTTACCATTTACTTCGCGTTTTTTTTTAACTTACTTGACCAGAATGCTTTTTAGTTTAAGCAGGAGTATATTTGTTTTTTCCCCACCATTAATATTAGGTTTATTTGGACTAAGAAGATTCTTTAGAGGCCATAGACCCGAAGTGGTAGTGATTATAGGGATACCCCTTGTTTTTCTTATTTTCTATAGCCTTTTTGGATTTGGAATTAGTCTTATAGGAACTGCATGGGGACCTCGTTATTTAGTTCCCATTGCACCATTTTTACTGCTGCCGGTTTGCATCTTTCTTAACAGAAATTTATGGATAAGAATGCTAACTATTGGCATATTCATAATAGGACTTTTTATACAATTTGTTGCAGTTTTTCAACCTTTTCGATATGATGCGATAGGCAAATATTTTGGACGTTTA
>JAGLZA010000220.1 GCA_023131835.1 Caldifarciminota bacterium
AAAATCAGTGTCTTTTGGGGGAAGTTGTGGGAAATCTTCAAATCAGTTCAATCAATGGAAATCAGTGTCAAAAAAAGGGATGGGAGGAGGGGTAACGAGGAATTTTTAATAACCGTGCAGGAACCGTGGCTATAAATAGGTGGATGGGGGGTAGTTATTTCTTCTTGACATTTAAAAAAGCACTGCTACCATAATATATATATTAGAGAATAAAGAAGGAGATAAAATAAAAGTACTACAGATAGAGATAGAACAATGTCTAAAATGAAGGTTTCTTCTGGTATATCCTTATATAAGTGGTCAGAGTTTGTGGGAAGAGAAAAGGAATTAATCCTATTAAACAAGGAATTTAAGAAATTAGGTGAGGTTCCACATAAACCAATCATTATTATTTCAGGAGAAGCAGGGATTGGCAAGACCCGTTTATTAAAAGAGGTTAGAACTATATTAAAAGACGCAGTCTTTATAAAGGTAGAGTGTCAGAAAGAGGAAGAAGAACCCTATGCCTGTTGCAACAAAGTTGTCGACTCATTGATTAATCTAATTGAAGAGAATTATAAGGAATTTATAAAGGTCTATGGAGATATACTTGTAACCCTATCACCAAATTTAAAGAATAAGAGATACTTGCGGAAGGTTAAACCCTTAAAGGAGATAGAGAAATACTACATCTTTGAAAGATTCTTGCAGTTTATCATAAATTTGCCTGTGGAGAAAAATATTGTGATAGCCCTGGAGGATTCTCAGTATCTTCGCAAGGAGCCAATTGAATTTCTTAAATATTTAATACTCGGTATACCAGTCACATCAAATATTATTTTCCTTATCACTTACAGAGAGGAAGAAAAAACCGATGAACTTATTGAGTTTGAAGAGGCAATAGAAGGTTATTTTATCAAGATTCTGCTTGAGAGACTGACCATTGATTACACCAGGGAGTTTATAACCTCTATGATAGGAGAAATAGATGAGGACAAAATTGAATATATTTCAGATAAAATATTTAAAAAGACCGCAGGCGTTCCACTCTTTATAGAACACTTTGTAAGACTATTGATAGAGGAAAAAGCCTTAACAAAAGAAGAAAATTTCTGGGTAGTAAACGAAGATAGATTATCCAAAATGGAATTAACCGGAACAACCCTACAAATAATTCAGGAGAAATTAAAGAGGGTTCCCAATAAAAAGTTAATGAGAGTGATTCAATATGCATCTATTATGGGTGGAGAATATATAGATGATCTAATCCTTAATGAGATTATGGGTGAAAATACTCATAAAGAACTCAGGATCCTAAATAACCAATGGATTTTGAGAAAAGAGATCATAGAAGGGAATGAAAGATTCAGGTTTGCTCATCCTATGATAAAAGAGGTTGCATATCAAATGACACCCGAGGAGAAGAAAAAGGAATCACATAAGAAGGTTGGACTTGTATTAGAGAAACATTTCCCGGAAGAAAAAGCGATGCTTGCATATCATTTTTCACTTGCCGGGGTCAAAAATAAAGCATATAAGTATTCACTTGAAGCAGCAGAAGATGCAGAGGGGAATTTTGCTTATCTGGACACAATACCACTCTATGAAATTGCACTCCAATTTGCACCCAATGAGATTAAATCATTGGAGGTAAAAACAAAATTAGCGGAGTTATATAGAATTACGGATAATCTTGGGAAGTCTATTGAATATTTAGAAGAAGTGATTTCAAAAGAAAGACAAAAGGAACTAAAGATAAAGGCAATGGTAGAATTAGTGGAGATTAAAAGATTGCAAGGTGAAAGTGATAAAGCATTTCAAATTGGAGAAGGTGTTTTGGGATTAATCGGTGACAAAATTTCTAAATCTACATCTAAAGTTTATAGAGCACTTGGAAGCATATTTATTTCACGGGGTGAATATAATAAAGCAATGGATTATTTAGAGCATGCTCTATCAATAGGAGATAGATTGGGGGATAAAGAACTCCAGTCTGAAGCAGAGAATGTGATGGGAATAAGTTATATTTGTCAGGGTGAAAATATTATGGCGGCCAAACACCTGGAAAAAGCATTGGAATCTGTCCTGAGTAAAAAAACACGTGCTAATATATGTTTAAATACAGGCGCTGTATATGAAGAAATGGATGAATTCGAAGAAGCAGAATTTTATTATGAAAAGGCAGTAGAACTTTATAGATCTATTGGATATATGAGAAATTTGGCAATAGCGTATAATAATCTTGCATCACTCTTTGTAAAACAGGGAAAATTAAACAATGCACTAAAATATTTTAAATTTGCTTTAGAATATATGAAGAGAATAGGATGCCAAAAGCCGTTACAATTGATATATAGCAATATAGGGGAAGCGTACGCTCAAATCAATGAATTGGATATGGCAATGGAATATTGCGATAAGTCTTTGAATTTAATTAAAGAAGAGAAGAATAGGGGCTTCTGGATAACATCCTCTGTTTTTCTGAATGCAGGGAAGATTTTTTTCTACTGTGGAGATCTCGATTCTGCAATCCTTTATTATAAAAAATCAATAAAAACAATAAAAAAAATGGGTAATCTCTCAGGATTAAATAGGATTCGTATTTTATTGTCAGGCATCTATGTTGAGAAAGGCAGTTTTGTCAAAGCGCTGGATCTACTGCAAAAAGCAGAAGAATTTGCAAAATCTAAAGGAGATAAAATACTGCTCGGGTTAACCTATAGAGTGAGAGCAAGAATTATAAAAAATGATTCAAAGAGAAAGGCGATAACATACTTAAAAGATAGTTTGGAAATGTTTACCAATCCGAGATATGAATCGAAGAAGGCGCTCACCCTCTATGAGATGGGTAAGATATATCAGGAAATGGCTAATTACCAGGATGCGTTAAATATTTTTATAGAGGCAAAAGAGATTCTAAAAGGGCGGGAGCAATTTTACTGGGTTGAGAAAATCTCAAAAGAGATAAGAGAGATAGAAAAACAACTTGTTGCCTCTCCAACGGATAAACTAAAAACTATTAATTTCTTATCTTCCATAGTAGAACTTACAAAAAGTAAGATTTCTCTAAATAGATTTATTGAGGAAGTAGTAGCATTCATAAAAAGGACTCTGCAAATAGAAGAGATAGATATAATCATTTTTGAAGATAAAGATCATCAGAGGATTTATTCGGATGAAGAAATAGATGGAGAGACACAAAGAGAAATAAAACAGATAAGCAAATCGGCTTATAGTAGGAAGGAGTTAGTGCTTACCCGGAGCGGATTAACACTCTGTATCCCTGTGCAATTTGAAAACGAAATTAAAGGTGCTTTATATGCGAACAATATTAGAAATCAAAGACCGTTTGAACCTGAGACAGTAGAACTCCTGAAACTATTGAGTTCACTTCTCTGGATGGGAATCGAACAGATTAAATTACGCAAGGAATTTCCAATGGAGATTCTTATAGGAGAAGGAGCCACAGCAAGGTTTGGTAACATTGTTGGAGAGAGTAAAGCAATGCAGGATCTTTATCACCTTATAAAGGTCTGTTCCGAAACAGATGTTTCTGTTTTGATAGAAGGCGAAACAGGGGTTGGCAAAGAATTAGTAGCAAAAGCGATTCATTATTGTAGTGAGAGAAATAATAATCGCTTTGTGCCAATCTATTGTGGTGGGATGCCTGTATCTCTATTTGAGAGTGAGTTTTTTGGATATGTTAAAGGTGCATTCACTGGTGCATTCCATAATAAACCAGGATTATTAGAGGAAGCCGATAACGGCACAATATTTCTGGATGAAATCACCTCAATACCACTGCCAATTCAGGCGAAGTTTTTGCGTGTTTTACAGGAAGGGGAATTTAGAAGATTGGGGGAGGTAAAACTTAAGAGAGTAGATGTTCGATTAATCTCTGCAACCAACCAGGAAATTGAGAAACTCATCAGAATAGGAGAGTTTAGAAAAGATCTATTTTATAGAATCTCTGTAGCAAATATAAAAGTACCGCCTCTAAGAGAAAGGAAAGAGGATATACCATTACTTTCAGGTTATTTTCTGGATAGATTTAACAAAGGATTTGGCAAGAATATAAAAGGGTTTACGCAGAAAGCAATGGATGCAATGGTAAGTTATAGTTGGCCGGGGAACGTGCGAGAACTTGAACACGAGATAGAAAGAGTGGTAGCAATATGTAGCAAAGATATTATAACAATCGATGATTTGAAAGAAAAGATGAGGGAAATAAGAATAACGAGTTTGAAGGAGATAATACAGGAAAAAGAAAAAGAATGCATCTTGCAAGCCTTAAAACAATGCAATTACAATTTATCAAGGACAGCAAAGACACTCAGGATATCAAGGGATACACTCTATAGGAAAATAAAGGAATACGAAATAAATACCAAATAATCCGTTTATCTCTCGGACAGCCATAAATCAGGATGCCACCAAAAAAGAGAATTACTTTAATTCCTGTCCGACTTTAGGACACTCTCTATCTCAGCAATAGTTTAAAAAAAATGAAGGGGCAAAAAAGCCGTCCAATTATCGGACATTTCTGAGTCAATAGTTTTTCATAAGTCCTTGAAAATGATATTGTTATATTTATGGCACGAAATTTGCTTATATCTACAGAATTAAAGTATGGGATATAATTATGCCGGGTCAGGCACATTTAACAGGCAATGAAGGGGCATAGGCCTGAGTGGTTGTTTAATTGAAAAGAAGGGGGGTGATG
>JAGLZA010000221.1 GCA_023131835.1 Caldifarciminota bacterium
GTCATGAGTTCAAATGGCTTGGTCATAACAAAAAATGCGATGCTTGAGAGCACGATAGCAAGCCATTTTGATATAGCGGTCAATGCAAAAATCACACTTGTTGTTTCTGTTGATTCCCACATTGCCAATAGAAATAGCATTAAAAAGAAGATTAAGATATAATAAAATGCCTTCATATATATCGTCTTGTGCGCACCGGAAATAACAAACATTGCTGCGGAAATAACTGTGATTATAAGTATAAGTAGGATGTTATCTGTAAAATAAACGCATGCACAACTGATAAGCCATATCACCTTAATGCGAGGATCTAATTCATAGACGATATCTGATAATAGCTTATTGATCAAAATAATCACGCACCTTACCTATTATTTGTTTTGTCTTTCCTTTATCTGTAATCTTTCCCTTGTCTAAAAATATAATTCTATGTGTTAAATTCTCTATCAGATCAAGATCATGCGAAACAACAACAAATGTCTTTCCGGATCGGTTCAATTTCAATAACAGCTTTTCAAATTTATTCATAAATCCAATATCCATACCCAGTTCCGGTTCATCCAGTAAGATAATTTCAGGGTTCATTGCAAGAACGGTGGCAAGCGAAAGCAGTTTTCGCTGACCATAACTTAGGGAATGCGGATCCTTGGCGAGATCACCGAACTTAATGAAATCTGATGCCAAAGCGATACGGTTCTCTATTTCCCCTTCGCTTAATCCAAGATTTTTAAGTCCGAAACTTAGCTCTTCTTTAATGGAGGAAGTAAATATCTGATGAGTTGGGTTTTGAAATAAAATACCCTGCTTCCTGGCAAGGTCTGGGAACTCCATTTTTGCAACATTTTTTCCATCGATTAAGACTCTACCTCGATTTGTCTTAAGCAGTCCGTGCATAAGGAGAAGCAGCGTTGACTTGCCAGAACCATTTGGACCAACTATGCCAAGGACCTCTCCTTCATTTACAACAAACGAAACATCGTCCAGGGTAAGTTCATGCGATCTTGAGTACTTATATGAAAGATGCTCGACACGGCTAAAAGGATTTGTACCTGGAGTTCCTAAATTGTTTATTTCTCGTTCATCCACATCAAATAATCGTAAGACCTCCTTCTTTGTCAAGAGATCAGGCGTGCCGTCGAACTTAATCGTTTTGTTATGGAGCACTACCACACGGTCTGCGATACTCTTGACATAATCGAAGTTATGGGTTAGAAGAACAACTGTTAAATCTTTCTTCAGTTCATTGATTACCTCTAGAAACTTTTTTCTACCTCTTGGGTCGAGCGTGGAGGCGGGCTCATCAAGAAGAAGTATCTTTGGTTTCATCGCAATAACAGAAGCCAACGCAACCTTCTGCTTCTGCCCCATCGAAAGATCCTGCGGCGCACCGTTAAGCAACTCCGATAGACCAAAGTGCTTAACTACCTCGGTAACACGCTTGTCAATCTCCTCTTGTGGCAGATATACATTTTCAAGACCAAACGCAAGTTCATCCTTCACTCGCAGCGTTACGAACTGCGCATCGGGATTCTGGAAGATAATGCCGATATTACTGATGAAATCTTCTAATGGATGTTTTTTGGTATCCTTACCATCAACAAATACTTCCCCTTCCATTTTGCCGTTGATCAGATGCGGAATGACACCGCAGAGGCAGTATCCAAGGGTAGTTTTGCCCGAGCCGTTTGGACCAACAATGGCTATGGTTTCGTTGGTTTCGATTTTGAGGTTGATTTGAGATATCGTGGGGGCATCAGCTACGGGATACCAAAATGAGAGGTCTTCGGTATGGATCATTCGATTATTTCTTTGATTTAAGGCTCTGGACTACGCTTAGGTGTTTGAGCTTTTTGTCATAAGTAGTTACTCCAAGGTAGGCACCGATCAAACCCAGCACAGCGTAAACCAACATTAGCGGGATCAGCAAAGGTTCAAGTTTTTCCGCACCGGGAAGTCCCAATAAAATTAGAGTTGAATATATAAAGATAGGTGCCAAAAAACCCGCAATGGTCCCTCCAATTATGTAACCTTTGTTCTCTCGCTTCAACACGGAAGCAACTAGATCAATAATCAATCCCACTAGAAACATCATGGGTATTTTATGCAATCCCGGCGGTCCAAATGTCAATGTAGGTATAGATATTATGCCCGTAACCGTTAACATAACAGTTGTGGTGCCAAATTTATCGATAATCTTTGCGCCAACAACAGTCAAGAATATCGCTACAAGCATGTTTACTATACCGCCTGTTGCTGGAATCCCTGTCGCTAGAAGAATGCCGCTTCCAAGAACGAATACTGCAACAAATACCAATGCCCCGAACACACCGCTTATCGCCAACTCTTTTGGAGTTAAGATTTTTTTGCCTGCCATATTTTATTCTCCTTTGTTATTGTATATAAAGCATATACTTTTGTTATGGTATATCAAATCTATTAAAATATCGACGGTTGGACCCCTCACGAACCTTCTCAACTGTCACGGCTCCTTTTTATCCTCTGCCTTTTCAGGTGGAGTTTTCTGTTTGCTCTTACTATCTGTATTTTCCTGTTGTACTTTTTCTTTGTCCTTTGTTATTTCACCAATAATGTGCTCAGCAAGTGCTTTGTGAAGTTCTGCCAAATCAGGGTATGATACTATCTTACCGACATATATGAATATAGAGGTTACTATCCCTATGAGGCAGAACACATAAAAAAGTAGTAGTCTCCAGAAGTATGTCCATAACTCATCAATATGCACGCTACAACAAAAAAAAATGATATATATTACACAAAATAGTGTAAAAATTGAAAGAAAAGATGCTATTATATTTAATAGACCTAAAACCTTTGAGTTTGCGTATATTTTCTTAGTTCGTACCCTTGCAATATCTACTAACGTCGTCTCATGATATAAGAATAACCACCTTCTCATCATTGCTTCCTTATTCATATCCACCTTCTTTGCTTTACACATCTCAAGTGAAGTAATAAAATGTTGACGAAAATTTCCAACCCCTATTATTTCTAATGTAAGAAATACTCCCATAATAGTCATAATTAGTGCTACGATTCCAACCATACTGCTTAGAGCAGCAACCCCATAGTTTAATATGGGTATAGTGTGATTATTTGTTACGTTCACATTATGTAATGTTATGTTACGTGGTGGAAGTGAGCCTGTAAATGAACTTACATAAGGGGATAGACCTCGATGTGCATCTTGATGCCACATTATCGTATATACTCCAAATGCTCCCATTATTATAACTGCAATTACAACAACTGCTACGAGTTCTTTCCAAGGTTCTTTCCAAGGGTACATGATATTGTTGCTTTTTTCAATCGCATTGATTTTATATTTTAATTCATTAATAAATTACAGTATATTAAATAAGTTTAGATTAAATTTAGATAAACTTGAAAATTCTTCTCTAATCTCAATCAACCCTTTGTAACTTATATTACAAAAATTTTCGACATATTTTTTTCTTAGTTCTTCTAAAGGAATAATATCCAAATCTCTTAATCTTGGCATGATAGTAAACATTTTATTGAATATCTCGCTTCCGGGTAGCGGAGTTAGAATACAAGCAGACAATGTTTCAAAGCGGGACTCTTTGATCAAAATTCGTGTTTTATCTAAAGTTTTTTCTGATTCGCCCGGCGCCCCCAATATAAAAGAAGCTGCTATGTCTATGTTTGTATTATTTAAGACTTCTACCGTAGATTTAAGCTTATTTACCGAAGATTTTTTATTCAGTGAGTCTATCATTTTTTGTGAGCCACTCTCGAAGCCACATGCGATTCTAATACATCCAGAGTCTACCATTTCCATTACTGTTTGCCTATTAATCGCTAAAGGGTTCATTGTCATACTTATCCATTTCATATCTAAATCCCGTCTTATAATTTCATTGCAGAGCATCGAGAACCACTTCGAATCCAAGTTTAAATTATCACCAACCAAATATACTGAATCGGCATCGTACATTTTCTTCACATATTCGAACTCATCAACGATATTCGTGGGATCTCGTGCTCTCCATTTTTTATTGAAAATACTACAAAAATTACAATACTGTGAACAACCACGATTTGCACTGACATAAATCATCCTTGATATTTTATACTCATTATGAAAAGCACAGCTTTTAAAATTGTTAAAACATTTTTCCATTGGCAACAAATCTCTTGCAGGATATGGTAACGAATCCAGATCAGGTAAAGGCGCATCTGGATTGGATACGATTTTCCCTCCGCTTCTATATGTGAGACTTCTTACCTTAGATAGGTCATTTCCGTTCAAAAGCGCATTTACTAATTCCCTAAATGGAATCTCACCATCGCCCCTTATAACCGAATCAACATATTCCCTATTTTTCAAGATGACATCTGCAAGCGGAGTTGCATGATACCCACCAAAATTAATATGCGCATTTGGATTGTGCTCTTTTACCATTTTTGCAAGTCTCAGCGCCTCTGGATAGGTATATGTGTTGGCGGAAAAGCCTACAATAAGATCATCATTTGTATTTATTTCATTCATCAATGTTTTTGTGTATTGCTCATCAACTTCGCAATCAATTATAACAACATCTGAAATATCCCGTATACATGCTGCAATATAAGCCAACCCCAGAGGTTGTCCCCATTGTGTATGCTCAATTGATTTATCGAGCGCTGTTGACATCACTAAAACGGTTTTCATCAATTCATAAAGATAACATTATTCAATATAAAAACATATCGAGGCATGTCGGCTCTATGTTATTCGCGTCTGCATCATCCCCTTGGTGTGATACAATGAGTGCACCAAAAATGTCCCTCTGGGAGAATTTTCATAGGTTTAGTATTTATAAATGCACAAGATATTGAGTAGTTACTATGAATATGAAGATAGCATGGGGG
>JAGLZA010000222.1 GCA_023131835.1 Caldifarciminota bacterium
TACGCCGCTTTTCTTCAATCTTGCGACCGGCAAGATCTTGATCCTTCATGGATGAATATTCCACCGGCTCTGCCCGGCAGATATATTGATTTCCCTGAAATATCAGCAGCCATTCAGGGTCCATCGGATCATAACGAAGTTCCACCCTCTGACCGCTCAGTGTGATCAGATCGTCATGCTCATATATACGGTTATTAAGATGTATGCGCCCGCGATCCACCACCCTGCCACCGGAAACACGGGCAAGAAATACCAGGTCGATAGCCTCGTCAGATAATCTGCGTGGACGCCAACCATCTATGTATAATCGTTGCAGGCATTTCCAGGGCGTGATTTCTTTTAGCTTTGGTTTCCATACCCATTCCTTTTTAACGCCGCGATGGGGTTTTATTTTGTTGTAATAGTCCATCGCAAGATACATTTTCACGGCAAATTCGGAAAAGGTCAGCAGCTTGTTTGCCTTTGCAAGCCGCAGCATCTCTTCATGGTCAACATCCTGTTCCTCGCCGGAATCCGTCAACCGTTTGACGTATCCTGGCACATGGAAGTGATCTCGAAGGATGCCCTCAAAAACATTGAATGTGCCTTCTATCATCTTTGCCTTGGCGTTTCTAACGATGGCTTTTTTGTGGGTTCCGGGGAGAATCGTGCAGGGGTTGACGGTTTCGGCATCCGTTCCGGCCATATTCATCTGCGCGTCGGTGGTAAACTCAGCCGACATGCCAAGTGTTTTGATGTCTGCCATGATGCCCATGATATAGCGGGACAACTCCGGCCTGCCGTTGTCGGTGTAAATCGCATCAAATGCGCCATATATTTTAACCCCTATCCGCAGGGCCAGGCCGACCATGTAGGCATTATATTTTTTGCCTACAGCTCCGCCGTAAAAATTGCGTGTGCGCAGATCCTGCCAGAAAAATCCTTCCGGGCGAAACACCTCGCCTGTGTCATCATCCACAACCCAGAAATCGAACCGGTGCTGATCGCCGACAAGGATCTCAAAAGGAGCAAGGTCTGCATAACTTCTCAGCACCGGGGGCAGACTGTTATCCAGGGCGCGGATTCCGCCGCGCTGTAATGCTATAAGCTGCGGAGTTACTCTTTTATTGAGCCACCACATTGCGGATTCATAGCAACCGATTTTCCAGTTATTTTTATGGGCCTCTATAATAAGGATGTCATAAAGCGCATCCCTGGCGATTTTGCGGTGTTCCTTTTTTAAGCATAAGCCAACCCACCAGTCGATTGCGGCAGGCGTCCAGACCCTGGGCTCCCCGTTGTTTTTCTTGCAGTGCTTTAATCCGGCCAGCCCCTTTTTTTCGTATTTCTTTATCCATTTATATATATTCTGCCAGGTCGTATCGTGTTTAATAGCCACAGCCTCGACCCACTTGCGCTTTTTCCAGCCCCCGGGTATCTCCAGGGCTTCCTGGACAACGCCCGCGATCCGCCGTACCCTGGGATCACGGATAACATCCA
>JAGLZA010000223.1 GCA_023131835.1 Caldifarciminota bacterium
AAGCTCGGTGGTTGCACAGTATGACATCTTCGCTCTTCTTATTTTTGGTGGAGGTCTGGGAGGAACCGAACATTACACACCAATTCTTTGTCTTTGTCTTTATCTTCGACTCACGACTCATGACTGACGACGCTGGACTTCTCATATCATATCTGTCTACCACCGAGCGTAAAACCCGACTCCGCAATCTCTGGTGAGGAGTATAGGTTTTCAACGCATCCAACGCAATGAACACAGAAGAGAGTTTAATTAATTCGGATTTTCTAAACCCAAAATCCTAATCCCTAAATCCCAAATTACCCCTTGAACCCTTATTTATTTAACACAGATTGTTTAGATATCTTGCTCTTTTGTAGGGGCAAGATACATCTTGCCCAATGTGGAAGAGACCTTCCAGTCCCGATTCTGGTTAAGTAATAAAACCCCGAAAAATTGTCAAAATGTCAAGCACCGAGTATATAGAGAAAAACATATGAGTGCAAATAGGACTTGTCCTCCTTACTAAGCCATAGTGCACTTTGAAGATCTAACCCCAGTAAAAGTCAGAGGTAATCTCTTGGTGGAGTTCTTTGCGTGTGCTATATAACTTGTGCAGATATCTTCCGACGAGAGATTAACAAGAGAACAACCAAGATTATATCAACAGCCATGTGTATCCACCAGAATATGTGTAATGAACCCATCATTGCAAATGTAATTAACTGTGCTACCGCGCCAAGCGAAAACCTGAGTATACCGATATTCACAATTAACCTGTGTTTCTCCGGGTTCTTAGAAGCAATGAAAAGCAATACACCTATACATAGCATAACCGCACCAAAGGCATGTACATATGGTAAAGCACCTTCTATATATTCCAAACCGAAAAGATTTGCTACAGCTTCGCAAGCGAAAAAAGCAGGAAGCCCACGGAAAACAACTTCTACTATAGCAGCGATTAGTAACACGATTTTTGCCATTTTACTTCACCTCCTTTCCTTATATTTTACAAAACATGAGATTACCTCTGACCCACTCTTACGTGATTGTGTAACTCCCTGTAGAAAGCTTGCCCCGATAGAAAAAATCTAACGCGAAAAATCTCAATCTGAATCAAAACGTGGATATACCTTCTGTTTTGCATGGTCTCTTTGAAATATTGATAGTTTGAAATAGATATAGGATATAAAGAGCGTACGAAATACTAGGTTCAGTATATCATCCTCTCCTGAATATCCTAAAATAAATCTCCACCATCTTTTAAGGATGTTTTTCCATGAGTAGAATATCCGATTGATCTTTCGAAATGCTTTAAAAACATCATTAGGAGAGACTCGTTTTGGCGTAAACACGAGATGGTCTCCCTCATAATGGGAAAGGTCTTTGTCAAATATACGACCTTCTGATTCTGCCGTTTTATGGAAAGGGGTACCAGGAATAGGGATGGCAATTGATAGTAGGATTGTGCTCGGGTCAATTTTATTGAGATTTGCAGGGAGGTTTTGATAATAAGCAGGGGTATCTTCATCAAGAGCCAGCATTAGACCTGTGAAAGTCAGAATTCTACGCTGTTTAAGCTTTTCAAACAACTCCTGGTATTCCGCTACCCTGTTCTGTCTTTTATGGACTGATAAAAGGCTCGGTTCACTCAAAGATTCTAATCCTATAAAGGTCATACCACAGCTTGCCTTGGATAACAGGTCTACAAACTCATCATCGTGAAGGCAGTCAAAGCTGAACTGGGTTCCCAATCCCCAGAGTTTCAGTTTTGCGATCTCTTTTAAAAGTTCCTTGGCATATCCTCTATCTCCTCCAAGATTATTGTCATAGAGCATTGCCATTTTGCGCTTGTGAAATGGGAGTTGAGAGGTAGCTGTTAAGTCTTGAATTACATCCTCTATTGGTCGACAGCGATACGGGACAGATTGGATTGTGAGTTGACAAAAACTACACGTATACTTACATCCCCGCGTTGCTTCAGTTACCACAGGAACCGCATAGTCTGGCTCAACGAGGTCATAGCGGGGAGGTGGTATATTATCTAAAGGAGGAGCAAAGGGTGCTTTATAAACCTTCTTTAGTTTACCTTTCACCATGTCTTCGACGACCTGGACCCAGACAGGCTCTGCTTCACCAATAACTACTGAATCCATATGAGGTATTACCTCGTTTGGGAATGTGGAAGGGTATTTACCACCAGCGACTACTATTTTTCCAAGCTTTCTGAACTTCTTGGCTACTTCATAAGCATGCGGTGCGCAGAAATCCATGAAGCTGAGGGCAATAAAATCTGCATCTGTATTATAATCAATAGGACGTACCATTTCATGAAGAAGTTCCACCTCTACTATTGGTGGGGTCAAGCCTGCTATAAGGATACCTGATAGAGGTGGTGCAGGGTCACGGGCATAGTAGGTTTGCTTGTCACCAAGATTTTGAAAAAGCACAATTATCTGCAATTTTGGTTTACCCATTAAATACCTCCTTTTTATCTCGCAATTTAGATGCAATTCTTTGCATAGTGTTTTCAACTAACCAGGGTAGCAGCTCCTGAAATAACGCCAGGGTTCTACCTTCTAAAGAGAGAAATAAATCTCGTTTCTTAGCTTTAATAGCCCTTACAATAGCTTCTGCTACTTTTGATGCAGGAACATAAGGGCCTGGTGGTCGGTGGGCACCGCCCACCTTTTTCTCATTTTTGAAGATGTTCGTTTGGGTATATCCTGGGTAGACAATCATTATCAAGATGCCTTTCTTTGATAGCTCTGCACGGAGACTCTGACTTAGAGCCACAAGAGCGGCTTTACTCGCACAGTAAGCAGCCAGGTAAGGGACACCATGCTTGGCTGCAACAGAGGCGATGTTGACAATTATACCTTTACCCTGCTTTTTCATATCAGGAATGACTTCTAACATACAGTGAAGAGCTCCAAAGAAATTCACGTCCATTACCGAGTGGAAGTCCTCCAGGGAGGTCCTCTCAGTATCACCATAAACACTTATTCCTGCATTGTTGATTAAGATATCGATGCCTCCAAGATGATTCGTACAGTCTTTAATGAGTCTGCGTACATTTTCTCTTTTTGCTACATCGCAGGGTATTGCAAGTGGCGTTGGAATATGGGGAAAAGCAGAGCCGATTTCCTTAGCCACTTCTTTTAGATGGTCAGATCTGCGGGATGTGAGTGCCAGTACGGCCTTTTCTCTGGCAAAAACCATGGATAACGCCAATCCAATCCCTGAGGATGCACCTGTTATCAACACTCTTTTACCCTCAATTTTCATTCTTCTTCTCCAGATTTTCATAAAGGGCATTAATTAATTCTACATACCTTTTGGCTATTTCTCCTCTCCTAAGTTTTAAGGTCAGCGTAAACATGCCATTCTCTACTGTGAAACCTTCTGACAGCAAAGCAAATGTCTTGACCTTCTCATAAGATGCTAGATTAGTTGTTGCCTTTTCTATTTCATGATTAATGAGTTCTTTTATCTTATCTGTTTCTAAGAGTTCTGAATAATTGCCAGAGAGAATGTTCTTCTCTCCTGCATAGTGTTCAATAGATTCTCTGTTTGGGACAATTAATGCAACAATATATTTCCTCTTATCACCATGCAACATAACCTGGTCAATATATCTGCTTCTGGATATTTTTTCCTCAAGAGGTGCGGGTGCAATGTTTTTGCCATAGGAGGTGACAATAATCTCCTTTATCCTTCCAGTTATGATAAGGTTTCCATACGCATCAAATCTACCTTGATCACCTGTATGAAACCAGCCATTGCTATCAATTACCCTCGCTGTCTCTTCAGGTTTATTTAAATAGCCTTTCATCACATTAGGTCCCTTGACCAGAATTTCATCACCATCGCCAATTTTTATCTCTACGTCATCAATCGGCTTGCCGACTGTGCCAAGTCTGTTATCTTCTATCAGATTGGTACAAACCACTGGCGAGGTTTCGGTCAGTCCATATCCCTCAATAATGTTAAATCCCAGGATATAAAAGATTTTTTCAATCTGTGGATTAAGAGGCGCACTTCCCGAGATGATTAACCTGAGCCGTCCACCAGCGATTTCTCTGAATTTCGATGCAACAAGTCTATTGTAAATGCTGTATTTTATTTTTAGCCAGGGAGATATTTTCATGTTTTTGTATTTGAGATTAGCATACTTATTGAGATTTTTGATTGCTGAGAGAACCAATGCCTTTTTAATAGGTGAACTTTTTTCAACCTTTTCTACAGCCATGTCATAAGCTTTTTCTATTATTCTGGGTACGGCAATAAGTAGAGTGGGACGAATTTCTGCTACATCTTGAGCAATTGTCGACAGGTTTTCAGCGTATCCGATGGTGCCACCAGCGAAAAGTAATGTATAACAGCAAGTCCTCTCAAACATATTGCAGAGAGGAAGATAGGAAACAATGATGTCATCAGGAGCAATCTTAAATCTATTTATTATTGACAGAATATTGGAGACGATGTTGTCATTTGTAAGGATGACACCCTTTGGTTCACCTGTAGTCCCTGAGGTATAGACAATGGTCGCTATATCATTGTTTGAAATAACAGCACCTTTATCAATTGCTCGATGTCCTGTCTTTTCAGTATCATCAAATTTTAGAAAGTCCTTATTACTGCTAACTCCTGTGGCATCAAAGAGAATGATTTTTTTAAGATCAGGAGTTTCATTTCTAATGCTATCAATTAAGGCAAAGAGTTCGGAATTTTCCACAAAGATCAATCTAATTTTTGAGTCGTTAATTATGTACTTCAGACAGGAAGGTGGTAAATTATAATAAATAGGGACAACAACACCGCCCTGTTTCAAAACTGCTAAATCAGCAATTGTCCATTCTGGTCGATTATTGGAAAAGATACCAATAATGTCTCCTTTTTTTATACCTAACCCCTGGATCATAGCAGCAACGGCATCTACTAAATTATTTAACTCCTTGTAAGTTATCCCTAAATATTGCCCTTGTTTTTTATACATCAGGGCAGTCTTATCTGGATATCTCTTTGCTGTTTCTAAGATAGACTGGTAGATTGTTTCTGCCATGTTATTCAAGCCCCAATTTTTTTCCTATGGATCTGAACTCCCTGACGTATTGTTCAAGATCAGCTCCTACAGTTTGCAGGAGATTTCTTATTGGTGCCATATCTATATTGACGCTCTGACCAGAGGGTAGAGCCAATGAAATTGCTGGTGTTTGCTGCACCTTACCCAGTCTAATTAGATTTGTGCCTTCAAATTGTGGTTGAGCAAGGACTTTATCCGCCACTTTTGCTGAAATCGTAAATAGAAGCTTAAACTCACCGTGAGGTCCAGCAATCATCAACCAGGGAGGTGTCTGTGTCTTATTACATAATTCCAAGACCTCTGGTTCAAGAATTCTTTCCCAGTCGCAGTCGACTACAAATCCTAATCCATTGAGACGCATCAATTGATCAAGAGTAGTTAACAACCCATCACTTGTATCCATACAACAACTTACATATTTTCGTAAAATCTGCCCTTCCTTAATATGTGCAACTGGTCGATAAATTTTCTCAGGAAAATAATCGCTGGGAAGTTTTGTAAGACGCACCAATCCCAGGGCATTACCTATTCCCAAACCGCCAGTGATGAAGACATCTTCGCCTGGTTTACAACCGCGACGGGTCATTGCATTCTCTCGTGGCACAAGACCGAGAGCGCAACTGGTTAGAGAAATTGTTGGGGTAATGTTTGTATCACCGCCAAGGATAAAAATTCCAAGGGTTCGGCACGCATCTTCCATGCCTCGTGCAATGCTATTTGTGAATGTCCTATCTCGACTGGGCTCGATTGAGGCGGAAACAACAAGCCCCAGAGGTTCGGCACCTACAGCTGCCAAATCGCTCAAACAAGCCATCACAGTAACCCATCCCATAGTATACGGATCTTGGTATAATCCTGAAGTGATTTCTTCAGCTACCGTATCAATAGTAACGGCTAAATAGTGATGAGAATTTCCCGGAATTTCAATTAGCTCTGCATCAGAGTCGTGCGGTTTATTGAACTGATGTGGTGAGCGAAGAAAGTGTTGCACCCAGGAGTCAATATTGATGTTTTCAAAAATTTCTTTCATGCCTTTCATTTACAGCACCTCACTCGTTTCGGCATAATATTAAACTCGGCACTGTTTGTATGAATCACTTCACCATCCATTTCCAGAGCAAAAAAATTGTCACTTTTAACTGAAAGTCGAGTAGCCAACCATAATTTTGTCTTGGGGCGTTCCTTAAAGCGATGGTTATAAAGGGCAATAAGCATCCCTATCCTTTCACATAGTGACAAACCCATGCAAAGATTAATGCCGAGTTTTCCATCATCCGGCTTGATAGCAGTATCATAACAGAGTGTTCCAGTAAAATGCGGATTTTTGATTATTCCTAAATTGGTAACAAGGAAATTCTGTTTTTCTCCATTATTCACGGTCAGTTGACATGATCTATTACGATAGGTTAAGACTGTCCTCAATGCAGCATAAAGAATAGCAGTGTTTACCGACATCCTCTGGAGCATTTTCATAAATGTACTGTGTAAATTAAAGAAAGCATTTGCCTCAGCTGTGAGACCTATACTTGCATTGATCAGGCAGAAACGGGTATCCAAGCACCCCTTGGTATTTTGATACTGTATTCTGATTACGTCACACGGAAATGCGTTCTTGAAATCGATTCTTACTGGCACTCCTTTAATGAACGCATCCTTCCTGAATGGCTTATGAAAATCGTTACTTGAACCAAGTCCTATTGCACCGATAGTCAGGTCAGGATTATCACTAACTTTCATAATGGCATTTAATAAAAGGTTGACTGTGCCATCACCACCTGCCGCCATAAAAACGTTTTCTCCTTTTTTCAAGGATTTTGATACTTTAGAAATAATCTCATCCAGAGTCAGAATCTCCTCAGTCTCAAAACTTCCTATTCGACTTCGAATTTCCTCTTTGATTGCTTTCCATCGTGATAGACTTGTACCGTAATTACAACAGGGATTTAAGAATACTCTTACGGCTTTCGTATTTGACTTTTGTATCATCATATTCCTTAATTAACGTATCCAAAAATTATGAGCATTATACTACACCTGGCTTTTTTCTGGCCTGAATCTCAAAGTCAGTTCAAACAGAATGTAAAACACGACGATAAAAATCAACCAATTAAGTTTAAGAGTTAATATCATTGCAATACCATAAAGAATAAATGCACGAACCACATTTTCTATCGGCCCATGAGTTTTGCTTTCATCCCGAGTTAGATGTATTTTAATTTGGGCATATAGATTTATCAAAACAGCAATAATAAAGATCAAGATTCCCCAGATATTGAGACTACTACTCAAGAATAGAGCGCATCCTGTGAAAATTGCTGCTGCTAAAGCAGTCAGGTCACTATAGATCGCAGCTGGCTTCCATCCAAAAACTACGGGAAAAGTTCGATAGCCAGTCTTCCTGTCTGCTGAAATATCTTTGAAATATCCCATCACTACAAAATTTGCATAGCCAAAGAAAATTGCTATAACCGCAAAGAAAAATGCCAAAGAATATGAATCTCTCAAATTAATAATATAACTGATATGATACTCTTTATCAACCAGTCTTCCCATAATTGGCAGTAAAGCCACAATCCAGGAATTCCAGGGAGGCCCACCCCACCAGGTTCGTTTGAAGGGTGTATAGGTTAGTAACCCAATAACAGCAAGAATCCCAAAAATCAAAATTGTAGGATTTAAGTATCCTAGAATTAAAGCTCCTACTGTTAGCCCGGCAAGGCTGATACTTAAAACCTGCTTTCGGGAAATTACTCCTTTTATCAGTGGGCGATAGGGTGCAGAAATAGCATCAGTATCGGTCTGAAAGCAGTCAGTCAAAGCTTGACCCAAACCATAGGAAAAAAATAGTGGTATGGAAGCCAATATGACTCTGATAATTGTTGGCTCTTCAATAAATGCCAATCCAACCAGACCTGCTGATCCTGAAATGAACAAAAGGTAGGGCCGCATTGTGATAAAATAGGAACGTAAAAACCCTATACTAAATAAAGGATAAGAAGTTTCATCCATATCAGATTATTCCCAGATTTTTACCTACAAGTCTGAATTTATCCAGAGCCGTCTCCAGTTCTTTGGAAGAAAGACTTGCCATAATACTGACTCGGATAAGTGAGGACTCTTTTGGTACTGCTGGTGGGACAACAGGATTTACAAATACTCCTTCTTCTTCTAACTTGCCGGTCATCTTAAAGGTTTTCTCATTATCGCCGATTAATATAGGAATAATTGGTGTTATAGTCTCCTCAAGTGTGAATCGCATATCCTTTAATCCATTCTTCATAAAAGTTGTGTTATCGCGGAGCTTTCTGTATAACTCGGGCTCCTCTTCTATCACCTCTAAGCAAGCTAAAACTGTAGCTGCTACAGAGGGCGGTGGACTCGCTGTAAATATGAATGGACGTGAGTTGAGCTTTAAAAACGTTACGACTTCTCTCTTTGCACCTGTAAAGCCACCTATTGTGCCCAAGGATTTGCTAAAAGTGCCACAGACGAGATCGATTTTACCTTCCATGTTGAAATGCTCAAGAGTACCGTGTCCCTTGGCACCCAACACTCCGGTGCCATGGGCATCATCAACCATAACTTTGGCATTATATTTATCCGCAAGCTTTTTTATCTCTGGAAGATTGGCAACTGTTCCTTTCATGCTGAATACACCATCCGTAATGATAATTTTGTTAGCGGAAGGGTCGCATTGAGAAAGTTTTTCTTCAAGGCTTTCCATATTGTTATGGCTGTAGATCTTTATTTGTGCTTTTGATAAGCGGCAGCCTTCTACTATGCTCGCATGATTTAACTCATCACTCAGGATTATGTCTCCCGCTTCGGTTATGGCAGAAATCGTCCCCATCATTGTCATAAATCCCGTGCTGAAGACTACTGCATCTTCCGTGCCTTTAAACTCGGCAAGTTTTTTCTCAAGTTTGGTGTGTAAGCTGGTGGTGCCTGTGAGAACCCTTGAGCTACAAGCACCTGTTCCATATTCTCTGATGGCTTTTATTGTTGTCTCAACTACTTTTGGATGAGAGGTCAAGCCTAAGTAATTATTGGAACCAAGCATAATAATCTTTTTACCTTTCATTGTGACTACCGGCGTTGCGGCGGGATTAATCTCCCGGAGATAGAAAAACTGATTTTGTGATTTTAAATAATCAACTTTTTTGTTGAATTCGTGACATTTATCAAAAAGAGTCATTTTTTACCTCCTTCTAAAATACAGAAAATACAGAATAATATTAATAATAACAGCAGACTTTCAGAAAGTCCCTTATGAAATTATGTATAGATTGTAATATTTGTCAAGTGATTTTGCGAATGTTAACAGACATCGTTACCACTTTTTAAGGGATGTAAAAAAGCTACTTGAAATAGCGGGCCTCCCCGGATATTGTAAAGAGTTGTTCAAGCTTTCAAGAATAAAAAAGGAGGCCCTATGGATTTAAGTTATTATATTTCTTTTTACAGGAAAAGCAAGCATCAAAAAGGACCGGTATTAACAATCTATCTCGGCGCTAATTTCTTTTTCGTTAATGATCCAGGCTACCTGGGGAAAGCATTGTAAGACCAGAACAGGTTTTGGAAATTCCTTCTCACGATAAAGTATTTCATCGCTAATGGTGAAATTAAACGATTCTATATTGAGAGGAATGTTCTTGTCTACCCCTTCTAAAATTTTTCCTATGAAACAATAATCAACCTGGTACTGGTGAAGCTCATTTTCTAATCTTACAATATGAGAGGTTTGAACATCTTTCTTTAAGTCTATTCTTAATCTCTGAAGGACGTTTAAAAAATCACCGGGATAGGCCTGCTCGCGAGATGCAATAAAATTTCGACAATATGAACAACCGCAGGTTTCAGCATCGGATTTGATGTTTTGTAAAACTTGTCGGGTTCTGTCCGGATCGATTAATAATCTCCAGCCCTTAATTTTAATTTCTTTCATATTATATGTTTAATTTCGTAACTCATTTAATCCACAAATGCAATGTTATGCACTTTTTTTAACATTTATGTAATATCCATACATTGGGTTCAATATATTCTCCAATATTTTCTTCCAAATCGATATTTACAGGATTTAAAGCACCTGGAACAACATACTTATTGCTTTCACCAAAATGCAGACCCGTCCAATCCTGCCAATCTGAAACAGTTCCCCTGACTATCATAGATGGATTTGCCACCTTCAAGATTTTACCACCGTTCTTAATATGGACTCTTACCCACGGATCAAATGGCCACTTATCCCTCTTCCAGCATAGATAATCTTCCATTGGTATTGTTGGATATTGTGATTTCAATGTTGGTCTAACAGGAATAATAAGATTATGATATCCATTGGACTTAGCAAGTTCTTTTAGGTTATTCAGAATTATTGAACTGATTCCTTTCCCAAGATTTTTCTTTGATATTACTATTGCCATCCCACACAAAGTGTTAGGTTTGTCCTCTTCTTCAATTATAATTCTTAAGGCTTCATCAAAACCAGAAGGTAAATCATCAATATTACCATTCCAATAGATTGGAGCGGAATTAGCAACCCCAACATATTCTTCACCAATTCTGAATAATAACTGATATTCGGGAAATAATTTATAAAGCCGCCTCCAATACTTTTTAACATAAGTATCTTCACTCAAAAAAACTGGCCAGGGTTCACTGTGAAGTCTATTGATTACATCCACCAACTTTTTATTGTCAGATAGCTTT
Organism: Caldifarciminota bacterium; assembly: GCA_023131835.1. GTDB lineage: Bacteria > Hydrothermota > UBA3072 > UBA3072 > UBA3072 > JAGLZA01. The sequence goes on from JAGLZA010000223.1 coordinate 10,775, forward strand.
TCTACAATCACTTAAATACCTCCTTAAAAACTTCCACTCAACCCGTTCGTTTCCGGATTCAGGTATTTCATTCTTTGAAATCCCCTTTTAATAAACCTAAAGCTATAACATCTATGTGTTTTTTACCATCAAAATGAGCCTCGCGTTTCATACCTTCCTGCTTAAATCCCAGACTTTCAAGCAGAGCAAGGCTTGCGTGATTGATTTCATAAACCTCAGCATCAACCCGGTGCATTCCTTTATTGAAGAGATAAGGAAAAAGACATCTCAATGCATCCCTGGCATATCCCTTTCTCCGTTGCTCTCCGAGGGCGAATCCCATCCACGCGAAGCGATGAGAGTTATCCTGCCAGTTGATACGTATATATCCAATTGGCTGGTCTGTTTCCTTAATGACAAGAATCAAATATAACTCATTATCTGATTCAATGGCTTTCTTTACCTTTTGCTCCTGATTTTCTGCAGTTATCTCAACATCTAAACGGAGCGCCATTTTCTTGATTAAGGGATCTTTCTTCCATTTGACGATTAAGGGAACATCGGACAGTTGAATCTTCCTCAAATAGACCCTCTGACACTCGCAAAAAACCTTAGGTTCGCTGTCAGGTGATGTTTTGGAATCTGACCTGTCTCTACCTTCAATATCTTGCTGAAGGACTCGAATCAGGCTCTCTCTTTCTTTTCCATTTATAGAATACAAGGAGATTTTAACCTTCTTTCCGTTAGTGAGTTGCATTATGAGCTTCTTTTTACCTGTACAGTCAATTTTCTGAACAGTGTCCCATTTGATTACTCTGGGGCTACGTGCCATAGCAGGAAAAAGCATGATTCCATCATTAGTTATACGGATGTAAGGGGTTCTCCTGCTCCACAAGAAATTGATAAACCAGAGGGCAGACGCCATAAACCAGAGAAATCCAACTATCGGAGTTCTACCGATCAGACAAAGCAACCCAACCGATCCGGATAAAAGAGCATTTACGATTAACAAATTAACTAAAATCCTGCTTCTTTTAAATTCTCTTGCTTCTATCGTAGACATAAACGTTGCCCCCAAATCTCATATAAATTTCGCCAGAAACCAAGAATTATAATCTCCACAAGTACCCAATCTTGATAAAAGCTTCTATATTATCTCCCATTTGTTCAAAGCTTGAGAAGTCGTCAAGGTTAGCTCCTATATAGATATTGCTCAACGGACTGTATTCAAATGCAAATAGGAGACTGGCATTTGATGTTCTGTCCAAACTATTATATTGATATATCCCTCTTATGAACATAGATGGCATAATCTGATAGGAGAGTTTATTCCAAACAATAGTTTGTAGATAACAACGTTCGCCTCTATATTCGTAATAGAAGTCCTCACGTGATATATTTATATTATACACAACCTTTTTGATTGGTTTAATAGTAACGCCACCTACTAATCGAACCTCCCAACCCGTAAATCCTTCAGAATAGTGAGCAGCATTACCCATCAGAATGGAGAGATAATACTCGATATACCGTGTCGGCGTGTTCCACAACTCGTATTCAAAGCCAGAGTATCTCAAATCCTGATTATCATAGCTTTCATGATTTTTGAAAAAACTAAGTTCCGTCCAGGTTTTGTCTAACATTGCTTCAATTCCTGCCCAGAAATACTCTTCTTCAGGTTCATTGTCATAATTGAATCTTCCTTTCGCCCCCCCATAGATGATAAGTTCGTTTATTTCCTCAAAAGGCTTCCTGATAAAAAGAGTATTATGGATTCCAATCTCCCTGTATCCTATCACTTCCCACATACTACCGCTTTGAGCTTCGAACTCTTCCGGGAAATCGTTAAACCATATACCGTTGTAAGAATTGGCACCGAATCTCTCAAGATTCAGGTTATAACCCGTTGCATTATAATTATCAGTAGTACTTTTTGTCAGAGTTCTTGTTACCTGAGACTTTAAAGAATATATATCCCTGAACTTGAATACGCCATCTATACTCAAGGCCCTATTATAAGTCTCATCCTCAAGGTTATCTTTATTGGTCGTTAAGAAACCAATGGATGATTCATTTGCTATCGCACATTTAACCCTCAGATGATTATAATAATTCTTCTTCCCGGAATCCAGTTCTTCATCCACAGCAGAAAGGAACCCAACGCGACTTCCACCTATCCTGCCAGTTAATTTACCTCCGGCTAAAGGATTTGTAATAGCCCTTGAATAAAACAGTGCCTGGTTAGAGGCAAAGATATCCGTCCCCTCCGTGAAAAAAGGTCTTTTTTCGGGAAGCCATTGGACATATCTTTCAGTCAAATCTATCCTATCAGGATCGGCTTCTATTTGTGAATAATCAGGATTTAGGGTTACATCGAGCATTAAGTCTGATGTTATACCATATCTAAAGTCAAAACCTGCATCAAAAGGTCTATTCTCTTCATGCGCATTTTCGATATACGAAGAGAAGAGATATGGTAATAAGGCAAAATGTCTGCCAGTTTTTATACCCCTAATCCCCTTTAACAGGGCTGCCTGAGCCAGATTGTTGGGTATTTTATGTGTTCTTGGTGGCCAAACAACAAATTCACCCTTGTGTTTAATACTCCTTAATGCGTAGAACCCCCATTCCTGTTCATCCTTTGCAGGCATCCTTAGTGATTTAAAAGGCACTGCAACCTCGATACAATAGCAGTCTGAAAAAATTTTCCCTTTCGATTTCAAATCTGCATCCCACCCATTATCCGTATAACCATCGTGGTGCCAGATGAAGTCAGATGGTATACCATAGGGATTAACATTAAACAAAAACGCCTCTCGTTCATTATTATAGGGATCAAAAGCAAAACCTATACAATCATCATTGTCCCAACTCTCTCTCTGCGTCATTGTAGCCCGGACTTCCTGTATTTTTGAATCATAACACTTAAAGGCGAGATAAAAATTATCATCATCATAAGCAATATAGAGTTCAGTGCTCTCAGATGGCGCTATTCCTTCCACTGGATTATACTGCATAAACCCTGTAATAGGCTTAACATTCAACCAGGTAGAATCATCAAGGATTCCATCTATAACAGGTTTATGGTCTGTCCTTTTAATAATAACTATCTCTTTGGCACTCAGCTGTAGAGTTAACGCTAAAACTGGCACAAGCCACAAAATTTTTCTTAAAAGAAATTTCATTTTCTAACTTTCAACCTCCAATTTCCCGGTTGTTCTTCTTCAAGAACTATTATCAGTCCTTATATTTAAATTAAGAAGGGAACAAAAAGCACGGGAACACCAAAAAATTAATCTTGCAATATCCTTATAGTATTATCCCCCTCAATGATATTTGGGTTTTTTGTTCTAAAACCCTTTACCCACCAAAGTATGACATCAATGATATATAACAATGATAATCAAAAAGTCAAGGTTTTTTCCTGGTTTCTTCACGGTTTAATTCTGCGAATGTGAAGGATTTGATTCATTAAACCCAAATCGGAGTAGCGAGACTTGTCTCGCGCGCTCTCATTGTAGGGGCAAGATATATCTTGCCCGATTGTAGGGGGAACTTCCCGATCGCTATTTGTGGGAGTGGACTCCTGCCTGTGCGTGTCCGCACGCAGACAGGTCTGCCCACGAAAATCGAGCCCGGAAGGGCTCTCTCACATATAGCGGTTTGGAAACCGCTCCTACGAGGCGCGAAATAGGTAGGGGTGCGGTAGATAGACTCCCTTTACGAGCAAAATGGGGGGTTGATGATGGGTTCTTCCTCTTGAATTACAAAAAATTAAGAGTGGGGAAGGGCTTTGTGTCCTTTGTGCCTTTGTGGTTAATACTTCTTGACTAAAGTCAAAAAACAACTATGATTATGCGGGCAAGAAAAATGAGAGGAAAAGAGTGAAAGAGACATCGAATAAATTTAAGCAGGATATGATTTCTTATTACGATGAAAGGGCAAAAGAGTATGATGAAGTATATCTCGGAAAAGGCCCTTCCATCCCCAACCCTCTTGCTTACAAAAACGACGTAGAAAAAATCAAGGAAATAGTTATACGATTTGGGAAAGGACATTTGATTGATATAGGAGGTGGAACAGGGTTCTGGCTTCCTTATTATGAGCAAAATTGCTCAAAGATAACACTTCTTGATAGGTCTGAGAAAATGCTTTCTGAATGCAGGAGAAGAATTTCAGGGCTGGGATTAGAAAATAAATGTCATTTCATTCAGGGTGATTTCTTTAAGGTAAAAATGGGGGACTCAATTTTTGATAGCGCCAATGCAGGATTCTTTATAAGCCATCTCTCTCTTGATGAGGAGGAATATTTTTTCAAAAAACTCAAAAGGATCCTCAAAAAGGATGCAAAAGTAATGATAATCGACTCAGCATGGAGCAAAAAAAGAGAACAATACCGAAAGAAAGAAGGTATGCAGGAAAGGGTATTGAATGACGGGCGCAAATTTACCATATACAAGAGATATTTCGATAGAGGCGATATTGAAAAGATGTTCAAAGAGTATCTTTTCAAATTAGAATCGCTATATATGGGCGATATGTTCCTGGTGGCAGTAGGAAAGAATCTACTTTAGTGTATTCGCGCTATTAATCACCAAATTTCTCTATACACCACCTTTACTCTTATACCACTCCCCAGATAATGTGCCATATAACATCAGCCCAGAAGTGTATACCAACGGCAGCTAAAAAGCCAAATTTTCGAAAGTAGTATGCAGTAAAGATTGAAAGTACTCCGTTAAGAAGAATAATCTCAACTAAAAGAGCAATAGGAATTTCATTGGCAGTTTTCAGACCCAAAAGAAGAATTACTGAAGGAATATGCCCAAGAGCAAATATTAAAGCTGAGAAGATGGTGATAATCCAGAAAATTTGATTTTGCCATCTTTTTTTTAGTATGATGTAAGAAATAAGCCATACCCAGAAGGAGATGAAAAACAGACGAAATATTATCTCTTCTCCGATGCCAGCAGAAGCCGAAGCCACGAGGGAAGTAGGGAATGGAGGATGGGGAAACATCCCTAAGGTATGGAATTGGCTCAAAATTACATCAATGAGAATGAAAAATAAACCGATGCCTATCCCAATGAGTGCGGGAATTAAAAACCTTTGTTTGTTGGAGATTTTCAAGTCCCAGAGATCAGGGAAGAGAAGCTTTTTTGAGAGTTTCAATCCAATAAAACCCAGGCCACCATATAAAATAAGCATTAGACCTGCATTCACAAGAGCAAATACTGACTTTGAAACTGGAAGTTCCTGAATTGGTAATAAAACACCTTGAGGCAAAAAGACATTAATCACTGCGAGGATTGCAAGGGTTATGATGAGACCGATATAAATTTCGATTGACAAAGAAAAATTTTTCATGGTTTCACTTTCCTCCCTTTTCTACAGAGATTTTATCTTGATCAGACCTTCCTTTATTTTTTTCTCTTATCCTTTTTGCCACAACCACCTGGTTCCACCATTCTTTTTCCCTTCATAGAGGGCATTATCTGCTTGTTTGATACAATCATCAATGCTCATGACTTTATCGTATTCACTGACACCAAAGGTCATATAAACCGAGAGCTTATGCTTTTGCTGTGTTTGCATTTATACTATCTCTCTTGTGATTATTTCTTGTCAATATATTCATTTTCAAAAATTTGCCTTGCAATATCTCTAATTTCTTTTGAATTAAGCTTAGTAAGCTGCATTAGAATGTTTTTACAGGTATCTATAGCGGGATGTTTTTCTTCATCTTTATGGATGTGATTAACAATATCCTTGAATATTTTAGTATTTGCTTTGCCATGAGACAGGCTTTCATCTCCGATGTCTCGACTGAGTAAATCAGATAGAGATAAGAATGGCATTTCTCCATAAACTATTTCTGATAATTTGGCTCGATATTCCAACTCCCATTGTTCAAAGTTAAAATACAGATTATCAAGTGCATGTTGACCTTCGTGAATAAATGTTGATGTGGTATGATAGTGATCAAATAATAGATTTATTACAGAAGATGTTATCTCGTCTTCAGAATCGAATTCGGTTTTCGCTACCCCGATTGCCTCATCAATTGCAGCGAATTGAAGTTGATAATCCAATAGAGACGAATAAAAAACCTCGAGGCAGGGTTTATCAATTAGAACTGCATCTGTCTCTTTACTGTCCTCAATTATCTTATTTCGTCTTTCTTTATTTGTCGCAATTTCCCACCGGTGAGTCGCTGCTCCATATTTGGGATCCATAACAATGGTAACTTTATTAGCCTGTGCCCGCTCTCCAGAACTTGTCCATCCTCCATCTTGAGCTTGATAATTCCAATACCAGGCACTAAAGCCGTTGGTTACCATGTTCTTGAGTACAACAATTCTTAAGCCTCCTTCCTTTCCCCACTGTGAGACCTTTTCCAAAGTGTCGCCAATAATGTATCCGAAATGACAGTCGAATATTCTATTCGTATGCCCATAAAGGATGTTTACCCTGAACAATTTTTCTATCTCACTATTAAACTTATAGAACCAATCTTTATTAAATTTCTTTGGTTCCGCTATTTCGGGAAATAAGACGAGCATTTTATAGTAAATTGGTGATAATCTTTCTAAAATTTCTTTCTCTTCTGTTGTGTCTGTAGAATCCGGAGGAAAATTGTCAAAAATTCGCTTCTTGTAATATGAAAACCAAAAGTCTCTCAGTTCTTCTCTAAAATTTATAAATATCTCTGTTTTATTTAATTCTTTGTTGACCTCATTATCCTTAGGATTCATCTCTACAGCTTTTCTAAATTCAAACATCGCTTCATCATAAAGCAACAACTCTTTATATAATTTTCCCATTTCATAATGAAAGTTTGGGGTTCTATTTTTCAGAGTAGCTTCGTAAAGAACATTCCACTTCCCATGATTCCCAATAGGTTTTCTTCCATTTACAATTAGGTGGTCTGTCTTCCAGATATTGTAAGCTTTTTCATATTCCTCGTCTTCAATATAGAGCAGGTGAAGGATTCTGTTAGCATTCAGGTTATACGGGTTGTAACGAACGGCTTTCTCAAGAAACCTCTTAGCCTCGGTCTTGTTATTCAGCTTAATATAAGACTTAGCAATAGAATAATACAAATCTGAATCTGTACTGTCAAATTCTAATGCTTTGTTATAGACTTCCACAGCATTAACAAATTTACCGTTTGCAAAATATATATCACCCAATACAGGATAATTATTCTTTTCTTCAGGCTCTTTGTTAATTGCTTTCCGGATTAATCTCAGGGCTTTATCAAAATTCTCATAATAGTAATATTCGATAAAAGCCATTTTTCTATTGGCATCTGGATAATCAGAATCTTCTTGAAGTATTTCTTCCAGCAAATTCCTGGCATCTTTTAACTTAAATTGCCACCACAAATTTTCATATTCGTTCATCTTATCCTTCATTTTTAAATCCTTTGCTTCTGTGCAGGAAGGAAATAAAACAACAAACAGGAAAAACAAAAACACAGTTTTTAAAACACCTCTCATTTTTGACTCCTTTCATTTTGGTATTATATCCAAAGTATACTTTCTATTCCAACCTTTTGACTTGAAAACCAATCCTACTTTATTCTTTTCCAATCTTTACCCTCGCTTACTTAATGTATAGAGAAAAAAATCAAATGGCAAGCCCTCGCGACTCTTTATTTGTAATCCCAGGTATCTACCTATTAATTCGCTGTAAGGTTTGATATTCCTGACTTAGGAAAATACGGACGTTAAAAAATGATGAACTTCCAACCGTTCCCTGTTTCTCCAAGATTATGAGGGAATAGTTCCCTGTATCTCCCAAAGTCCCTGAGTTCCACAACGAGGACATTTCGATAACTTCACTTGTTCCCATTCACCACATCGCTCCATATACTCAAACCACACACACGGCAACTCATAACATTTATTTGCTTGTCCAAATCATCAAGGCTGATACTGATTTTGAAACTCCTTCCACACTTGCTGCATACATAGTATTTTGCCATTGCTCACATCCTTCTAATAACAAGTTTTTCTTTTAAAATCTATTAAAACCATGTCTTCTTTTTATATTCCCGATATTCCTTGTATTTTTCCTCTAACTCCCTCTCTTCTAATATCTTCCAATATATAATATGTGATATCCAGATAGTAGAGGATACGAGTGTAATAAGACTTTTCGTAAATATAGGAAAACCAACAATCCATATTATAAACCCCAAATACATTGGATTTCTTATTTTTGAATAGATACCTCCAGTAATTAACTCTCCCGTATCTTCAAATCCTTTCAGTTTTGTATGTGAAAAAATGAAAAGAAAAACTCCCATTAGAAATAATGACAAACCAATATATCTAATCCAATCAGGAATATTCATTTTAATCGGCTCTAAAAAACACATCTGAAACCATGAAAACCATAAAACAAACATAACAATGAATATTGAGGTCACAATTTTTTTATTCTGTGCTAACGGATTCTTTTTATAGTTCAATACATTAAATACTGTTCGGCTCATATAACAGACAAAACATATTCCAAACCAGATAAAAAACATTGTTTCCACAATTACTCCCTTATTTTAATATATTGCCATTGTTTATTATAGACGGCGTAAATTTCGGATGACGTTTCCAACATATACGATATTGCGTCCGAATGGAGCAATGTCCCCACAGGTAAAGACATCAACCCATAGCGTATATACTGTGTCAAATGAAGTTGTCGAGAACTATTCCAACCCATAAACCTGCCTCGGTGCAAGATATTGTGGAAACCTGTCTATTAGAGACCAACGGATAAGGTAGCAGAAATGACATGCATCAACATACTTATCCTCATGTTTAACATCGTACTCTTTAGCCAAAAGAGCGGGACCTCCTCTAACCAAAGGACCACAAATTGGGTGTGAATCAGCATCATAGTTCCTAACTAAGATTGATAGAGGGTTTTTCCACATATTGCCCATACTTAACCCCTGACAGAGATGGATATTACCATATGAATCGAGATGGACTCTCTCTGGCTTTTTTAAATCTTCATACGGACATTCTATGAATTCCTCCCACCATCTTTGCGGAAGGTCTTCCACCAACTTCTCAACCGCCCTCCCTCTAAACATAGCGCCACCACCAATAACGGGTGCTCCCTTATCCTGCTCCTTATCTATACCTATTTCAACCGCAGGTTTCTCAATGCAAATCGAACCAACAGGCATGCCTAATCTTTTTGCCGCAGATAAAGTTCGTTTAGCAGGATTATCTTCTTCCTCTTCATAGTGAAACAAATCATCACTTATGCTAAGATTAGATATTCCTAATTTACAAAGGGGTCTGAGCCAAAGCCCTGCGTCTTCCTCAGATATTGCGTAATATGCATTAGTTACAACTCCTACTTTGAACCCCATATTCCGAGCAATTTTGATTCCCTCAAGCATTAGAGGGTAGAATAAAAACGGCTCACCACCTTCAAAGTATATCCACTTTATTGTTCGAATCTTAATCGCTTCATCAAGAGCCTTCCTTATTTGGCTCAAAGTGAAAGTCCCTTTGGCATTCGGGCCACTGTATATAAAACAATGGTCACATTCTAAATTGCACATGTAAGTCAAAAGAAAATGAATTCCCGTTAACATAATACTCCTCCTCTACCAACTACAGGCAATTTCATATAACTCTTTTATATCCGAAATAGTGATGCATATATCTTTGATTTGGTAATTTTGATTTCCCAAAGTCAAAAAGCCAACCTCCGTCCCCTTTCGTCCCCTTTGGCTTACATCCCCTTCGGCTTACTTCCAATTTCCCAGCAAATTTTGTCTACAAATTGATAGAATTTACCAGCTTCTTCGATGCATTGTTTCTTATCTTTTATACAGGAATCCTTCAATATTCCGCTTAAAGATTCTACTTGCTTTTCCCATTGATCTCTTAAAAAGTTCAGAACAGGTACATTCTTCATCTCTTCCCACAATATATTCCATTGGGGGAGAGGGAGAAGTCCTTTGTTATTTAAAATAAGTGGATAGTTTTTTCTCATGGCTTGATAGGTAGCTTTTCCTAATCGTTGCACAAAAGTTTTTAACATATCTTCAAAATTCTGTTCTGTAATCTCATTTATTTCTGGTATTAAATCCAAGAGATTTTTTGCTTCCTGTAATGTCATTTGCCATTCCTTCATTTTATTATCCGCCTTCTTTCTCATTTAATCTATTGCAATAGTGTTTTAAGGTTTTGCGGATAAAAGAAGTTGCCAAAGGCAATTTGGGGAAATCTCTGATTTCCCTTTTATCCGCTGTTAGCCGAAGTTGGTTGTTTATTCACGATCTCGTTCTCTAATCTTATGCATAATACGCATAAACCTCGGTAAAATGAAAATAAGAATTATAAAATATATAAACATGACAGTATAGAAAAACGGCCCTTGAAATAAAGATTCAATTGGTGACTCTCTTAGCTTAGTTTTCTCTTTCAATTGAATCAGATCGGCACTCACGTTCTCAACATATTGGATTAGTAGCTTCAAGGACCCTTCTGTGTTCCCCTGCTGAATGTCCCGCGCGAGTTTGTTGAGCAAGTCGGCGTCCGGAATTTCTTTGAAAGGGGAGTAATCCGCTAGAATCATCTCCTTGTACCACTGGTTGAAAATAGCCTTATAGGTTTCCTTCTGCTTAAAGTCTAGGTATCTACTGTTGAGGATATTATATTCCGCCTGATCAATTAAGTTTCGAGCAGTAATTCTAGTAATTAACTTTTCCTCACGTGATTTGAGTTCAATTAGTCTCACAAGCCTTATGTAGTCCATGGACTTTTGATTTATAACATGCTCTTCAATAATTGAGACCAAGTTATTCTTGACACTGCGAGATCTTTCAGCCTCGGCAAGGATAGCTTGTCTTTCGCTACGGGAGATTGTGAACCACGCAGCAGCTATAGTTACAGCTATAGTAATGACGGTAACCCCTATAGTCTTCCAGTGTCTGAACTTTCGTTCTGCCTTTATTTCTGGACTATTCATGATTTCCCTCCTTTATCCACGCCAATTTCGGCTAACGGTTCTCGGCTTGGCGAAGTGGCGGATTAGTAGCACTAAGTGTCAGTATAGCACTAAAGCCAAATAGAAGCATAAGCGTTGAATTTACCACTTCTACCGCCATTTACGCTAAGCCGATGTTATATGCCATTTTAGTCGTCAAAGTTTATTCTTCTACTGATGTCTTTAATTGCTTTTTTATGTTCTTCTTCACGTTTTTTTTCCGCTTCTTCTCTTAACTTCTTTCGTAGTTTGATTTCTTTTAAAGTATTATTTGCAGTTTCAACTGCAAGTTTTAGAGTGTCTTTGTGATATTTTTCAACTTCTTCAATTGTCGTGCCGTCAAGAACTATTTTGTTGCCATAAACTGAAGCTATACTAGGTCTATGCATACTAGTAAATCTTGAAGGTCTATTCCATGCTTGAATGAATAAGTCTATCCACTCATAATCAGGTCTTTTGTTTAGTTCAAATGGAATTTTATATAATGCACTACCCCTTGATCCATCGTTTAGAGGAAGTGATACTTCGTCAATGAGAATACCTTTTATTTTGATTTCTTCCTCTTTAATTGGTTCGTCAATTTGTTTTGTTATCGCTTTGTTATATTTATTTGGGATGTTACCCAAACTTGGTGCAGTCTCTCTTACATTTAATAAGGTAGTTATTAAATCTTCAAAGTTCTTCTTAAAATGATGGTCATTTGAAAGGTCAATAAAGTATTTACCTTGAAGCCAAGATGGTATTGAAGTTTCTTTTGTCCCTGATTTTAAAATTGGGATAAATTTTCTGTGATTTGCATTTTGCAAAACTTCAGCAGTCATAATATCTCCTTCGTATCCGACACCACCAATTCTATTCTCTGATTTTGTTTTGTATTTTGGTGTACATATTATTATTACATAATTATTTTCACGTACAGATTTTTCCATGAAATGGGGCATTTGATCACCCGGTACTACCTCCCATTGGTCAAGTTTTGCGTCAATTCCGTTTTGTCTTAATTGTGTTGCAAGTTCTTTTACCCAATTTTTAAGGTCGTCACTTTCCCAAGCATAGGAAATAAATGTTGTTGGGTTACTGTCCATTTTATATCGTTTCTTTAAATGACATATAACTTGTTTATATCCGCATTGCGTATATACTTCCGATTTGGTGGTATATATGAAGTATTGCAGATATACCACTCTATAGATGTACTAATTACTCTCATATTTCATCACCTTCCTTTTCTTTTCCATCTACAAACATTTCACCTAATGAACTTTTTATTAACATAAGTGCCTTATTGGTCACTTGTGTGTAAATACTTAGTGTTTATTCTATATCACTAATTGCAAAAATGCAAGCACTGCCCACAAAACTCATATACGACGTCGTAACCGAAGGGAGCAATGTCCTGAAGGACGAGGGCACAAGCCAGCGGCGTATATGCTGTGATAATAATTAAAAAACTTTTGATAGGTTACATTTAACATATATATATTTATAGGTTAGAGATTGGTGTTTGTCAACTATAAAACTAAAAGAAGAGGGGAAAGTTTAGGCACATGGTGGTACAGTGAGGAGGATTAAGAAATTGAATGTAATGTCAAATGAGAGTATTAGGAAATTTAAGAGTTATTATAGCGGAGTTGATTTACAAGCAACCTCACCTATTATTGTGTATTTTTGAATCTCTGTAATTCCAATCTATAACACCATGTTGTGATATCTCTTTTATACCCTGCCCTGATATTGGCATTTGCCATCGGTATATTGTTGCTATCAGTATCAGCGATAATACGTTTAATGCCGTTAGATTGCAAAATAATAGTCCCTTTTGCTAACAAATCATTCACATAACCTAATCCCCGTTGTTCAGGAACAACACCTATATAGTTAATTGCCCCTTCCTCCGGACTGAATTTCTGAGGAATAACAAGACCTGCCAATCTCCCATCCGTTTTATACGCAAGTTGCCACCACTCTGGTCTATAATCAACATCCTTTAGTGTATTGAAATAATTCAATGCTGTTTTTTCTGCTCCTGACGCTTCAATCGATAACTGGTCATCTCGGTCAAGCGTGCCTTCTGTTACTTGCTGTATGGCATTTATAAAGGTATCTTTGCCCGCATCTTTCAAGGTTTTGAAAACAAGTCGGTCAGAGATGATTATTGACCTGTCTGTCTCCTCCCAGATGAATCTCCACTTTTCCTGTGTCAATGACAAATCTACAAGTTCGAATAATTTCCGATGTTCTTTAAGAAATGTAGTGGAATCGGAATAGAGTCTGCATTCAAGACTGACTGCACCCCTTGAGTGCATTTGTGATAAACTTTGAGCTAATAATTTTGCACCAATCTCACAATAATCACCTTCCCAGGGTAGATGTAACCCCAACATATGGATTTCACCAGGATTCGATAAAAATACCCAATACGATACTCTTGCAATAAATGCACCCCTTTCTTCAGCAACAAAGCACCACTCAGGTGAACTTTCGCCACTTTCCCAGAGACTGGTTAATGTATCCTTAAATTCACCTGATTTTTCTACTACATCTGCAAATTTATCTATTTCATCCCTGGTAATAGAACGAATATTCATTTATAAATAACTTTATTTAAAGTATATTGAAAGGTATAAAATTCAAGGTATCCAAGCGATTTGTTTAATATGTTTGTATATTTTGAAAGATTGGTATACATTTTAGATAATCATCGGTTTCTTCAATTATATCCCAGAGAGAAGAATTACCAATCTTAGCTATTGTTTGCTCACGTGGTTGATGTCCGTCATCGATTATTAAGGTCCCATTCTTTTTTAGTAAACGATGTATTTCTTTTAGAAATATCGATGGTTCTTTAATCATGTGAAAGGTATCTAAAACAAGAATCGAATCTGCAATTTCATCGTTTAAATCGCAAGAGTAACCTTTGACTAATATAGGTTTCACATTGGATAGTTTATTTTTTGAAATCACTTTTCCAACATATTTGATTGCTAAAGGATGTATGTCACAAGCATAAACCATTCCCTTTTCTCCAACTATTTGAGAGGCTTTAGTTATATACCGTCCAGGTCCACAGCCATAATCGATTATAGTGGATCCATTCTTGATATCAAAATTTTTAAGACGTTCACTATAGTGCGAAAAATGCTCATGTATATCAATCATAAAAGACATAATATGAAAGGCTATGTTAGTCATTAATTCCATTTCATTACCAAAGATATTTTCCTTTATACTCATATTTACCTCCATTTAATACAGCTATTATTTGTCAATGCGAATTGCCGACTTCCTACCCCCCAAAATTTTACACCTGAATACTGCCAACGCAGTAAATGTAAAGGTTTTCAGTGAATTTTTTCTGGGAGTAGGGGCGTTCAATTGAACGCCCCTACCAGATTCTTTTTCTCCCTTTCTCTTTCTGAAAACACCATAAATAAAGGGGATTGGTGGGGCTTTGCGAACTTTGCTCTGTTTGCGTGCTTTGCGAGAAAAAAATGGGGGGGTAGTGTGGAATTGCCGATGTTCGAAATTGCGTATAACGTTCTGTGTGTTTGCGAAGTGCCATAGGCATTTTGCGAAGCCCCGCACACACGTTGTCATGTACTAAATCCTCTAAAAAACTTCAGGACCGAACCAATATTTATTCTATGTCTTCTCATATTCATCGGCACTCCTTGTAAATGACAACGGTTGACTAATATTCCTTTTATTTCTTCATTGTTTAGATCTGAAACGATGAGTTTCTTACATCCTGATATCAATGATTGCCAATATTCAACCAACATTCCTACCATTGATTTATCACAGGTTGTTCCATGGCCAGGGATGATAATATCTACATCCATACCTGTTATTTTCTGCAAGGCTTTAACAAGTTTAAGAGGATTTCCGTCATAGAGAAGAATAGGATAAATTTCTCCGAATACTATATCACCAGAAAAGATCAACCCATAATCAGGGAAGTATGCAATTGATGACCCTTTTGTATGGCCACCTAACCTCTGAAAAATTACTCTGATCCCTTTGAAGTTGTAGGTTTTTTTATTCTTGAAGGTCATTGTAGGAAATGTTATTTTTAGATTCTCCCATTCTTCTGATAACAGAGTATCTTCCTCCATATCCTTTTTGATTTCCAGAGGAGTCCAAAAAGTGGTGAGATTCTCTTTCATTATATTCTTGCATGTTTCAGAAGCAAGTATGGGGCATTCAAAAGATTGATTTCCAAAAGTATGATCCGAATGATAATGGGTATTAAATAACAGTTTTATCTTACTATTGAAATTTTCTTCCAATATTTTTTTTACGAGTGCACTCTTTTTAGGTAAAAAACCGGAATCTATTATTAAAGCGGATTTATTTTTAATACATACTCCAATATTGCAGCCCTTTATTCGGATAACATAAAATTGGTCATTTATCTTCTCGATGTCAAGATTATTCATTCTTACAACTCTCTTTCAAATCGTTAGGCATTTCGCTCAACTATTTATATACGAACCGAGTTCGTATATGGTTGAAATGGGAGGATAGGTGACATCCCATTAAAATTATAACCAACATCTAACGCGATTTTTATAATTTAAATACTCCATGCCAAAAGTCTCTTCCAGTGCTTTTTCTTCATAGGGGATAAAAACTATTTGCATAGTTATAAAAAAGGCAATTGGTCCAATAAAAGTAATCAATGACTCAAGAATAATTGCCACGCCCAGGAGAGCAATCACCATACCTAAATACATAGGATGACGACTAAAACGGAATGGTCCTTCTAAAATCAAAGCGGATGATTCTCTAAATGGCTTAACTGTAGTGTTTTCCCTTTTAAACAAGCCATCTGCCCAGATATTTAACCAAAATCCGATTCCTATAAATGAAATTCCACAATATTTATATGGGGTATGAATTAATTGTATTATGGGTAGAACAAAATGTAACCTTATTGTTAGTACTAAATATATCAGGAAGTATGTTGGAGGTTCTAAATTCCCTTTCTTCATTCCTTTTTTCATTTAACTCAACGCTGCTGTGCTTTTTCGATTCTGGCCCATTATCACCTTTGAGTAGTAAAAAAATCATTTCCAATCCGAATCGATTTTCTTTTTAGAAAATTTTTTTTAATATTTGTCTTCTCAAAAAGTTAGTATTCTCAACAGATACGCATCTGCGATGTAAGACACAGTATCTTGAAAATCCACGGTACAAAGTCGAAATTCATAAGCAATGTTGCTTGGTGAATTTGCAGAACAGACGGCAGAAAATATGATTTTGCAGTGCTTTTCTAATTAAAATCCTTATTGAGTTGGCCTTTATAGTCTTTCATTTTCTTTAATCTTTGATCTTTTTTCTCTATATTCTTTCATAATTTTATCCTTATGTATTTTCTTGAGTCCCTTGGATTTAACAATTAATTCAGCGATTAAATTTTCATATAAACGATCGGTCGCCTTGCTCTTTGAGCGTAGAAAATAATATGATACAATCTTAAACAGAATCATATCAAATATGTATGATTGTTTCACACTCTTTACAAATTTCTTTATATGTTTGAAAGCATCTTTATCTCTAATATCTGAATATAAGAAGACAGAAATAAATTTTTCAAAATCAGAAATATCATCACTAGTCTTGTCACTTTCAATTTTTTCGCGGATAATCATTTTTAACTTACCAGTTCCCATTAAAGCAAAAAGAATTAGCTGATGAATCAGTGGTAAGAATTTTCTTTGAATCATTAAATTCTCATGAATATTAGGCTTAACATGACGTTCACTTTTTTCCAAGTAATCTTCTATGAAAAATTTATATAGGCTTGAAAAAGCCATAGAACAAGATAATATACTTTTGTATGAATTAGCTTTAAGATTTGCTACTTTAGTCTCTTCAGTATTCTTGAGCACTTTAGCAGCGAGTGTCCACAATCTTTCTAACTTTTGAACAGGACTAATGTGTGCCTCCTTTTTCTCGATGCCCTTCTCAGGTTTAATCGTATCAAGTATCTCATCTTTAATTTTGTCTAACTCTTCATCTTTTGGTTTTTCTATCGCCATCAAATTTTTTGTAAAGCTTTCATCTAATGTTTCAATAAATGAACTTGGTGCACTAAAAACACCATCAAAGCCATCTTTAATACTCATAATTAAATCGATAATCTCTTCGTACCCCGCATTCATTCTATCAACAATTAATTCTAATACTTTGGATTGGTCTCTTTTTAGACCAGTATAATAGTCTATCTCGTTAGTAAAATGTAGGAAATTCCCTTCATCTAATACATAACTCTTAAAATCATTGTCATAATCCATTTTTTTCGTTAAGAAATATTGGAAAAAACAATTAAATCTAAACCTCACATATATCTCTCTACCATAATGTTCTTTGATTAAAATACTTTTCGACAAAAAATGCTGTAACACTTCATCAGCAATAAAGTCGAATTTTCTGATTGTTAAATAATCCTCTATAAATGCACATAAGTCAGCATATGCTAATCTATAGTTCTCTAAATTACATTGAAACATTTTATAAGATATTTCAGTAAGTAGTCGCTCTTTATTTCTATAATCAAACTCTTCCGAATAAATTTCTTTTCTTGATAACTTTTTAAATAGTCTCTCTATGAAATTTTCCAACATCGTAGCATTGTTCACGGGTTTATAATTCTCTTGATGCTCAATTATCCATAGAAACATCGATACTGTTAATGGAGTCCTAGGAAGATTCAAAGCAAGGAAAAAATTTAATAGCTTATCTAGTTTTTCAGGAGTATCAAAAATTTCATTCTTAGAGAACCACTTATCCATTAGCATTCTAATCTCTTTTGTTTTAAAACTCTCTATAGTCGCAGTCTTAAAAGATGCAAAAATAGGATAATCAAACAACTCTAAAGGCGTTTTCCCCTCAACTATTTGGTTACAAGTTGCGATAATTTGAACATTTTTATAGTCACTAATAAGACGTGTTAGTTTTCTGAGTATATATTTTTTAGATTCAGTAAATGATAAATTATCAATCAGTAGTACTAAGTGGTGTTTATTTAGAAAATCTTTCACTTGAAGTATTCCTATTTCTAAGAAATGACTTATGATAGTTTCAAACCTTTTGTTCCCAACTTCATTAAAATCAAGAAATACTGGAGTTTTGTGAAATTGTTGAATGTTTTTTATTAGTTCAATTAAAATTTTATCTAGTAATATTGTCTTACCTGATTCTTTTGTGCCAAATATTAACATATTTTCACTATTGCTACACAGATTTCGCAAATTATAAACTATTTCTTCCTCTTTTTTATTAACGTCATACTCAATCTTACTTACTATCATAGGTAATACAAACAAACTCTCTAGATCCTTAGGTGCTTTCGTATCAGTATCAAAACTTAATAAGTGTTCATTTACTTCTTCAAAATGAATATCTTTAATTTTCATTGCAACTTCTATTTCATAATTGTGTTTGTCCTGTTCTTCTGAGTCAAGCAAAGTAAAGGTAGACATCCCTCTTTCGTCTCCTAGATCAGTATTTGGGTCAAAGCATTCTTTAAGATGTGCGTACCGTCTATTGTATATCATAAGTTTCTTATTCATTAAATCATAATCAATTATTGAATATCCATTTGCATTAATCCTATCGCTACTCCTTATATTATACGTCCAATTAGCAGGGGCAATAGAAACAAAGATGTTGCCGTACATATCCGACTTCGTCCAAGAAGAACCTTCGTGAGTGTGTCCACATACCAATAAGTTGTAGTCTTTCTGGATAAAATTCTGAACATAATCTTGCTCAAAATCTTTCAGCCAGTCAAATGAATGGTGCATAATAGCAATCTTTAAATCACATTTTTCTATTATTCCTCTTGCGTCAGTGATCTGTCGCTCACCTAATAGTATCTTCCCTTTATCAGTCTTGCTATCATAGCATCGCCATGCTGAATTGAAACAAGTAATTCCGACTGTAGAATCGTCTAGTTTTATTTTAAAACAAGATTGATAATTGGTTATGCTATGTTCTCCCTGAAAAGATTTATGAAATTTTCTTTCAAATCCTTTGAAGGGTAATATTCGTTTAATTCCGCTATCTCTTTTAGAATCAATTTTCTCATTAACTTTTTCGATGGTACACAGTGTCTGAGTAAGGCCAACATCTTCATATTCCTCATCAGCTCTTCTATCAATATCATGATTACCAGGAGCAAAAAAGAATTGATCATTTGGCAATCCTATCTCTTTCTTGATAGGTACTATTATTTTTTTCTTAAAGGTTGACAACGCTAATTCAATCTTGTTATCAAAACTTACGCCGCCTTTATCTACTAAGTCGCCTGAGAACAGCACTAAATCAATTTTTTTCTCCTCATTAAATTTCTTCAAGTCCTTTGTGAGCGCTTTAATAACAAAAATTTTAACATCGCTAATGCTTTTTTTATTCAGATGGATGTCAGATAGATGAACAATTCTTATCATAATTACTCCTTATTATTTATTAAACTATCCTACCAATTTTACTTTGTAAGATCCAAAATCTTGATTCTTAACTACTATAGCAATTTTAAAAACATTGTCAAGTTGAATTTACTTAGTGAGCGTATAGCGCTTGGTTAAACTTCTTTTTCTAATAAATTTTGAATCGGCCAGAGAAGTCTTGATTTTTCTACCCTTTCTCCAACGCTTTTTGAATCTTAGCCCATGTATCTCGCAGCGGAACTGTTCGATTAAACATCAGTTTAGAATCGGATGAATCAGGCTCAACACAGAAATAACCCAATCTTTCGAACTGATATCGATCCCCCACTTTTGCATCTTTTAAGGTTGGTTCAATATAACACTCAGTTAATATCTCTAAAGAATCTGGATTTATATTCGATGTAAAGTCTTTGCCCTCCTCTACATCATCCGGATTTGCTTTTAAAAAGAGATGGTCATACAAACGGACTTCGGCTTCGAGCGCATGTTCAGCTGAAACCCAGTGCAATGTGCTCTTGACCTTACGCCCGTCAGGCGAATCCCCACCTCGTGTCTCTGGGTCATAGGTGCAGTGCAATTCAATAACTTCACCAGTTTTTTCATCTTTAACCACATCAACGCAAGTGACAAAATACGCATATCGCAGTCTCACTTCGCGACCAGGCGCCAATCGATAGAACTTTTTCGGAGGCTCCTCACGGAAATCATCTTGTTCGATGTACAGCACTCGTGAAAAAGGAATTTTCCGTGTTCCCATACTCGGGTCCTCCGGATTGTTAATTGCATCCAATTCTTCTGACTTATCTTCCGGATAGTTATCAATAACTACCCTGAGCGGACGTAACACAGCCATCACGCGTGGCGAACGCTTATTCAAATCATCACGAATACAGTGTTCAAGAAATGCCATATCAACAAGGCTGTCACTCTTTACTACACCTATACCTTCACAAAAGTTACGAATTGACTCTGGTGTATAGCCACGTCTGCGTAAACCCGATAAAGTAGGCATTCGTGGATCATCCCATCCATTTACAACTCTCTTTTCTACAAGTTTTAGAAGCTTCCTTTTACTTAACACTGTGTAGCTGATATTGAGTCGAGCAAACTCGATTTGCCTCGGATGATGGATGCCCAATTCGTCCAGATACCAGTCGTACAATGGGCGATGGTCTTCAAATTCAAGCGAACATAGAGAATGTGTAATCCCTTCAATGGAATCTGACTGACCGTGTGTAAAGTCATATGTCGGATAAATACACCACTTATCGCCTGTCCTGTGATGTGTTGCTCTCAAAATCCTATACATTACAGGGTC
>JAGLZA010000224.1 GCA_023131835.1 Caldifarciminota bacterium
TATTGCTTTGTTTGTTCCTGCTTGATTATGGAAGATGGCAGAAAGGTGTTAAATAATCAAAAAGTTTCTACTCGTGGAATTTCCCCACTATAAAGGTTATCGGGTGCAAGCGTTTTCAAAAGATAGTCTTAAATGTCTTTTCGTATTCAAAACTTATCATGAAAATCAATCAAATGCCAAAAGTTGAGACCTGACCCATTTTTCTTCCAAATGAAAGAAAGTCCACAGCTATAGCGACAAACGCCGGTAGTCAAGGAGGTGATCTGGTGTGGACTTCGGGGGCCTGTATCATTATGTTATCGCCGAAAGTACAACATCAGAGTATTGAGTCACGCACATCGTCGAAAGGGTTAGCAGATTAACGTGTGTAGCGGAATTCCCACCAGCCTGTTTTAGGGCGCTCTTGGCCGATGGCATCAACAGCCCAGACGCGCCAGCGGCCTGGTTGCGCACCAACGAAGTTAAAAGTATAGCTGGTCGCTTTGATATTGGGCACCAGTTTGTAGGTCTTGCCAACGTCGGTGCACCACTTTCCGCTCTGGCAGCAGTGGTAGCAATCGATCTCAACCGTGTAACTAGTTGCACCGGGCACAGCCGACCATTCCAATGTCGTCTTACGGGGATAGTTGGAGAATACAGATCCATCGGCCGGGGAGAGCTGTGTTGGCGTGAGTATCGCCTCGTCTACCCCTGTTGCACTAACTACCTCTTTTAGATCGGCCGGAGAGAGCTGTGTTGGCGCGAATATCACCACCTCTAATCTCGAAATCCCTGCATTGTTATCTTCCCTTATTTCATCTACATCCTTACCTGGGTCCACAACTACTCCTAACCAATAGGTGCCAGTTGGAGTATCGGAAGGAATAGTTCCGTAGAGTCCAGCACTTATATCAGCCGTTTGTCCTGGGCTTAGTATGTCGATATGCGTTCTTCCACCACGAAGGAGCACGTCATCATGAAAGTTTACCGAATATGTAGCATATTCAATCGGGACATCTTGATCCTCCGATAGAACCAGATCTATAACGAAATTTCTAGCATCAGCTCCGCCTTGATTTTTAACTTTTACTTTAAATGTACCGCTTATATCCTGACCAGGATGTGCTGTACTAGGTGCATCGTCGATATAAATTGTCAAATCAGGTTTATCTCCTCCCGCCCCTGAGCCCCTCAACTCAACGGTGGCAATTTGATGTTCTGGATCGTTGCTTGTGATGGTGAGTTTACCGGTCTGAGGACCCACTGCATCCGGCTTAAAACTTACAATCAGTTTTTCATGGTCATTGGGAGGAATGCTGAAGCGGGTTCTCCCTCTTATAGTGAAGTGGTAATCGTCAACTGTCACCTTTTCCACTTCTAAGGTTGCCTGCCCCTTATTTTCTATTGTATGATCCTCTTCATCAGTCTCACCAAGTTGGACCTCTTTGAAGTCAAGTCTATCTGCTACGTTAATTACTGGCATTTCCTTTGGCTTAACGATCACTTTAACAGTATCAA
>JAGLZA010000225.1 GCA_023131835.1 Caldifarciminota bacterium
TGCAAGAAGGCGTTTGAGGAGAACCCTGAGGAATATGTTGGACACTAATGGAAAGCATAACAGGGATATGCAAAACAATGACGTCGAGAAATCATTGAAAATTGCCATCGTATTGACTTCTGTATTCTTTGTTGTGGAGGTTACAGGTGGGCTAATTTCAGGTTCTCTATCCCTGTTAGGCGATGCTGGGCACATGTTTAGAGATGTATTTGCCCTGTTTATCTCATTAAGTGCTATTAATATTGCAAAAAAGTTACCCACAAAGACAAAAACATTTGGTTACCATAGAATAGAAATTTTCGCTGCATTTGTGAATGGAATTTTACTCGTTGGGATTAGTGGATGGATCTTTTGGGAAGCGTACCTCAGATTTCTTGCACCAGAACCGATTGAGAGCACAATCATGTTTATTGTTGCATTGATTGGTCTGGCAGTAAATTTATATGTCGCTCTTAAACTACACGGGAGCCATGACCTGAACGTCAGAAGTGCCTTTTTGCATGTTGTTACCGATGCGGTCTCCTCAATGGCTGTTATTGTTGCTTCGGTTGTGATATTCTTTACCGGCGAAGTGATGGTGGATTCTATAATAGGGGCGATTATAGGTGTGATCGTTCTCTATAGTTCCATTGGACTGTTGAAGGAGTCTGTCCGGATATTACTGGAGTTCAGACCAGAGGATGTTGATTTTGATAAAATTGTTGAGATGATTGAAGAAATCGACGGTGTGGAGGGGGTCCACAATGTCCATATCTGGAGTTTATGTTCGCATATCAATGTATTTGATGCGCATATCTATACTACGGAGCCGGATATGTCAAGGATCGAGGAGGTGAAACGATCTATCAAGGAGCGACTGGAGAAATTTAATATCAAACATTCAACTCTGGAATTTGAATGCGAGGAGTGCAAAGAAGCCGGGAAAATAGGGCACGTATGCCACTAAAGTAAACTTCGCATACATCTATCAGGCGACATTACGACCGTGATGGGGGTTGCCTTTTATAACTAAAGACTGGAAGAAGAACGATGGGGAGATTCAAAAGCAAATCGAGGGGATCAGGGGGCATGAGTGGATTAAGATAATCGAAGGGGGCACATAATGCAGCAGGTGAACGAATGCAAATTATTTTTTCAGATCATGCAGTTTTTGAGATGAAACGGCGTCAAATAGATAGGAAAGAGGTAGAACACATCATCAGGCACCCGGGACAAACGATCGCTGATAAAAAGAACAGGTAACTACTCCCCCCACCGGCTTTGGGACAATATTATTCAAC
>JAGLZA010000226.1 GCA_023131835.1 Caldifarciminota bacterium
GTGATATGTGATAAGGGTTCAAGTGTAAGAATAAAAACAGTGAAGAAACCGTGGCTAAAAATGGGAAGGAAAGGAAACAAAAACACCTTGACAATGGAGAGTATCATTATATGTTAAACCAAGCAAAGGAGGTAGGATGCCAGAGGCTCTTATAAAGGAGATAAAAGAAGCAGAAAATAAGGCGAGAAATATAAAAAAGAAAGCAGAGAAAAACGCAAAGGATATAATAGAAGAGGTAAGGGATAAGGAGAAATCCATAATCAAGGATGCTGAAGATAGGGTAAATGGGTTAATAGAAAAGAAGAAAACAGAGGGGGGGGAAGAGGCTAAAAGAAAGGAGAAGAAATTAGAAGAAGAAACAAAAAAAGAGATAGATGAGATCAAAGAACAATCAGAAAAGAAGTTAGATGCGGCTTGCGAGTTAATCCTCAAAAGGATTTTAAATAAATAAATGGGACTTACTCCTCTTAAGAAGGCTACATTTCTCTTATATCAGAATGAAAGGGAAGAATTCTTGGCCGAACTTCAGGGCCTTGGGATTTTTCATATCTCTGATTCTCGAGATTCTTCACTTGCAGAGGAATATCCGGATCTCGTTCCGGATGCGGATTTCCACGATGTAGAAGCCGAAGAAATTTTCAAGGGTTTGGAAGGGATTATAGATATACTGAAACCTCATTCTAAGGGTGCTGGAATCCTTGGTCAATTCATTGATATAAAGATGGGAGTGTCTCCAGAAGACTATTATAAAACCATCAAGAATTTTGACCCAGATGAGATAAGAGAGATCAATAGTTGGGAAGAACATCGCTATCATCTCAGGAATAAACTGACTGAATTGGAGGAACAGCAAGCATTTTATGGGGAATGGATAAAACTTAAAATACCAATATCTGAACTTGAATCATTAGAAACCACATCAATAAGGTTCTATAAAATAAAAGCAAAAAAAGAAGAAATAGAGGAAAAATTCAAGGATACCCCCGTTGAAATTTCTATCATATATGAGAATGGATTACTATCAGGGGTTCTATTCGTTATTTATAAAGGATTAATGAGTAAGGAATTTGAAGAAATTCTTTCCGATTTTGATGCAGAACCAGTTGATTTCCCTGAAGATGAAAGAACTCCACGGGAGATTGTATCTCAATGTAAAACTGAGATTAAAAGGATAGATAAGGAGATATCAAAAATATCAGAGAAGATTATAAAAAAGAGTGAAGAATTTAATAGATTTTTAATATTCTACGATTATTTCAGGACAAGAATTTTGAGGACAGATGTTCTTAATAAAACACTTGCTTCAAAGGAGGTTTTCTTCATTGAAGGATGGATAGATGAGGCTGATACGCCTCTTCTGGAAGGGTTAGTATCTCGTCATGCTTCAGTGGATCTGAAATGGACCGAACCAAGAAAAGAAGAATCCCCTCCTTCTAAACTCAAAAATAATAAACTGGCAGAGCCATATGAAGCATTGACCAGTCTTTTTGCTTATCCGAGACCCAATGAGATAGATCCCTCTCCATTTATAGGTATATTCTTCGGAATATTCTTCGCTTTTTGCCTGACCGATGCAGCCTATGGGATAATCCTCGTTATTGCGGGATTCTTTCTTATGTCAAAACTTCCTGAAGGAAGGAAATACCTCTGGATATTCATTGTAGGAGGTATATTTACCATATTTGCAGGTGCTATAACCGGTGGATGGATGGGGGATATAGATCGGCTCTTTCCGCAACTTACTAATTTCAGGCATCGGTTTATGCTCTTTGACCCATTTGAAGACCCTCTCAAATTTCTCTATCTCGCCTTTGGATTCGGAGCACTCCAGATTGGAACAGGTCTCATCATATCCATAAAGGAAAAATTAAGAAAAAAACAGTTTCTTGATGCTGTTGCCAATGAGATATCATGGATCTTATTTTTTATTTTTTGTATTTCTGGTTATATTATTGGTTCAAAAATAGTTACCTATCTATCTGTCTTACCCTTACTTATGATTGTATTGTTTTCGTGGAGAAGCAATTCATGGATAAAGCAGATAGCAAAGGGTGCGTTTACATTATTCAGGGGTTTGGTTGGATTTCTGGGGGACATACTCTCGTATAGCAGGATAATGGCTCTTGGTTTGGTTACGGCAGGGCTCGCTATGTCTGTCAATGTCCTTGTTGAACTCATTTCAAAATTCCCGATTGTAGGGCCCGTTCTGGCGGTTTTTCTCTTTATTGGTGGTCATCTATTTTCACTGGCAATAAATACACTTAGTGCTTTTGTTCATACTATGAGACTACAGTTCGCTGAGTTCTTTTCGTACTTCTATGAAGGTGGGGGGGAGAGGTTCGAACCCTTTAGCTTTGAGGGAAAATACACAAGGCTGCAGAAACAAAAAAAGGAGGTATAAGTGAGTGGTTTTTGGATAGCAATGGCAGGTGTTGGGGTGGCTGCATTCCTTTCAGGTATCGGATCATCCATTGGTGTTGGAATTCCTTCACGAGCGGCAGCAGGTCTTTTATCAGAACAACCGGATAAGTTTGGAAAGATATTTCTATTTATAGTTCTTCCTTCAACTCAGGGCTTCTATGGTTTTATAGGAGCAATGGTTATAATGATGAAAATCGGCCTGCTTGGAGGTTCACCAAACTTTGATATGACTATGGTTGAAGGTTTCCAATATCTAATGGCAGCCCTACCAGTTGGAGTGCTTGGGCTAATGTCGGCCATCCATCAGGGGTTGGTTTGCACATCCGGAGTGGAACTTGCTGCAAAACAACCGGAGTCAACGATGAAAGTGGTTATCTTTGCTGTTATGGTTGAAACATATGCAATTCTTGGCTTTGTTACAACCTTCTTTATGGTTAACGCTCTTGGTTAGAAAATGGGTAAAGTAGCAGATAAGATATTAGAAGAGGCAAATCAAGAGAAAAAGAGAATGATTCAGGCAGCAAAGAAGAAGGCTGCGGAGATAATACATAAGGCTTCTCTTGAGGCAAAAAAGATAAAAGAGAATGGGGGAGAGGAAGCAGAGAGGGTAAAAAAGAGAGAGATGGAACGATACTTGAGTAAGGTTCGCCTGTCGTTAAAGGCACTTAGACTGAAAGCAAAGAATGAAGTAATAGACGAACTGAAAGAACAAGTAAAGATGAAGATGAAAGAACTAAATTGGTCTTCTGAATACAAGCCATTTATTGAAAGTCAGATACTTTGTGCTTCCAATACAAATGATGAAGAGATAATCCCTGGTTCTCTATTTAAGGAAGAATTTGGGGCTCTGGTAAAATCCCTGAATGAAAAGAAGAAATGCAACTTTACCATTAGCGAGGAAAAGGGCGATTTTGAACTTGGAATAATCCTTAAGAAGGACAAGAAGAGAATGAATCTATCCTTCCCGGTTCTTCTTGAAGAAGCTATGTATGATTTAGAGGAGAGGGTCGTCAAGCTCTTATTCGGAAGTGAATAGATTTCCAAAAGTAAGGACTCTTGATACAAATTATGCTTATGCTGCTGGTGTAGTAAGTGCTAAAGAAACGAAACTCTTTGATAGTAAGCATCTTGAGCAACTCATCTCTTCCAAAGATGGTAGAGAACTTATTGCTGCGCTCCATGATTCTGATTATGGGCACTTTTTTCGCCAATTGGATTCTCCTCATCGCTTTGAAGAGACTCTGGAGGATGCAAGGATAGAACTCTACAACGAGATTCAAGATTTAATAGATAATTCAGAACTTTTGAATGTGTTACGGGCAAGGTTTGATTTTCACAATATAACTGTCCTCCTTAAAGGAAAGATAGCGGAAGAGGATTTCCTTCCCTATTGCTCCAGAATGGGAACAATACCACTGGATCGATTAGCCAGTATATTCGAAGAGGAGAGATATAATAGACTTCCTGATTATCTAAAAAAGGCAACAGAGCAAGGTATTGAAGCATATTATGCCCATCATCATAATCCGCAACTACTCAATATCAGGATAGATTCTGCAATGGCTGATTTCCTTACTTCTAATGAAGAGAGTGATTACTTAAGAAGCTATTACAGGGTATGGGTAGATGTGACAAATCTTAAAACCATTCTCCGTTTATTCTTCTTAAATCGATATAAAGAACTTGCTGAATATGCATTACTTTCCGGAGGATTTATTGCAAGTGAAAAGATTCTATCGTGGAAATTGCAAGAGTCTGTTGAGTCCCTTGAAGGTTTTTATCGTGGCAGTATATATGCTGATCTATTGAAATATCGGGCATCTTTCTCGGAGTTGGAGAAGGCTTGCGAACACCTGTTGCTATTATATATAAAATCAGTTGCATATGAATCCATTGGGGTGGAGCCGATTATTTGTTACCTCTTTCTGAAAGAAAACGAGATAAGGAATCTACGTCTGATATTTATTGGAAAGATCAATGGTGTAAAGGATGAGGAAATAAAGGAGAGACTCATAATATGAAGATTGCATTCGTTGGAACCTATGATCTTATATTTCCTTTCAAATCACTTGGAGCGGAAATAATTTCCATTGAGGATAAAGACATTTTAGAGATTAAGAAGGAAATAGAGAAATCCGATTATGCCATTGTCTTTATTCTTGAGGATATTTATAAACAATTAGAAGATAGAACCGATATTACTACTCGCCCTGATATAAATATCGTTCCTATACCAGGAATAAAAGGGAGTCAGGGTTATGGAAAGAAAAGAATTGCAGAACTGATAAAGAAGGCTGTTGGAATGGAAATAGGAGGATATGAATGAAGAAAGGGAGAATAATACGAGTATCCGGCCCCCTTGTTGTAGCTGAAGAAATGAAGGGTTCCAGGATGTATGATGTAGTTAAAGTAAGTGATGAAAGACTTATGGGGGAAATCATTGGTCTGGATGGAGATAAGGCTTCTATTCAGGTATATGAAGAAACAGAAGGTATAGGTGTGGGAGAGCCGGTTTATATCACCGGAGAGCCTCTCTCTGTTTCATTGGGTCCAGGTCTTATTGAGTCAATATATGATGGTGTTCAACGTCCCCTTGATTATATTCAGAAAAAGGTTGGAGATTTTATTAGCAGGGGTATTTCTGTTCCCCCTATTGATCCAGATAAGAAATGGAAGTTCACTCCGACAAAGAAGAAAGGTGATCAAGTCCAGGAAGGAGATATCATAGGGACTGTTCAGGAAACGGTTCTTGTAGAACACAGGATTATGGTCCCGCCAGGTATGAAAGGTGTTATCGAAGATATTAAGGAGGGTGAATTTACTGTTAATGATCAAATTGCAGTTATCGAAAGAGAGAACGGCGAAAAGATTGAGCTCCAGATGCAGCAGAGATGGGGAGTAAGGATACCACGGCCTGTAAACAAAAGATTACCTCCGATCAAACCCCTTTTTACTGGTCAACGGGTAATAGATACATTTTTCCCTATAGGGCGTGGAGGAACAGCCTGTATACCAGGACCTTTTGGCTCAGGTAAAACAGTGATGCAACATCAACTTGCAAAGTGGGCAGAAGCAGAGATTGTTGTATATGTCGGTTGTGGGGAGAGAGGAAATGAGATGACCGATGTCCTCAATGAATTTCCTAAATTAGAGGATCCAACTTCTGGTGAACCTTTAATGAAGAGAACCATTCTTATAGCAAATACCTCCAATATGCCTGTGGCAGCAAGGGAGGCTTCCATATATACAGGAATAACACTTGCTGAATATTTCAGGGATATGGGCTATTCTGTTGCACTGATGGCAGATTCTACTTCCAGATGGGCTGAAGCCCTCCGGGAGATATCAGGTAGATTAGAGGAAATGCCTGGGGAAGAGGGATACCCTGCTTATCTGGGTAGCAGAGTTGCCCAATTCTATGAACGGGCTGGGAGAGTTAAATGTTTAGGTTCTCCTGAAAGAGAAGGAGCAGTTAGTGTAGTTGGAGCCGTCTCTCCGCCTGGTGGAGATCTTTCGGACCCTGTTGTCCAGAATACCTTACGGGTAGTGAAGGTATTCTGGAGTCTTAAGGCAGAATTGGCTTATGCCAGACACTTTCCTGCCATTGACTGGCTTACATCTTATTCACTCTATCACGATAGCATGTTAGAATATATGAAAAAAGAGGTTGCAGGGGATTTTCTCTCCCTGGAGCGGGAGGCTATGCGGATACTGGAGGAAGAAGATGAATTACAGGAAATGGTTCGTCTGGTTGGAATCGATGCTCTCTCATTCAGTGAGAGATTGATACTCCTTGCAGCAAGAATGTTACGCGAGGATTTCCTCCATCAGAATTCATTCCATGAGGTTGATACATATACATCAATAAAGAAGCAATATTGTATGCTAAAGAATATTATGCTCTTTTACCGGAAAGCCAGGGAAATTGATATCGATATAGAAAGATTGGAAGAACTGGATATACTGGAAGATATAGCAAGGATGAAATTCATTGAAGAGAAAAAACTGCAATACATTGAGGATCTCGGCAATAGAATAATAAAGACGATAAAGGAAGCAGGTGGAAAGGGAGAAAGTCCTGAAAGAGATAGGAAAGAAAAAGAGGAGGTAACTGATGCGAACTGAATACCAGACTGTATCGGATATATCTGGTCCCCTCCTATTTGTTGAGGGAGTTTCTGGTATTAAGTACGGAGAATTGTGTTCGGTTATATTACCGGATAAAGAAAAAAGATTCGGAAAGGTTTTGGAAGTGCATAAAGATAAGGCTATGGTGCAGGTCTTTGAAGGGACAAGAGGAATTGATATTCCAGAGTCAACGGTTATATTCGAGGGAAAGATGATGGAAATGCCTCTTTCTCCTGATATTCTGGGTAGGGTTTTCGATGGAATGGGAAAAGCTATCGATGAAAAACCACCTATACTGCCAGAGAAGAGAGCAGATATTAATGGATCTCCGATCAATCCCTACGCCAGGGCATATCCCAATGAATTCATACAGACAGGTATCTCATCTATTGATGGACTCAATCCACTGGTTCGCGGACAGAAATTACCTTTCTTTTCCGGATCCGGACTACCGCATAACAAGTTAGCAGCACAGGTAGCGAGACAGGCTAAAGTCCTTGCGTCAAAGGAGAAATTTGCCGTAGTCTTTGCTGCTATGGGGATTACATTTGAAGAAGCGAATTTCTTTCAAACGGATTTTGAAGAAACTGGAGCACTTGAGAGGGTAGTAATGTTCTTGAATCTTGCAGATGACCCTGCCATTGAACGATTATCTACTCCCAAAGTGGCTTTAACTGCAGCTGAGTATTTAGCATTTGATCGGGAAATGCATGTCCTTGTGATAGTTACAGATATGACTAACTACTGTGAGGCTCTTAGAGAGGTCTCTGCGGCAAGGAAAGAGGTGCCAGGCAGAAGAGGATATCCAGGTTATCTCTATACAGATCTTGCTTCTCTATATGAAAGAGCTGGAAGGATAAGGGGGAAAAAGGGTTCCATTACACTTATGCCAGTCCTTTCTATGCCAGAAGATGATAAAACCCATCCGATACCTGATCTAACCGGATATATCACAGAGGGTCAGATTATTTTTTCAAGAAGTCTTGAAAGAAAAGGTGTTTCACCTCCGATAGATGTTCTTCCATCCCTATCTCGACTAAAAGATAAGGGAATTGGTAAGAATAAGACCAGAGAGGACCATGCTGACCTTTATAACCAGTTATATGCAGCATATTCAAGGGGGAAAGAAGCGGCAGAATTATCCGTTATCCTTGGTGAAGCTGCTTTGAGTGATATGGATAAACTATATTTAGAGTTTTCTGACCGTTTTGAAAGTGAATATATATCACAGGGGGAATATGAGAATAGAACGGTGGAGCAGACTCTTGATTTGGGGTGGAATCTCCTTTCTTTACTGCCTAAGAGAGAATTGAAGAGGATGAGAGATGAATTTATTGATAAATACTATCTGAAGGGTGAAGAGGAAAAAGAATAAATAACTATGAATGTTAATCCAACCAGAATGGAGCTTCTCAGACTCAAAAAGAGAACCACCCTTGCAGTAAGAGGTCATAAACTCTTGAAGCAGAAACAGGATGAACTCCTCAGGATTATTCAAGAAATAATAAGCAAATTATCCAATCTACGCAAAGAAATAGAAGAGGAATTATTGAAAGCTTTGAAGAAATTCTTTCTTGCTCGTGCATATCAGGACAAAAAATCATTTGAGGCGTCTTTTCTTCTCCTTGATACCGATATTGAATTATCTATGGGATGGAAAAAGGTTATGAATGTTCCGTTGCCAGAGTATAAGAAGAGTCTGCAAGGAGAATTGATCTCATATGGATTTGCTAACACTTCTCCGACTCTTGATGAAGCATTGAAGAATCTGATGGTCGTCTTCGACCGTTTAATCGAACTTGCGGAGATGGAAAAAAGGATTGCACTATTAGCCGAGGAGATGAAAAAGACAAGGAGAAGGGTTAATGCCCTTGAATATATACTCATTCCGGAATTAAAAGCCGCAGTCAGGTATATCAATATGAAACTTTCAGAAAGAGAAAGAGAGGTTAATTCACGATTAATGAGAATAAAGGATGTGATCAGGGGTTAAAATTGAGGATTCAAAGAAACACAATCACTACCCACCAATTTTTAACCACAGAGATAGTCGCTTCGCTCCAATTGAAGAATGTTTACCACAAAGACACAAAGGACACAGAGAAAAATAATGTTTTTGTTATCGCCTCCCCACCCAGCCATTTATTTGCAGATTTTGGAGTAGCAGAGCTTGCTCTGCGCTCCTCAGGGCGTTTACCCCATTAGATATGAA
>JAGLZA010000227.1 GCA_023131835.1 Caldifarciminota bacterium
CTGGAAGATACGAAATAAAGAGGTCTTGTTATGACGAGAATACCTTTTCCTGGGATTACCCTGAGGATGTTTCGGAAATATCCTGGTCTGATGCTCTTTACCCACAGGCAATATACTACAGGCCAAGAAGGGATGATGTTTATGAGCTTTATAGGGTTATAGCCTCAGTATGGTCTGAAGGAGAGGAGCAGGATATCGGAATACAGGAAAGGGATGAGAGGATATATGATTTTCGATTCGCTTCTTCTAACCTTGGACAGAGTTCTCCATCTCCATATCAAATACAGAGAGAAGGGCATATTAACTATTCCAACGGCTCAAATCCATTTCAAATGGTTGATTATCATCCACAGGAATTGATATATAGAATAGATGGACTTGACCCTGATTTGCGTTACAGGCTCAAACTTGGTTTGTTCCAGAGATCAGATGCGAGATGGAAAGAAAAAATTAAGGTTGATGGAACATTCCTCGGAGAACCATGGTTGAATTCGGGTGGGGTTGTATGGTTTGAAAGTGAGATACCGGCTGTTCATACTCAGGATGGTGAAATTACAATCAAAGTGATAAAAGTAACAGGAAACTATGCTGTATGTGGGGCTCTCTATCTCTATGAGTATGCTGAGAAGGGTATCAAGGGCGCTGATTCTCTCAAAGCATCACCAACGCCGACTCAGTATGA
The DNA here is from genome assembly GCA_023131835.1 of Caldifarciminota bacterium. Taxonomy (GTDB): domain Bacteria; phylum Hydrothermota; class UBA3072; order UBA3072; family UBA3072; genus JAGLZA01. The sequence continues at coordinate 683 of JAGLZA010000227.1, forward strand.
ACTCTATATAAGACCTATCTCATACGGTAAGATGAATTTAGAATTTGGACTACCCGAAGAGTGCAAAGTAGAACTAAGGATCTATGATGTAACAGGGAGATGTGTAAGAACAGCAATAGATAGACTTATCGAAGCAGGCATACATAAGGTAAATATAGAGGGACTCTCTGCAGGGGTTTATTTTTATAATTTCAGAGCAGGAGAGAAAGCCTATAACGGTAAAATCTTAAACATAAGGTAGCTATAAATGCACGAATAAATTCGTGCCTACAAAGGTAGGGACGTATTGTCATACGCCCTCAGAGGAATGGGGCACGGAGCCCCGTGCCCCTACTCAAACTCCAAAAGGTAGGGACAAGGCATAATTTTTCCATACACTATTCGGGCGAGATAAATCGCGCCCCTACAAGGGTCAGGGAACCTGACCCCTGCAAATTCCACTGAGGGCAAGATATATATCTTGCTCCCTACCCACCAACTCACTAACAGACTAACTGACCAACACATTATTTTTCTCTGTGCCCTCTGTGGCTTAATTTAGGATTTAGGGATTGGGATTTAGTTTTATTTTCTTTACCTAATAAACTACTTAACAAATTAACCAATTAACTAATACACTCTGTGTCCTTTGTGTCTTTGTGGTGAAATAAAGCAGGGGGGTTGGGAAGGGAAACATCTTTGCTTGACATTTGACTATAAATCACTATAAATAGTATATATGAAGATAATGATAATAGGGGGTGGAGGACGGGAACACGCTTTAGGCTGGGCGTTAGCCAAGAGTGAAGGGGGAAGGGATTTTTACTTCCTTCCCGGCAATGGTGGAACAATCTCTATTGGTCATAATATCAAAGGGCTAAAGGATCACGACTCAATAATTGACTTTGCAAAGAAAGAACGTATAGAGTTCACAGTTGTAGGGCCGGAAAAACCATTGGTGGATGGAATCGTGGACAGATTCGATGAGGAAGGGCTTTCCATATTCGGGCCTTCAAAAGAAGCATCACAATTAGAAGGGAGTAAAGCCTTTGCAAAGGAAGTGATGCAGAATGCCAACGTTCCCACAGCAGCCTTTGAGATATTCGATGATTTCAACGCTGCAAAAAGGTATATCGAAAAGAAGGGTGCGCCTTTTGTGATAAAAGCAGACGGATTGGCAGGGGGGAAGGGAGTAGTTGTATGTTCAAATAAAAGAGAAGGGATTGAAGCTCTTGAGATATTAATGCTGGAGAGAAAATTCGGAGAATCAGGTGAAATAGTCATTATCGAAGATTGTCTTTCAGGCATTGAGGTGTCAGTTCTTGCACTTGTCTCTGGCGATAAAATACTTCCATTCATTCCTTCCCAGGACCATAAGCAGATATATGATAAAGACAAGGGACCAAATACAGGAGGTATGGGAGCCTATGCTCCGGTGCCATTTATCTCCGGTAAAGACACAACAAGAATAAATAAAGAAATATTCACACCTACTATAAACGAGTTAAAAAAGAGAGGGATCGAATATAAGGGTGTCTTATATGCAGGATTGATGTTAACAAAAGAAGGGCCTGAGGTCCTTGAATTCAATGTGCGTTTTGGTGACCCTGAAACCCAGGCAATACTTCCCTTATTGAATGAGGACTTTCTTGAGCTCCTATTAAGAACAAATGAAGGATCTCTACCAGATAAACTTGATTGGAATAATCAATACGCATTAGCTGTGGTTCTTGCATCTGGCGGATATCCTGGTACCTATGAGAAGGGATTTGAAATTGTAATTCGTGAGAATGATTGTATACTATTCCACGCCGGGACCAAAATAGAGGATCGGGTTCTCTATACTACTGGTGGAAGGGTTCTTTCGGTCATCGGAGTATCAGATGATCTTGAAGGTGCAAAACAGAAGGCATATCAATGTATTAAAAGAATAAGTTTCAAGAATATGTTCTACCGAAAGGATATAGGGGATAAGGGAATTAAACCTTTATAATAAAGGAGGTATGATGATTGGAATAATGAAAAGAATCTTATTACTTTGTTTGATTTTAGCCATCTCATTATTGGCAGTAGAGACTGACACTACAGGGTTCTCCTTCTCAGGGTCAATAGGACTGGATTTTATCCGGGGACTTATGGAGGGAGACACAACCACGATCTGGTTCAATATAGCTTTCACGCCTGAACTCTCCCTTGGTTATTTTGGTGTAGGATTATATATCCCCTTGCGAATAAGTACCAGCGGAGAACTCAGAGGAGAAGATTGGGATTCACCAGGTGATTGGATAAGTATAATCAGATATCTGAGATATGGAAAGAGAGGAACGCCTCTTTGGGTCAAGGCTGGAGTGCTCGAGAGGGTAACTATCGGTTATGGTTTTATTATGGACAACTACAGTAACACGATAGACGAGAATAACAGAAAAACCGGAATTCAGATTGCGTCGGACCTTAAAAGGTACGGAGGCGAAATAATAATATCAAATTTTGGGAATGCAGAAGTTATGGGTGGTAGAGGTTTTATAAGGCCAATAAAATTCGTATCGCCCATTCCTATAGTAAGCAATATAGAATTGGGCGGTTCATATCTTACAGACCGCGAATCCGATCCCTCTATTTCTATTATAGGATTGGACGCAGGACTCCCAATAATAAACACCTCTTTCTTCTCCTGGCAACTGTATGCCAATTATGCCAGGATAATTAGTTATGGAAGCGGAACCGGATATGGAACTCGTGTGGATTTTAATTTATTGATGGATATCCTCACCTTATCAGCAAAATTCGAAAAGAGAAATATTGGTTCCAGGTTCATTCCCTCCTATTTTGGCCCCTTCTACGAAGTAAAGAGAGATACCTTGATTGAAATACTTGATAATATTGAAAAGGTAGATGGCTATTTTGGTGGACTCTATCTAACACTTCTTAATAAACTCTGTCTCTATGGAACCTATCAATGGACCGAGCAAAGCGGAAGCGGAATACTCAATCTCACTTTGGATGCAACAAGATTCATAGAACAAGTGCCTGTAACCGTAACTTATACCAAAATGGGAATAACAAAGAGTTCCGAACTCTTTGATCTTAGCAATAAGGAAAATGTTTTATGGACAGTAACAGTTTCACCCGGACTGTTCCCCCATGTCTATCTTATTCTTGAGGCAAATCGCCAGTTTATGGAAGTGGATAATGAGTATCAACCTATAGATAAATACTCAGTGGCAATAGGATACCAATTTTAGCTGATCTGTTCTCTGGAAAAGACGGAAGACCACCTCTTTCGGTCCGCGTGAGACCGAAATCCCTTGATGACTTCCTGGGGCAGGATGAGATTGTCGGTAAGGGAAAACCATTGCGCACCCTGATAGAAAAAGGTGAATTTCCATCTCTTATCTTCTGGGGACCTCCGGGATCAGGGAAGACGACCCTTGCTTATATAATAGCATCACAGACAAATGCGAATTTTGAACCACTTAGCGCAACGGGAAGCGGGGTATCGGACCTGAGAAATGTGATAAAGAAAGCAACATATTTACTCAAGAACAATAAAAAATCCACCATCCTCTTTATAGACGAGATACATCGTTTCAATAAGGCACAACAGGATGTGCTCCTACCCTGGGTTGAACAGGGAACGCTGATTCTGATAGGAGCAACAACCGAGAACCCCTCCTTCGGTGTAATATCACCACTCCTATCCAGAACAAGGGTCTATAGATTGAAACCATTGGAACCAGAGTATGTTCGCAAGATTATAAGAAGGGCTCTTAAGGCAGATCAGGTCCTTAAAGACATTAAGATAAAGATTGCAAAGGATGCAATGGATTACCTCTTAACTGTTTCTTCGGGTGATGCAAGGGTAGCTCTTGATACATTAGAATTTGCAATAATGACACTTGAGGGTAAGGAACGTGTTATTAAGAAAAAACTCTTATCTTTAGTCCTCCAGAAGCAGGCATTCTATGACAAATCAGGAGAGGAACATTATAACCTTATATCTGCCTTTATAAAATCAATTCGTGGGAGTGATCCGGATGCCGCTTTATACTGGATGGTTCGGATCTTAGAGGGAGGCGAAGATCCACTATTTATAGCAAGAAG
>JAGLZA010000228.1 GCA_023131835.1 Caldifarciminota bacterium
GTAGCAGCAAAAGAGGCGGTTGAGTTTCTTGGAATGCCCGAAGCAGGAATCATTCTATCTCAGGCAACAACCTACCTTGCTTCAGCACCAAAGAGCAATGCTTCATATAAAGCATACCACAATGCCCGAGAAACAGTTAAGGATAACCCTGATTATCCTGTTCCCCTGCATCTTAGAAATGCTCCAACCGAACTAATGAAAGAAGAAGGTTATGCTTCCAACTATAGATACCCCCATAACTATCCATACCATTTCATAAAAGAAGATTACTTTCCTGAAGGAATAAAAAAAAGAAGGTTTTATGTTCCAACCGAACAGGGGTATGAGAAAAAGATAAAGAAGATATTACAATTTTTATGGAAAAAACGATAAGGATCCCACCTTGAGGGGGTTAAGGTGAAATCCTTATCGTTAATCCTCGACTTTTTCCAGTTGTTTTTTAAGTAACTCTATCTGCTCCGAAAGGCGAAGGAGTTGCTCCATTATCTCTTCCTTCACCCTTTCCTTTCCTTTTTGAAATGCCTTTGGTGTAAGTTTTTCAATCTTGAAATCAGGAGCCATTCTTTCCCAATCAACACCTCCCTCCCTTTCCACCAACCGTACAGAGAGTTCCAATCTCTTCTTCCTCCTGATAATGGTAAGTCTGACAACTTCTCCCGGATATTGCGACAGTACCATTTCCTTGAATCTTTCTAAATCAGGAATATTATTCCCATTAAGGGCAATAATGAGATCTCGTTCCTTAACGCCAGATAACATAGCAGGTGATCCGTCAATTACCTGCTCCACAACCACTCCCATATCACCCGGGGTATTCCTGACTATAAGTCCCAACCACCCTCTTTTGACAGTTCCCATCTTTTCTATCTGTCTGATCGTATTAAAAATGTATTCTACTTTAATTATTTCGGCAAAATTACTTGTTCCGTAAAGACCCCCACTATCATACAGAAAACCAGGCCGATTCACCTTCCCCCCAACGACCCCCAATAAATTCCCATAACTATCAAAGACTCCTGCTCCATTATTACCAGGGGAAAGGGGTATAGAGAGGTTGAATGAAATGCCTTCTGGACTCTGGACAAATCCCATCCCAACAATTCCCACTTTTCCAAATGAGTTTCCATATACAACACAGATTTCCCCATTTCTCAGTTTTTTAGTTCCTTTCGGAAATGCAAAAACCTTTTCCGCTTTGATCAATGTAAGTCCTGTGATCGGGTCGCGTCCTACTGCAGTTGCCCGTGAAAGGTTACCAAACCTATCCTCTATCTGCAGTGGTTCTCCTTCCTTAAGGAAACAAACCGTTACAATACAATTGGGTTTAACAATAGTCCCACTCATTGTAATCTCACCTTCCTGAGTGTGAACTGTCACTACATAAGCAGCTATCTTACTCTCTAAACGGCAGATTTCCTTATTTAACTCACCTAAATAGGTGGAAAAAAGCGCCAGGAACAGTATCAACACAGGCTTACTCTCTAAAAACTACCACCCTCATAGGTAGTTAGTATATAATTTCCTTCTGTCTCATAAACCGTTTCTATATATGGAGCCCTTTCCTCCTTTACTATATAGTATTTCTTTGGTTCATCTTTCACAGACATAACAGGTATAGATGTGGGACCTACAATATGGAATAGGAGCGCTCCTAAACCCATCAACAAGGAGGTGCTAAAAATAAAACGAAGAAAATAGTTTCGTCTCGCCTGATATCCTATTACTCTACTTCTTATTTTAACTGATGGTTCTGGTATTTCAATACTTTTCACCATAATGCTCAACGACTGAAAATCCACTAACAATTCTCTGCACTTTTCGCATTTTTCAAGATGGTCATCAACTTCCTGTATCTCAGCAGTGAGGAGTTCGCCATCCACATAAGGAGATAAAAGTTCCTCAATTCTTTCACAGTTCATTTTTCACCCCCAAGGGATTCTCTTAATTGTTTTCGAGCCCTATTCAATCGGGATTTCACTGTTCCTGCTTCCACCCCAAGTATCCCTACTATCTCCTCATAGCTTAGCTGATTAATCTCACGCAATACAATAACCTCCCTCAATTTGGGTGATAATTTCTGTATCTCTCTTTCGATATCTACCTTCAATTCAATATCTCGTCTTTTCTGAATCGAGAATAATTTCAGTTTTCGTCTTCGTTTCTCCCGTCGCCAATGGTCATAGATAGTATTCCTGGCTACAGTCACTAACCAGAATTTTATATTCTCTACTTCGTTAATATTCGCTTTTATCGCCTTTACAAATGTATCCTGCAATATATCCTCCGCTTCTGCTTTATTCTGAACCATTCCATAAATATAACTAAAGATGTATTTCCCGTAGTTTATATATATGGATTCTATATCATCTTTCATATTAATAGACGAAGGATATCACTGATAAGTTCCCTCTTTATTAGCTGATTTTTCAACATTTTTTACCGTGGCAAATATGATGCCGGAAAATCGAATCTTCTTTTTCATAATAGAAAATATCATCATATTGATATTATATATTTGCAATCAATTTAGTCAATCTTAAAAAAGATTTCCCTACCCACATTTTTCTCGCCAAGCTCGCAAAGGAATATAAAGCCCGCAAAGAGATAATTGTGTAAAAATGAGGCTTCAAGATGAATATATTCTTTCACTTGAATCCTTGACTCCTCGAACCCTTATCACATATCACATATAACCCTACGAATCAAACAAACTCAATAAACTCTGTACCTCAAACCTAAATCCCTGAATTACCTTTGATCCTCGAACCCTCGATCTTTACTATTTGTATTTTCAGAGGGTGCAGAGGAAAAATAAAATTTAAAAAATTTAGTAGGGGCGTTTAATTAAACGTCCCTACTACATAAAAATGTATTGTTAATCTTTGCAATTACTACATTACCTGAGTCTGAGCATAAAATTTGGAAGATAATCAGAGGCTTTCCCTACCCCCTTGACAAATCTGATAGTCGTTGTAATATCTTTATTGTTTTTAGATTGACTTTTTATTAGGTTTAATAAAAAAGGGAGGTATAGATATGCTAAAACCTGTAGGAAGACGTGTCTTAGTGAAAAGAATAAAAGAGGCGAGCAAGAAGGGTGAAATCATCATCCCGGATACAGCAAAGGAAAAACCTCAGCAGGGTATTGTAGAAGCAGTGGCAAAGATAAAAAAGGATGATGACCCTCTTCCAGTAAAGAAGGGTGACAGGATATTGTTTGGCAAGTATGCCGGAACAGAGGTGGATTTTGATAACCAGGAATACATCATACTGGATGAGGATGATATACTGGCAAAGATAGAGAAATAAGGAGGTAATAAGATGGCAGCAAAAGACATAATATACGAACAGGAAGCAAACAACGCTATAAAAGCAGGGGTAATCAAACTGGCGAAAGCCGTAAGGATAACCCTTGGGCCAAAAGGGAGAAATGTAGCCCTTGAAAAGAGCTGGGGTGCCCCGACTATAACCAAGGATGGTGTGACAGTCGCAAAGGAGATAGAATTAAAGGATCCCTTTGAGAATATGGGAGCTCAAATGGTGAAGGAAGTAGCATCAAAGACCAGCGATGTCGCTGGTGATGGAACCACAACGGCTACAGTCCTTGCTGAAGCTATCCTTCTAAAGGGGATGAAAAATGTTGCAGCCGGTGCTAATGCCATGGCTTTAAAGAGAGGTATGTTAAAGGCTGTTGATACGGTAGTGGATGAACTGAAAAAAATATCAGAAGAAACAAAGGGTAGAAAAGAGATAGAACAGGTTGCTACCATCTCTGCGAATAACGACAAAGAGATAGGTGAAATTATCGCAGACGCAATGGAAAAAGCAGGGAAAGATGGCGTTATAACTGCAGAGGAAGGAAAAGGACTAAAAACAGAACTGGAAGTTGTAGAGGGAATGCAGTTTGACCGTGGATACATCTCTCCTTACTTTATCACCAATCAGGAAGATATGATCGCTGAATTGGATGATGCTTTGATACTGATAAATGATGGCAAGATATCTGCAATGAAGGATCTCCTACCTCTATTGGAAAAGATATCCCAGATGGGCAAGCCATTGCTTATTATTGCAGAAAGTGTTGAGGGTGAGGCACTTGCAACTCTTGTAGTAAACAAACTAAGAGGAACACTCAACACCACTGCTGTCAAGGCTCCTGGATATGGAGATAGAAGAAAGGAAATGCTTAAGGATATTGCAGTCCTTACAGGTGGAGCATTCATTTCTGAAGAAGTGGGATTAAAATTAGAGAATGTCCAGATTGATAATCTCGGCAAGGCAAAGAAGATAAAGATAGACAAAGATACAACCACTATAATCGGAGGTAAAGGCAAAAGCGAAGACATCAAGGGAAGGATACAACAGATAAAAGCAGCAATAGAAACAACCACCTCGGACTATGATAAGGAGAAACTTCAGGAACGTCTGGCAAAAATCGCGGGTGGAGTTGCCGTTATAAAGGTTGGCGCAGCAACCGAGATTGAAATGAAAGAAAAGAAAGCAAGGGTGGAAGATGCTCTTCACGCAACAAGGGCGGCTGTAGAAGAAGGTATCATCCCTGGCGGCGGCGTAGGCTTCATAAGAACCATCCCGGCTGTTGAGAAGTTTGCCAATACCCTTGAAGGGGATGAAAGACAGGGCGCCTTTATAATTGCAGGTGTGCTATCAGAACCGTTGAAGTGGATTGTATTTAATGCAGGGGAAGAAGGAACATTGATTGTGGAAAAGGTTAAAGAAGCCAAGGATAAAAATATCGGATTCAATGCCGAAACCCTTAAGATGGAAGATCTAATAGCGGCAGGAGTTCTGGATCCAACCAAGGTAGCAAGAATTGCCTTGCAGAATGCTGTTTCTGTTGCTTCCCTCCTTACAACCACCGAAGCACTGATCGCGGAAATCAAGGAAGAAAAAGAAACGATTGGACCTGGCATGGGAGGTGGAATGCCTCCAATGTAAAGGCACTATTCGCTATAAACAAGAAAGGGGCAGGAATTCCTGCCCCTTTTTCTATATACTGCTTCCCATAAAAAATTTATATTAAAAACCGCACGAAAACACAACTGTAGTGGCAGGTCTCGGAGGCTGTCTCATAATGTCATTGCGAGGAGCGGTAGCGGTTGCGAAGCGGAGCCGAAGCAAACTCGGAGCGGAGATTCCTCGCTTCGCTCGGAACAGGCTCCGCAATCTCATGATTGCCTTGTAAACAAACCCCGTTAGATGCTTGCTATCTAACGGGGTTAAGAGTTTGCCACGCTCCCTTGTGTCGCTCGCAAAGACAAGAAAGGGTTTTGAGATAGCCTCCTTGCGGTTGCCCCTACTTAACTCCTGTTATTAAATACGGACAATAAATAATATTCTTCTTGTAAATCGGTCAACAGTAGAAAGTTCAAAACACTTAAATGTTCCTAATACCTTGAATCCAACTCTTTTGAGACCTTCTCTGATTTTGGCCTCCGGGTATCCTCTCTCCCTGTGGATTTCGTCTATTCTTAACCAGGAATTACCTTTCTTTATAAATAGGGTGAGATGGAGCGTAAGTAATCTCTCTTTCTTATTATATTCATTACGCCAAACACTTATCAGATCTGCACTCTCCTGTCGCGTATTTTGTTTAGCGATTGTCTCAAGTCCATATGGTGTATTCATATCGAATATAAAATGTCCACCTGGTAATAAGGTTTCCGCAACGGAATCAAATGCCTCTATCAACTCATTATAATCCAGTATATAATTCAGGGAATCGAATATGGATACTGCGAGGTTGAAATGTGAGGAAAAAGGGAGTGATTGGGCTTCAGCTTGAATAAAGGAGATATGGGGAAACTTCTGTTTTGCCACTTCTAACATTTCAAAAGAACTGTCAACGCCAATAGATTTAATACCCTTTTTAGTGAAGGGAAGAAGCGAATTCCCTGTGCCACAGGTTATATCAAGTAAAGGTGAATGGGTCACATCAAAGAGATCAGCAATTTCTAAAAGATAGCGTATCCATCTCTCATACTTTACATCCTCCATAAGGTTATCATAATACCGGGATATTTGTTTAAAGGGCTTACTCAATCCTGATCTCATTTTCTATTAAAACGAATCTACCGACATCGAGATAGGGTATAAAAGGTATATAACCCAATTTCTTTAACTCTGAAAGGGAATGTGGAAAATATCCTCTGTCTTCTTCAAATCTAAGTGCTTGCATCCTGAGTATCTTTGTCAATCCCTTAATTGCTTTCTCTTTCATCAATAGGCTCTTTGATGAATAATAGATGCTAAGCCAGAGTCTTAGAGCAACCTCTACTCCTTTCCCGGAAACCATAGTCCATGTGGCAAATTTAAAAACCATATCCGGAGCATCCTCTTTCTTTGATGCGAGTAAAAACCACCTGGAAGCCTCATGGTAATCCTTTGTATAGATATAGTGGATAAATCCCTTTATAAATGGTATCTCCCACGAAGTAGGGTTATTATAGATTCCCTTATTTAGAAGATCCATCGAGAGATCCGTCCTTTCTACATCATCAGATAAAAGGGCTGCTCCAAGTGTATATGCACTGATAAAATATGGATCAAGATCTGTCAGGACATCGAGTATGTGGTAGAGATACGGATATCTCCTGTCGGTCATTCGGTGTCCACCATAGTAGACTCCCGCTTCTATCCATATAAAGTCCGCAAGGATATTTTCAAAACCCGAGGAAATACCATTTACAAACCTACCCGATGGGAAAAACAACAGTTCTTCACCTTCTCTACCAGGAATCCATTGAAACCCCTTAACCTCTACAATGAATAACAACCCCATGAGAACAAAAAGGAGTATGAATTTCTTCATTGATATTCCCTTTTCGCATACAGGACTGATGAGATTATAAGGAGTATCATCGAATATAGAATCGAGTAAGAAATTGCTAAGAGATAAGTATTTATTGATATCTGATGATGATAGACAACTGATGCCTTTACATTAAACACAGAAAAATTGGGCAGTATAAAATAGAGAAAGCTCATCAGGCCTTTTAAGTTTTCGAGTTTTAGCACCAACACCAATTCCCTGAGATAATGGGTGAGATGTCCAATAAAGAAGACAAGCAGTGTTAGTATGCCCGCTGTTATTGGTGTTGTAAAACAGGAAAGGAAGACCGCAACTGCATCAAGGAGGAGAAATTCAAAGAGATAGAAGTATAACGTATTGAGTAGGAACCAATCAAAACTTCCCAGATATAACCTGCAAAAGAGAAAAAAGATAGCAAACAGGATAACTTGAACGGTTATAACAAGATAATATAATCCAAAGAATTTCCCTGTAACAAATTCCCAGTCTTTGACTGGTTTCGTTATAATGGAATATATCGTCTTTCTTTCTATCTCGTGATAGAGAATACGGGTTCCTATAAGAACCACTATAAATAAACCAAATATCTCAATTAATCCTACACCAAAATCCTTTATTATCTTTTCTGCCTGTCCTATTGAAATGGGAACAAATATCTTAGAAGCTGCTATCAATAAAAATCCTAATATAATGAGGCTAAAAAGTATTTTATCTCTTACGGATTCTCTGAATGTATTAGCTGCAATAGCAAATACTCTATTCATTTACAGTCTTCATAAAATGTTCTTCAAGGCTCTCTCTATATGGAACACAAGAGATAATCCTTCCCCCTCTTCCTATGACCTCTTTTATTACCTCATCTCTCTTCTTTTCATCTCTGGTTCGAAGATATACTATCCTTTCTTCTCTCTTTATACCTCCGTATCTTTTAAGCCATTCTATCTCTTTTATCCCCTCAATCTCAATATCAGTGTAATGGATATCGCTTTTGAGTATCTCTGAAAGATACCCGGTCTTTTTCATCCTTCCTTCTATGATTATTCCCACTCTGTTACAGATGGCTTCTACATCCGAGAGTATATGGGAAGAGAAAAGAACAGTTTTACCTTCTTTATTCACTTCCTGAATCAGGTCTTTCATCTCCTTTCTCCCAATCGGATCCAATCCGCTCAATGGTTCATCCAGGACGAGTAGATCCGGATCTCCAATTAGAGCCTGGGCAATCCCTATTCGTTGAACCATTCCCTTTGAATATCCAGAAAGCCTCTTATCAATGCTTTCTTTAAGACCCACAGATTGGAGTCTTTTGAGCAATTCTTCCCTCCTGTGACTCTTCCCGTATAAACTACCATAGAACTTCAAGAGTTCCATTCCAGTAAGGTGTTGATAGAAAACTGGATTCTCCGGAAGGAATCCAATCCTTTCTCGAGCCTCTTTCGGACTAACTCCACCAAACAGAGTTACTTTTCCAGAGGTGGGTTTCAGGAGACCAGTTATGATCTTCAGGGTGGTTGTCTTACCCGCTCCATTTGGTCCAAGAAGCCCGAATATTTCCCCTTTGTAGACCTCCAGAACAAGATTGTTTACACCAATAGATTCTCTTCTCATAAATGGCGATTTATATATCTTCAAAAGATTCTTAATCTCAATCACATTCATTTCCATACACCTGCAATTTCATTTCCACAATTGGGACATCTATTATCCTTTATTTTATTTTCAAGAATAGAAAATCCTCTCCTTTTAACGAGTAATTTACCACAACCCGGACAATATGTATTTGATCCCGGATGAGAGATGGGAACATTCCCAACATAGGAATAATGTATACCCATTTTAAGAGCCATATTTCTTGCATCTTCAACCGTCTTAAGTGATGTTCGAGGTAGGCTTTCTAATTTATAGGTAGGGAAAAACCTGGAAAAATGGATGGGGACATCAGGGCCTAAATTATTGAGAACCCATTTTATCATATCACCTATCTCAGCCTTGCCATCATTGACTGACGGAACTACAAGATATGTTATTTCAAGCCATACTCCACCCTCTTTTAATGCCTTAAGGGTTTTGAGGACCGGCTTGAGTTTACCGCTTGAAACCTCCTTATAATTCTTATCCTGGAAAAACTTAAGATCCACATTTGCTCCATCAAGATACACAAGAAGGTCAGAAAGGGATTCGCTTGCTATAAAACCGTTGGAATGGTAGATATTTTTCATTCCATTTCTATGGACTAATCGGCAACTATCGATCATATATTCAATGAAGACCGTTGGCTCAGTATAGGTGTAAGCGATTGATCGGATATCATATTTCCCCTTATAATATTTTACATCATCTATTAATTTCTCAGGTGGAAGTTTATAATTCCTTGTATATTCAGGCCTGACCTGAGATATAGTGTAATTTTGACAATATTTACATCGGAGATTACATCCCGCTGTTGCAATGGAAAAGGCAATAGTCCCTGGTAAAAAATGATAGAGGGGTTTTTTCTCTATCGGGTCAAGGTGAACAGCACAGGGATTCCCATAGGATAAGGTATATAATTTTCCCCCTCTATTCTCTCTCACCCTGCATACTCCTCGCATCCCATCCTTTAACACACAATGATGAGGACAATTCAAACATTTAACCTTCTTATCCGGCATCTTCTCCCAGTAGGATGCAAGATGGGGCTCCACATAGCCATACATTTCACCCTTCACTGTAGCCCCTATAGTAAACGGAAGAATAGCTAACGTCTTTAAGAATTCTCTTCTATCCATCGATAAGATAATAATGGATATTTAGCAGTTGTCAATGAGTTTCTGCTCACACACCACCCCTATTGTTCTCGCCAGGAACGCAAAGGAAAAGGTGATATGTGATAGAAGTCAAGCGAGAAGACAAGCAGGTGATATGTGATAAGGGTTCGAGTGTAAGAATAAAAACAGTGAAGAAACCGTGGCTAAACTGGGTGGCTATGGGGATTCCTATTTAACTATTTATCCATTCAACCATTTAACTATTTCTCAATTGGAGCGAAGCGACTACCTCTGCGTTTATCTGCGGCATAATCAGCCAACAGCTTACAGCAAACAGCAATCAGCTAAGATGATTCCTGTGTACTTTGGTTTCTTTGTGTTTCCTTTCTTGTGGGTTGGTGGAGGGAAAAATAAAAACAAAAATCTTCTTTGTGTCCTTTGTGCCTTTGTGGTAAAAAATTTGGGGGAGGGTGGCAAGAATAGTGATTGACAATATTGCTATATACATTATTGTATACAGATGAGAAAAATAGGGATGTACCGAATATGAGTTATTTACTCCTTCTGGTCGGGTTCATCCTTTTAGTAAAGGGAGCTGACTACCTTATAGATGGAGGAATCGAACTATCAACTTTATCTGGAGTCTCACCTCTTTTTATTGGTCTTGCTGTCACTTCCATTGGAACCAGTGCTCCGGAAGCTGCGGTTTCTATAAGGGCTGCTATCATCTCTCATCCCAATATATCCTTTGGGAATATCCTCGGTAGCAATATGGCCAATATAGGTCTTGTATTAGGATTGGCAGCCTTATTATATACACTTCCCGCAAGGGATAGCACTATAAAAAAGGAACTCCCGTTCAGCCTGTTTATAACATTCGTTCTTCTTCTCCTTCTACGGGATGATTGGTTTTTCAAGGGAATACCATCCTTATCGAGAATTGATGGGGCAATATTGTTGGGTTTTTTCTCCTTATTTCTATTCTATCTCTATAGAATGGCCCTTTCCGATCGAAAAAAACTACTTATAGAAAAAAACATCTCTCACATTGAATATTCAAAAAGGGAGTTATTGAAAGCTTCTTTGATAACCATTATAGGAATTACAGGTATTATTTTGGGTGGACATTTAGTGGTGAATAACGCAATCATTATTGCTCGGAGTTTAGGGGTGAGTGAGACCTTGATAAGTGTAACGATTGTTGCACTGGGCACATCACTCCCTGAAATGGTTACATCCCTTATGGCAGTAAAAAAGAATAAATGGGACATAGCTATTGGGAATGTGGTTGGAAGTAACATCTTCAATATCCTCTTTGTTTTGGGGCTATCATCTATTATAAGACCCATTCAATTCTCTACTATAGCCTTTCCGGACTTACTAATTGTTATAGGTATAAGCATTATCCTCCTGCCTTTTATCCATACCAGACACCGCTTATCCAGAAAAGAAGGTGGAGTTCTACTCCTTATCTATATTGCTTATATTGTGTTTGCAGTCCTGCGCAGATGATAACAATTTTACACTTTTGGAATAAAGTCTACTTTGTCCCCTATCTTCTTTACAAACTCCCCTGCAAGTGTTATAGCATTCTCTAAATCCTTAAAGGAGATGATCTCAACAGGTGTATGCATATAACGATTGGGAAAACTAATCAAGCCAGTTGCAACACCGCTTCTTGTTAATTGCATTATATTTGCATCTGTCCCGGTTCCTCGGGGTTCACCGCTTATTTGATACGCTAATTTATTCTTCTCTGCTGTTTTTACAAGCATATCATAAACAACGGGATTTATATTTGCACCCCTGGAGATAACAGGACCTTTGTTCAACGATATATCCCCGAATCTTTTCTTACTTGTATTTGGATAATCGGTCGCAAGGGTCACATCAAAAGCTAATCCAATATCAGGGTCTATTCCAAAAGCACTGGTTTGTGCTCCACGAAGTCCAATCTCTTCCTGAACAGAAGATACACAATACAGGTTAACAGATATCTTCGTTTTCTTTAGATATCGAAGAAGTGCCCCGGCAAGAAAGACACCCGCTTTGTTGTCCGTAGCTTTGGTGAGAACAAGATTATTGGGAAGTTCTTCCATCCCCGCCTGAAAGGTAATAGGGTCTCCGATAGAAACCCTCTTTTCAGCATCCTTCTTATCCTTCGCACCAATATCAATCCAGAGGTCTTCAGCCTTTGGCGCTTTTCCCATCTCATCCTTTTCCATCATATGTATTGCCTTCTTCCCAATAACCCCTCTGATAGTTCCTTTTTTTGTATGAACATCAACCCTGAAACCAGGGAGCAGAGAAAAGTCAACCCCTCCGATGGAGGAAAAAAATATATATCCATTGTCATCGATATAATTAACCATAAGCCCTATCTCATCAGCATGCCCCGAAACCATCATCTTCAACTTACCACTACCTTTCTTAAAGGCAATTACATTACCATGCACATCTGTCTTTACCTCATCTGCAAACTCCTTTACGAAATTTCGATAAACCTCTTGCGCAGGCTGTTCAAAGCCTGAAGGGCTTGGGGCTTCAACAAGATTTTTAAAGAATTCTTTTAGCTTTTTATCCACTGATCCCTCCTTTTTTATTGAATTATATTGTTTCATCTCCAAAAGTCAACCTATTTCGTGACCCTTCCCATCCCATTTTTTAGCCACGGTTTCTGCACGGTTTAAGAATGATTGTTTGTTGCCCCTCCTCCCAACCCTTTATTGCCACGGAGACACAGAGAACACAGAGGGTATTAGTTAATTGGTTAATTTGTTAAGTAGTTTATTAGGTAAAAAAATAAAACTAAATCCCAATCCCTAAATCCAAAATCCTAAATTATGCCACGGAGACACAGAGAACACAGAGAAATTAATGTGTTGTTTCTCCCACATCCCCACACAATAACACAGAGACACAGAGAGCACAGAAGTCCATCTTAATCCTATGCTGATTGCTGTTTTACCCTCAATTCCTCATTTATTTGGCACTGATTAATAATGGAGTAGTGGCAATT
>JAGLZA010000229.1 GCA_023131835.1 Caldifarciminota bacterium
GGGTTCGTGGGGTTCGTAGGGTTGGAAACCCAGCACAGAACCCTTCCGAGATTGCTTCGGGACTTCGTCCCTCGCAATGACATTATGGAACAGCCTCTATACCTTGTCCCTACAAATATCGCGACAGTGATATCACTCCTACAGAGGGCAAGATATATCTTGCCCCTACCCACCAACTCACTAACAGACTAACTGACCAACATATTAATTTCTCTGTGTTCTCTGTGCCTCTGTGGCAGAAAAATGGGAGGTAGTGGGGTATAAAAAAAACCTTGACAACATGAAAATTTCTTTTATAGTTCATTTATAAAATCTAAAGGAGGCTTTATGCGAAAATATGTCTTGCTTGTTGTCCTGTTAAGTCTTTCAGCTATTGCTTATGAATCTATGGAAATGCATCTTATCTTTAATCCTGAAAATCTTCAATTTTACAAAATCACAGACCCACTGGATACTGATAAGATCGAGTATGATAAAGTAACCCTTGGGGTGCGGTCTGCTGTTGTCCTTGGGATGACCCCACCCGGAACGCCATCCATAGGAGGTGTCGGACGTTCGATCCTCCTTCCTCCAGGGGCAACTATAACGGATATAAAGGTTATATCTTCTGAGAAAGTAGAGATACAGGGTGAATATAACCTTTATCCTGTCCAGAAGGAGGTTGCATTCAGCAATCCGAATCCCAAATTCAACAAGCCGAATAAGACGATATACAATTCTACCGAACCATTCCCAGGGAAATTAGTCAGACTGAATGCAACGAGTTCTCTCTCCGGGTACAGGATAGGTGGTTATATGGTGTATCCGCTCCAGTATATTCCTGCGAAGGGAAGGTTGATTCTATATACAGACATCGTATTAGAGATTCAATATGAGAGTAACAGGGTTCCGATCCAGAGAATGACAGAGGAACAGATAAGGATATTCAGTAGATCTGTCCGAGAGATGGTATGCAATCCGGAAGATCTAATAAGGTTCACACCTCCACTAAAAATAAGTTACAGGGCTTCAGGTCGCCTGCCTGCAGATACAGTGGAGTATGTAGTCATTGCTCCTGCAGCAGATACAGCAGAATTTGATTCACTACTATACTGGAAAGAGAAGAAGGGGATAAAGAATCCGAAAACGGTTGCACTCGAGTGGATATACAGTCAATATCCAGTGAGTGGTGATACTAACAAGATAGCCCAGTTTGTTGCGGATGCAGAGACAACCTGGGGGACGATGTATTTTCTTATGTCCGGAGACCCGTCTGACCCCAGTGCAGGTGAGATTATGCCAATGGCTCATATGAGGGCTGATTATGTTGATGGTGTTTCGCCTTTATCGGATCGTTATTATGCAGAGACAGACCTCTATTTAGATGGGACCGAGCCTGGTGATCCGGGTGCAGCGGAGTTAGAGGATGTAATGGTATCAAGGATACCTGTGGATAATCATACTGATATACAGACATTCGTAAAGAAGACCTTGAGACACGAGAAAGACCCTGTTTTTGAGGATATGAACCCTGGTTATAACAATCCTGTGATGTATATCCCTGTTTATCAGTTATGGAGTGACTGGACAGGAGATATCCCTGCGGATACGATAGCAGCTCAGACACCTTCTCCCTGGGTAGATTCAATAAGATATTCCACCAATACACATACAACCACTGAGTTGAATGCAATGTGTCAATCTGGTATAAGGTATCATCATTTCATAGGACATGGGTCAGAGACCTC
>JAGLZA010000023.1 GCA_023131835.1 Caldifarciminota bacterium
ACAGAGTCGACAAAATCAAGCCAACTGAGAATGTTGTCAGGGCCTTCTTGACTTACATGAAAACTTTCAAAAAGAAACAGGCCTTGGATGAAATAGTACCGCTGATTGACATATACGCCCATTCGCTTACACCGAAGGGACTGACCAAAAAAGGCCTATTCTTAGATGCCAACTTGATCAAATTTACCAGGGAATGGCTTAATACACAGAAGGGCAGGCACATAACTCTGATTGCAAAACAGAATGGGAAAATAGATGCGACATTGAGAGCGATCAAGATGTTCACATCTTTAAGAGATTTGGGTCTGAACATTCCTGTTTCAATTGCTACGGAGGTCGGAGAACAGATAACTACGTATCAATTACTTGGCAAAAAGAGTTTTGCGCTTGGTAAAATAAGGCAGAACACTAGGCAAGGTAAGGCCATTGTTGAAAAATATCGTAGTTTGATCGGTAAAAATCCCTGGACAGAATTGGTCGAACCATCAAAAGAAATCGGCGATAGATTAATGGAGGGAATATTTATACTATTCTGTGACGCCTCCGTGAGAGCCAACAAAACCTTCTTACTCGGTTCATTGTCTAAGGAAGAGTTTGAGGCCGGCGAGATAAGCCCTGAGAGGCTTGCTGCTTTGAGGACAGAGCTTGGTAGGTATAGAATGGTCCAAGGAATGACATCTATCATAGGCGCGACTCCTGAAGGGAAATCTTATACTCAGTACAAAAGATGGGCCATTCCTATCCTGAGAACAACTATTAAGAATCTTGGCAATCTTGGGAAAAAGATGGTGGGCATGAAGACAGGTTCAGGGGAATTCAAAAAATCAGCACTAGAATTATACAGATTGGTTGAGGTTACGGCTTTTGTCATGTTGATGTTCGGCATGGTAAGAGATGAGGATGATAAGAGTTTCACGGGTAAAATAATGAATAAGGCATATCGGGAGGCAACGACCTTAATTCAGGCATTACAGCCAAAAATGTTTATGGCTGCTGGCCGGACCGCTTCTTTCATTGAGGAACTGGGCGTTAATTTGACCTTGCTTTTGAAAGGTGAAGAGTACAAAATTTCCGGCAAGCTCAAGGGAGTTGAGAAACTTAAAAGGCAAGTTACCCCTGTTGCCATAAGTCAATTCAAGAAAAAAAAGAAGCCGGAACCTAAAAAGAAAAAAGGTCGCTTGGCCGGGGGCCTTACAGGTGGCGGGTTAAAAAGTGGATTGAAGTAAAATACAAAAGGTCAACATTTGACTTTTTTGGATTGGAGGAATCATGCAAGGATTAACTAAAGAAACATTCCTGAAGGCTGAAGATCCAAGAAACAGAGATGCTATGCTTTATGATATGCTGAGCCATATCAATGGTAAGATAGATGGGGTTATAAAATTGAAAAAGGATGTAGATAGCTTTAAAGCTCAAGTATCATTTATTAAAAAATTGTTTGTTGGTGCAATGGCTATCTTTACTGCTGTCTCGATTTGGCTAACTAAGAGTTAGTAATTTTCGACTTGAAAAGGAGGTTTAAGATGAAAACTGGATACAAATCCACAGAATGTTGAGTTTCTATCTTTGGGACCACATATAAGTACAAAAAAGAAAAACCGGAGAGTGTAAAATGAAAAAATTATTCTTAATTCTTGTTTTGGCTGTATTTTTGGTTTCTTCTGTGTCGGCATTTGGGCAAGAATGGCACACGGTAAATCAGGCAACGATTACATGGAGTCCAGTGACAGGTGCAGAAGGTGGGACTCCATTCCCAGAAACCGATGTCATTGAATATCGAGTATGGTTATCCAATGCTGTTACTGATCCTGATAAGACAAACCCGGTAGAAGTCGGCATTACCGAAGAAACTATGTTTGTTGTTACATTAAATGTGGAGGGCCGATATTTTGTTGGTCTGCAAACTATGCGAAGTATATTAATGGGACCAGATGACGAGAAAAAGCTTGTAGGTGAATCCCGTATCGGATGGTCAGATGAGCCCGAGATTGCGCTTGATGGTAACATATTTGGGTTGCAACATTATCTGCCACCGCTCCCGCCGTATGGAATAGGCCTGCTTTAAAATTATAATGTTTCAGGATTGCTCAAGGGATAGAGAATAGCAAGGAGACGTTATGGTAGCGAGGTCTGTAGTTTTTCTGCTTGGGGTTTTGTTGTGTGTATCTCTCGCTTTTGGTGCGGAGGTAACTTTTCAGTGGGGGATGTCTTCGGGCCAAGTTGACGGATATCGGGTTTACTTTGGGGATTCCCGGGGGGGGCCATACCCCGAACAACTTTGCGAGGTTAATGGCACAACGCTTAATTGTGTGGCCTCCTTGAACGACACAATAGAGTATTGTCTGATTTGCAGGGCCTTCAATGCCTACGGTGAAAGCGGTAACTCAAACGAGCTTCGCTGGTCTTCTGCTGTGCCTGGGACTCCCGGGAATCTTCATTGGATACTTAAATCAGGACGAGTAAAATATCAATATCCAATTTATTCTGGATTGAAGAACTAGAAGAAATTGTATGGGGGAGGATCTAAAATGAAAATAGCATTAATAATTAAGATAGCTGGGTTGCTTTATAATCATGGATTGCGAGATCTTCTTATCAAATATATTGATGATCCGGAGAATGAATGGGATGAGAAACTAATCATAGCACTGGACAGTTTTTTTAGATCCGGGGAGGCGTAATTCCTCTCCTTGGGGCCGGGAGCACCTGCCGATAGCTCACAAGGGTGGCTATTGGCATGGCGCTCTTTTTTTTTAGGATAAAGCAATGGCTTTCGACAGAGATCAATTCAAAGATTTAATTATCAGGGTAACTACGGCACAAAAGTTGTGTTCTGAGGTCTCTACAAATTTGATTTTGGGGACCTATGCAAAAGAATCAGCTTTCGGAACTTATTTGAGGCAATTAAATGGTGGACCGGCTCTCGGCGGCCTACAGATGGAACCTGATACAGAAAAAGATACCTGGGTAAACTATCTTTACTTGGGTAGGGCAGCTAAAAGGAAGGCAATATATGATATCAGCGGTGTCCGTTCCTATAACAACAGTGGGGCTTTGGAGTGGAATATAGCCTACGGAATCTGTATGTGTCGTTTGCACTATCGACGTATTGCCGATCCATTCCCGGCTGCGGATGATATAGAGGGGCTTGGCTGGTACTGGGACACTCATTATAACCGGAATCCGTTAAAAGGGACTGTCGCACAATTTGTAAAAGCTTATAAGAAATATGTTATTTTTTAACTTAAATATCTCCAAGAAGGCGGCATACGTTGCTAATCCCGGGGTATGCCGGCGCCGGGTTAAGGAGACACTTATAGCAAATCTGTAGCAGGTTCTAATATTAGTGATTTCTCTTTTTCGGAAATTGGCCGATATGCTTCCTCAAAGACTTCTTTGGGAGACCAACTGACATAGCCGTCAGGGTACACAACCCTGTATCCTTGTCTTGTTGCACGACCAAAACAATCTTGCCCTTTCACTTTTTCCAAAAAAGCGCACTCATCCTCTGAGTCTGCCTGAATAATTTTACATCCGATGTAGCTTTGCATGTCATACCTCTTTTGAGTTAAGTTCCAAATTCTAATCGTCGGAATGTCCAACCTTTAACAGATTTGCATCCATATCTTTCACATAAACAGTTTGAAATATTACTATTATTCAATTTGTGTTGCCTCGCAAATTCATGTTGATTGTTTGAAATGATCTGCTTACCATTTGGGCCGAATGCCTGGAACCAGCGCTGCTTATGAGGGCCGCAAGATGCTGGACGAGTATTAGAATTTTGTTCATGACGTGTTGCCCAGCGAAAATTGTCAGGCTCGTAATCTCCGTCGTTATTAGGCCAACGGTCTATACTCATCCCTTCAGGTGGATCTCCCACATCAGCATAAAAGTTCTCAAATGAGTGCCAGCGTTTACAAACTTTGATTCCACGTCCACCATAGTTTTTAAAATTTTTGTCTTTAGGGTTTTCACATCTTTGGATTATGTGTTTCCAGCAACTATAAATTGGAGTTTTAGACATCCCGTGTGTTGGTGCATATTTTCCCATTATTCGTTTTTCTCTGTCGTCCATATTTTGATTTCAGTTCTAGGCTTATCAGAATAAAGTTTTTTAGCTATACTTTCAACAATTTGACTATCATCTTTCCAGACAACATGATTTAAGCAATCATACACAAATTTTTCTAAATTATCCAAATCAGACTTTTTTGTATGAAGCGCCGGGGCATTTAATTTTAATTTGCCTGCATTTTTACCAGTCCCATAATGGCTTTTGGGCCGTGGCATATAAAAAATGCAGCTAATTTTGATAGGTCCTTTGATCGGAGATCGTTTTATTTGTTGTTTTATTTCCCACAGGAAGCGTCCCTCTTCGGTCTCTTGATCATTGTAGGTTGTTACAAATTTACCTCGCCGAGCAAATCGTGGCCTTTTTTTTGCTATTGGATTACCTGGAATTATAAATTGTTGCATAATTTATTGCTTATCCAGTTTCTTAAAAAATTCTTGCTACGCCTTACTACTGTCCGCACTTTCGTCCCAGGTTAGCTTAGCGCAGCAAGAAAATATATCAATTGTTACTTTTTGGCTTTTAAGCTTTAATCAAATCTCACCATGCAAGATCATGTGATCAGGCAGAGCCTTTCTTAAATCCGCGATTAACTTGGTTACGTTGTCGGTTAACAACCTTCTCTCTCGGATGATCTCAACGGTGAAGAGTGGCCTGGAATCTGGGGTTTTGGGCGGAGGTACGCTCAAGCGCATAGGTATCTCCTGCGGAGCATCATTGGCAAAAAACGGGACCTTGATGATAAATTCCTTCGGTATTTTGCTGCACCCCTTCCCTTCTTTTTCTTCGTAGATGAATCCGTAATTTCTGTCGTCGTCGAAGTCCGACTGAAAAGTAATGCTGGTATTCATCTTGAGAGTTGCCAGTGCTTGGAAAATTGTCGTATCAACCAATTCGTCTAATCGTTCTTCCAGAAATTTTCGGAATAGTCTGTGAGAATGATTTATCACATTTTTCCATGCCATGAGTTCAGGGGAGAACTTGAAGTCATAGCGAATCCGGTTTCCTGTTGGCTGCATACGACTGTGAAGACCAATAAGGCCGATGTCGGTATAAAGAATTATGCCGACATTTTCATCAATATCGTTTTCGCAATATGCAGCGAAGCTGGCGATGTCTTCAAAATTGTACCGGAGTGATGGCTCTTTGTGAATCGTGTATTCGTCGTGATATATTGAGGTTTCTCCGGCCTGGGGTGTAATGTCCGCTTGCCCGGCGGGTAGTGCTCTTTCTTTGGAGTTGAGATGTAACTGATTTATAAAATCGGAAGATTCTGTGGACCTTTGAGAGAAACCAGTGTCGATTATTCCTTTATCCATTGTTTTCTTGTGCCTCCTCTTGATTCACGGCGCTGCGCGGAGCGGCAGCGGATGGCGCCTCTCGAATATTATCGAAAAGCGGCAGTTGTTTAACCAGTATGGTTCCGTCCATAAAGGCGATAGTCCTGACCGGTGCGTCTGGTGGCTCAAGACCCACTATTTGATAGTCAACTGCGACGTAGGACTCAGCAGGCACCAAGCCAATTTTAATAGTTACTACTCGCTTAGATGTAACCTCCGGTCGGTTGGCGATATCCTTGCCTAGTTTTTGTAATGCTTTGTCGATTTTGGTAATAAAGTTTCCATCGTCAAGAGTTACAATCTTAACTTGCTGCATTTATTGCCTCCTTTTGGTTTAATATTGGTTGAAATATCCAACCTTTGTGAGTTTTCAATCTATTGCAAAGACAACCTGAAATATGACCTTGATTAAGATTCCTTTTGCGAGCAAATGCTTTTTGATTATTATCTTCGTCCCACTCACCGGTATTGAGGTTGAATGCAAAAAACCAGCGTTGCTTGAGAGGGCCACAAGATGCGGGTCGGCTATTAAATTTTTGCTGGCTTGAAGTTGCCCATCTCCAATTCCCCTGTTCATAGTTTCCGTCATTGTTTGGCCAACGATCTAGGGTCATGCCTTTTGGTCGATCTCCGACATCAGCGTAGAAAAGGTGGATGTTATGCCAGCGGTTGCACACCTCAATACCGCGACCACCATAATCTTTATAGCGAGGATGATTCGGATTTTCACATCTAGCCAACATGTTGCGCCAAATATTATAAATTGTAGTTCCTTCCATTCCGTGTTTGATTTTACTCATTATAACCTCGTCATTCCTTATTGTCGTAGATTTCTAT
Source organism: Caldifarciminota bacterium (assembly GCA_023131835.1). Lineage (GTDB taxonomy): Bacteria > Hydrothermota > UBA3072 > UBA3072 > UBA3072 > JAGLZA01. The sequence continues at coordinate 6,253 of JAGLZA010000023.1, forward strand.
TTTCATTAGAGCCTCTTTATGTGTCCACTCTCAACCCAAAACATACGAACTGGTGCATTTTTTGGTACGTTGGGAGGCCCCGGGGCGTTTGTGGCGGCTGCAGCGATGATTTGAACGCCCTCTTCAGCTATTTCCGTAAGCCAAACACGGACACTGGCAGCATCTGAGGCGACCGATATGTTAAGCTCATCAAGTAATACCAAACCCACTCCCGTACAATGTGATATAGCCTCCGCAACTGCCATCCTTACACGTGAGGTTTCAGCACCTCCGAGTGTCCAAAGCTGTTTTTTATTTGTTTGTACAAGACTAAGATCATCCAAAAATTGAATTGAGACGCCCATCATTTCAGAATGTTTTTTCAATCGGGTATTCAAGGTCCCAAGCTTTTCTGCCACAAGCTCACCGGGAATGCCGTCAGGGGCAAGCAGCGTACATAATTTGTCATAATGTTCGCGCTCTGCCTCTGCTTCATCAATCTTTGTCCGGGTTGCATCCAGGGTTTCTTGGGTTGCCTGATTCCAGATAATCGCTGATTGCGCGACCTTGAGATGCTCTACCTTTTCTTCAAGAGCTTCAATTGAAATTTCAAGAGCTTCTTTTTTCTCACCTGCTTCAGGCGCGGTATTTTCCAGCTTTTTCTCAAGCTCTTTGATGTCCCTTTCCAGTATTTCCATGTGAGCAAATCTGTCTTTGCACTCAGTAGCTTTTCCTGAAAGGTCGTCCCATGCTTTTTGTTCAGGGAAGTTTCTTTCTTCGACTGCCATGATTCTTGCTACTACTCCGTCAACCTCTTCTTGCTGTTGGGACCAGTCCGGTTCAATCGCTGGGCACATTGCATGGCCAGATTCTTTGTATATCGGACATTTTAGATCGCTTACCCAGTTTTCTTTGTTCTTTGCCAAAAGATCTTCCGTGGTTTCGGCCAGATTTTCGAGAGTGGCAATATCTTCTTTCATTTTGGTCTTGAACTCGTCCCTCGCCTTTTTTAGTTTGGTAGCCGTGGCGGTATCTGTTTTTGTCCATTTTACCTTTTTTGCAATAAGTTCAGCCTTCTCCGTCTGATATTTTGACAGTTGTTCCTCGGCTTCTTTTTTGTCTGCTTCTGACAGGGCCTTAATTCCTCCCAATTCCTTGTAAAGTTGTTTGAGCCTTGTCTGGTGCGCCCCTTCTTGTTTTTCGAGAGGTTTTTTCTTATGGGTTGCCATAATAGCATCCATGAGGATTTGCCTGTTTCCCATGGCAACTTGAGTAATCAATTTGGGCCTATCACCTTCCAGGATCTTGATTTTTTGTCCTGCTTCCCGGCGTAAACTATAAGCTGCGTTGTAGCCAGCATCCCATCCGAGATGATCAATTTCATTAATGATTTTTTCATTCCAAAATTCTTCACAAACGTTTGACGCATAACCTTTTTCGTGGAGAGTAATAAAAGCGTCTCTCAGGGTAGGTTTCAGGCCCAATGCCTTAATGATGAGCTTTTTCTGATATGCGGGATCAAGGTCAAAGTAATAATTGGCGTTAAGACATGCCGACAAGATATGCGGATCAACGCCCAACTGAGCCCCAACCTGGACAGGGGAGGGCCCGGATCTATTTGTTTTGGCCAGCGTCCTTTTGATGTTAAAAGGGGAATCCCCTGCTTGCCCGGTGATGACCACTGAGGCGGTCTTACACTGGTCGTTGATCGCCTCGATGAAAGCTCCTTTGGGTTGGCCTTGGATGCTGTCTGTTAAGACATAAATTGTCGCGTCTAACATGGAAGACTTACCTTCTTCGTTATGACCTAAAAATAAATTAGCGCCAGGGGATAGTTCAATTTCAGCCTTTTTTATCCTTTTGAAACCCTTGATTGTTAATTCTTTAATGCGAATCATATTATTTTCTCCTCAATTCGTGTGAACGTCCAGCCAAGATGAATTTTACGGCAACTTCGAAGACAACTAGAAATATGGCTATGATTCAATCCATGTTCTCTTGCAAATTCGTGCTGGTTATTGGAATAAAATATTTTGCCATTAGGGCTTATGGCCTGAAACCAGCGCTGTTTAACACGACCAGAGGAATTTGGACGACGGTTATTATTTTGTTCTTTCCATGTAGTCCATTGGCAATTTCCGGGTTCATAGTTTCCATTGTTGTTTTTACGTTCTAGTGTCAAACCTTCTGGCTTGTCTCCCATATCTTCGTAAAAGTTTTCAAATGAGTGCCAGCGCTCACAAATAGAAATGCCTCGTCCGCCATAATTTTCATAGCTAATATTATTCGAATTCTGGCACCTGGCTTTCATTTGTTCCCAGCAACGATATTCCGGCGATCTTTTGCCATTTTTAGTATGGCCATGTGTTATTGGTCCACTCATCTTTATCCCTTTCTGACCACTTTACACCCACCCAAAATCCTCGGGGGGACCATCCAAAACCTCTCCATCTTCGATAGGGGGTTCTTCTCCGGAAGGAGATGTTTCTCCAGAAGTGTCCTCTGTTTTTTGTCCTTCGCTTGCGTCTTCGTTCGCGGCGGCGGCCTTGGCTTCTTCCTTTTCCTTTTTGATCCTGGCTTTCTCCTTTTTTGCGGCAGCGGCGGCCTTGACCTTCTCTTGTTTCTTTTTCAGTTTGTCGGCATCCGCCCTGGCTAGTTCCGCGGCTGTAGGTTCCTGTCCTTCAGTCTTTTGTTCTTCGGCAGGCTTCTTGGTCTCCTTTCTCGTCTCCCTGGTTTTCTCGGTTACGGCGGCGGCGTCGGCTTTAGCTCTTTCGGTTTCCGTTTCAGGTGGGTAGAACTCTTCTTGGATTTCGGCTTCCTCTTCGGTCTCTATTGTCTGGTCTGGAGCTATGCTTTCGACATGTTCGAGCATGAGACACTTTTTGGCTGTTTCGGCCAAAGCAAAGGGAGATCCTTGGTAGATGAGACTGGCGGTGTAAACTGTAGCCTGGCCGGTGGGGAGTTGCACAGTCTTGGGAAACAGTTTGAGCATTAAGGGGATACCCGAAAGGCGGCCTGCGATTTTTTGAATAAGCATAAGAGAACCAAGAATATCTTGAACAGAATTAAAACTGGTCGTGCGATATACCCAAGCACCTCCCACAATATTCATGTTTGCAAGAACAACTGAGAGCCGCCCATAGATTTTGCATTTTGCAGGTCCTTTGTAGTCCTGGTCGAGTCGAGGGCAAGGGCATTGAACCTGTTCCCCTGTTGTGAGGTCGGTCGCTATTACGCCATCTCCTGTGCAAATTCTTGTACGGCCTTTGTAACATGCATAAGTAGTGTAGATATTTTCTTCGATAGTGTTAAAAATGAGATATACTGGAAGTGTTACCAGATGATCCCAGGGCTCTCCGACTACTTCTGCAATTTGTTTCATGAGCTCAACATCGGGAGCAAAATTCCCGGTTTCGTCTCGCTGTGTTGAAGTTATTGTAAAATGGTCAGATTTGGTAGGGAGCCGGTAGGTACTTTTTCCGTCCTTGGTCCTGCGCTCTTGGCCAAGTTTTCCAGCTTTGATTTTCCCGATTTCTAGTAATTTTATTTTTAGGTTTTGAATCAACTTGATTTCCTCCTTCTTGCATTAAGTTGAAAAACTAAATTCCCAATTTTTGTGTATTTTTCTTCGTTTGTGTAAACAACTGGATATATGGCACGGATTAAGTTCATGCCTTTTTGCAAATTCACTTCGTTTGTTATCTTCATCCCATTCGCCTGTAACTAAATTGAAGGCGAAAAACCAACGTTGTTTACAGGGACCACAAGATACTGGCCTGCGATTTTGTGCTTGTATTGCTGGTGTGTTCCATTCACAATTAGAAAGTTCATAATCTTTTCCATTGTTGATACGGTCTATGGTTTTTCCTTTTGGCCGTATGCCCATATCTTCGTAGAAGTTTTCAAACGTATGCCAGCGCTCACAAACTGAAATTCCTCGACCGCCATAGTATTTATAGCTTGGATCGTTAGGATTCTCGCAACGCTGAATCATGCCTTGCCAGGTTTTATATTCTCTTGTTTTGGACATTCCATGCTTTATATACATTCAGGATTTCTCCTTATTCTTCATAATCCTCTATCCCTTTTATTGTTCAAAGTTCTTTTTACTTGATCCATTGCCCAATCAAGTCGGTCGGGATCCATACCATCGACGATTTTGCTAAGAGGCATGTCCAGGTTATCATATGAGTACATTCGCTTAAACACTAATTGCTCACTATCGGAGCATTGGGCCAAGCCTTCCTTTAGGGTATTTCTTGCATAGGTCTCTAGTTGATCATTCATCGGGTTTCTCCTTTTTGTTTTGGTATCCATTGGAATCGCCATCCTTTATGATAGGCACACTTACCGCAAAGGCAGGTTGAAATACTCGTGCGGTTTAATTTAAATATTCTTGCTACATGACTTTGATTATTTTCGATAATCATTTCACCGCTTGGTCCATGACCGTAAAACCAGCGCTGGTTACAAAGTCCGTAAGACTTGGGCCGACTATTAATGCGTTGTTCCTGGGTCGTTGCCCATCTCCAATTCGTAGGCTCATAATCTCCATTTTTGTCAGGCCAACGGTCTAAACTCATACCTTCTGGTTTATTCCCTACGTCAGCATAGAAAGCCTCAAACGAATTACGCCAACGCTCACAAACCTTTATCCCTCGGTCACCATAATTTTTAAAATTCGGAACATTTGGATTTTCGCAACGGTTAATCATATTGCACCAAATACCATAAATCGAAGTTCTACACATTCCGTGCGTTGTAATGCCCATATTAATCACGCGAAGAACTCCTGATGCTGCTTAGGACCTGCCGCGAGAGGAGGTTCCGGTTTCCCGGACATCAGGAGTTCAAATTTTAGATTTCGGGGTTTCACGGTAAATCCTAAGCATATTTTTGTACTACTAAATTTTAAAAAAAAGTCAAGTTAATCATCCGCTCCAAGGATAACTATTTCATTCACATATCCCGGCCAAACGTTATTTTTTATACACTTAATATATTTTTCAAGATCAATGTCAATTTGTTGCCGTGCCGTTTCTATTATTTCATCAGAGAGCATATAAATCGCAGTTTCATAAGGACTGAAATTTTCCACAACTATAAAAATAAAAGCTTCCACACGTCTATTTACTCCAGCCGCTTGATACGCAGCATTTAATCCGCGTTCGTACCATGCTGCCTGCCTATCGTATCCCCAGCGACGGACTTCTCTCAAGAATCCTTGTGGACTGCCTGCCTGAGAACTTTTCAAATCAATCATAATATCATCTGCTCGAAGATAATCAGGGCGCATCTTGCACACCAGGTGAGTCCCGGGGTCATCCCAAAAAATAGACATCTCGGGCGTTCCTCCGGCAAGCAAGTCTCTTGCCACAGAACAGGATGTATGCTCAAACGCTTGGCTCATGCCCTGGACGTTATCAAATTGTCGTGGTGTTAACGGTATGGCTTTCGGATTCGCTTTATCCCACTTGATTCGACCAGCGGACCCCACGCGTGGAGCTGGGCCTTTGCCGAATTGATTTTCAAAAAGTTCTGGTTGTAGAATGGCACAATGGAGAGCACTTCCCTCAACTTGTGTTGGGGTCCCAGGCTTTTCATTGTCGCGCCAGTATGCAAATTTAGCAGGGGACTGGCTGAATATTTTGAGACCCGAATTATTTAAAGCTGAGTCCGCAAGATAGTCATGGAATGAAACATCTTGATAAAATCCTGGGATAAACACTTCAGGCATTAGATAGCTCCATTTTCATTCGACCTTCTGTCAAATGGAAACTAATGGTGTCGTCTGGATGTGGGGATTCACGCTTTATGGTGACCAGTAAATCAGTTCCATGGTAGAAAGTAATAATAAATTCGTTGTTTTTTCTTTCTATTTGAAGGCCGGTGAAGATGATATGTGAATCGTGAATATATTTACTTGTGCTGGTCATTAAATTTGCTCTTGCTAGCTGAGATATTTCTACGCTCTGCATCTGCTTTTTCCTCCTTGACTTTTGAGATAATGCAATATATTATTTATAATAATCCTTTATAAAAAAGTCAACAAAAATCTTAAAAAGGAAAATCATTAATGAAGCTTTCAAACTGGATTGAGAAACACTCAACGGAAGAGTTAAGAAAGCTGGCTAAGATGTGCGGCTGTGCCAGCAACTATCTATACCAGGTAGCAAATAATGGCTGTTCCGCAGGACTGGCCAAGAAAATCGAGAAATACACTACACAGATGAACCCTAAGCGGGCTGTACCTAAACATACCATACGGCCGGATATCTGGAAGAAGGGCGAATAGTTCTTTACGTCCTACATCCACGCCTCGCCCTCGCCAAGGAGAGGACTGAGAATTTGGACCCTGCCTATCGTTGGTGGGTGATCACCGAAGATAAGATAGCGGCTGCTTGGAAGCACCGGCTATAAAAGGAGATGGGTGTGGGATGTATCTAGTTTCACATGAAAAAAATAGAGTATCCAAAATTTTGTCTTTTAAATAAATGTCTGCCTACAAAACCGGAGATTTGCATTCATTGTCGAAGAAAATGTAAATTCTCAAAAAGAGGTAAAAAAATCAATGTCACGAGTATGTACAAGATGCGAGGGTTCAGGATTTCTAAATATTGAGCAAGTCATAAAAGATGATTGGGAGTTAGGGACATTGTCCTCGCCGGGAGATGCATCTATCTTAAAGTGGATTAAAACCCACGACAATCATGATGTACAGGTGTGTGATTGCTGCGGAGACGGAGTTGGGTGGCATGGAGTGCCTGGCGAACATTACAATGAGGACGATCCTTCTGGTCCAGGTGGTCCCTATGCGTACAACGGCGGATTATGCGAATGTAATTAGATAGTATGGTCGGTATCGCCCAGAGGTTGGGAGAAGTAGTTGACGGAGGTTCGAATCCTTCTGCCGGCCACTTATAATGAAAAAAATCAATTATTTTGGTATAGGTGAGAAAAGTCTGAATCTAGTAGGCAAACAGAGGTAACCTCCTAAAAGAAATGAGCAATCGAGCAGGGAAAAGAGAACGAGCGGCTAGAAACCGGCACAAGCGCGGCACTGCCAGCTTTATGGTGCATAAGCCAACCGGTCCGGAGTGGGTAACGGTGAAGCTCGGTCATAAGAAGCTGGTCTCTATGTTCAGGAGTTCATTTGGGCGTACTGGTGGCCGATAGCTGAACGTCAGACCTGGGCAAAATTGTATGAGATCCCGTAAAAATAAAGTAAAATAAACAAAATGGTGTGAGAAATCAGTCCCACACCATTTCTTGCCACAAAACTTAATATGGGAGTATTAAGATCATGACTATAACCAAAATACCTAAATTATCGAAAAATTGCAAGGATATTACAGATCAGAGATTTGGACGATTGGTAGCGATAAAACCAACTAATAAACGCTGCGGACGACACGTGATATGGCAATGTATTTGCGATTGTGGAAATGAATGTTTTGTGGCTTCACAACGCCTACAAAACAAGCAAACCCAAAGTTGTGGATGTTTCAAAAAAGATCTTTTAACACAAAGGACTATAACACATAGAATGTCTAAAACTTTGATCTATAGTATTTGGAAAAGCATGATTCAGCGTTGTGAGAATCCAAAAGATCTTAGTTTTAAATGGTATGGTGGTCGAGGTATTTCTGTTTCAAAAGAATTTCATGATTTTCAAACATGGTATGAGCACATAGGTCCTCGGCCTGGTCCTGAATATTCACAGGATAGAATTGAAAATGATGGCAATTATGAACGGGGGAATATTCGGTGGACCACTCAACAAAACCAGTGTGCTAACTCCAGACCGATTTCTTGCGGTCCTTTTAGACAGTTTTGGTTTCGAGCATGGCACAAAGATATGATGTGTCAGTTTATGAGTAATAGCCAAAGCAAATTTGCGAAAAAACATACATTACATGGGCCAAGTATTTCTGCTTGTCTCAATGGTAAGCAAAAAATTCATCGAGGCTGGATATTTTTAAAAATATAAAAAAAACTGCCGTCAACCTTAATTGACGGCAGAACACAAGGAGAAACGGAAACTTATTTCTTTTTAATTAGTGAATATGTTTTCCCATCACGCTCAAAAACCCATTCTTCGCCTTCAGCCCAGATTACCTTCACGCCATGATAGTCCATAAAGTCCAGGGCCTCTTCTTTGGTCATGACTGGAGCAGAGGTTCCCTGGACCTGGTGTTCCGGTATCCGGATTAGACAGAACCACCAAAATATAAGGGCCAAGGAAAAAGCGATTATCAGATTAAGAAATATTTTTCCTATTTTTTTTAGCATTTTATATTCTTTGGAATTCCCAGCCTTTATGTTTTTTTCTCTTACCAAGAAGACAATCTGAAATATGCCCAGGAATTAGTTTCCACTTTTTTGCAAATATATGTTGATTTTTTGCTATTTCAATTTGATCATAAGGACCAAAAGCCAAAAATAATTTGAGTGCTTTAGTGTTATTGGCTTGTTCTATTTTTGTTGCCCATCGCCAATTCGCAGGTTCATAATCTCCATCATTATTAGGCCAACGATCTAGGCTTTTGCCTTTTGGCGGATCTCCGACATCCTCATAAAAATTCTCAAACGAGTGCCAACGCTCGCAGACCTTAATACCACGGCCTCCATAATATTTATAAGCTGTACTTTTTGGATTATTACAACGCTGGATCATCGCCTGCCAAATTTTATAAATTTTGGTTCTGGACATCCCATGTTTTGTTACAGCTTCTCTTACTGCATCCCGCTGTAAGCAACCACAACTTTGTACAGAACCATATCTCAAATCACCCGCTCTTTTAAAACACTCATTTCCACAATCACAAAGACAGCGCCAAACAATCCCCCCGCCATTGCTTCTTTTTTTAATTGGTTCTATAGCTATTAACCGCCCAAATTTTTGTCCAGTTAATTTCTTGGCCCAGGGGGGTAATTCTGATAGTATATTTTTAGTCATGCAGTTACCTCCTATTAGGTAATGAATTGATTAGAACCACCAGGGCTACGCAAAGCTTTGGTGGTTTGTTTTTTATCTAATATATTTTTCTGGAAAAGTCAATTATTGTGAAGTGGCCTGCGGTTCTAATCCCGGTCAAGCAGGCCAATACCGGGTTTAAGGAGACATGGAAAATTTTAATCAATAATCATAATCTTTGCGCTCATATCGGTCCCTGATACGATCAAGTTCTCTTTGCTGTTCTATCATTAACAATTCTTCCTGGATAGCACGCATGTGATTTTGATAATTTTCTTTTTCAGCTTGCCGGACATCTTCATTCCACTTGTCTGTGCAGTCATCCCAGGCAAAGACAGGACCAGACAAGATAAAGATAAGAATTGTGATTATTAGGGTTTTCATCGTTATCCTCCCAGGGCCTCCGCGATCCGTTCAAGGCCTGATAGACTACCCAGGATAACACTTACATCCGGCAGGCGTCCGGTGATATAGAATGTGATCGCGGCCAAGTAAAAGATGTCCACTCCAAGCCCTAACAGAATTGCAAGCGGAAGCAGAGCAAATGTTTTGTTGATGATGTTCATGGTTTTTTCTCCTTGGGTTTTTCTAATACCCATTTTAATTTATTGTGTTTTTCGCACAAATCAAAACTAATGTTTTCGATTTTGACCAAATATTTAGCTAGTTCGGTGCAGCCTTTAACGTCGCAGAACATATTGCTACTCCAACAATTCTTTAATGGAAAAATCGGCTGTTTTCTGAAACCCCTCTTTATCTTCAAGGGTCAATGCTAATTTTTCAACTGTTCGCCTGTGGGCATCCCTTCCTTTCTCGACAATAGGAATAATGTCTTTTTTTAAGGTATCGGCAAGTCCTCCAATTAAGGTATCGTACCATCCTATACCGGGAACAAATAATTCGCTGATTCCTACTATTTTATGATCAGGATAAATTCTTTCGACAACCCTAAACATGGCTATCTCCTTATAGATCAACGCCAATTTGCAGTAAACACCTTTTCTCAAGTAAGTTTGTAATGTTCATGGTTTTTTTTCCAAAGTCTTAATAAAATCAAGTAAATACAGCTTAAAATCTTGAGAAATTTCAGGATGAGCAATCAATCCCTGAGTAGAATTGAAAAGCCTTTCCTTGTAAGCGGTGAAAACTATTTCCGCTTTTTTAAAATTCTCATAATTTTTAAGCTGTAAGTCCAGAAAACGGCTAACATGGATCATGGCCTTATGCCCTCCTGTTTCTCCGCTTTGACGCCTGAACCCTTTGTCGGCGCCTTTTTCTTTCAGGGGTGGTCGGTCTGGACTTTGGAAGATGATATTTTGCCTTTATTCCCCAGGACTTCGAAGCTGGCTTTGACTGAAATAGTGATTCAAGAAGAGTGGATAATCCGAGAAGTTTCATAGGTTCTCCTTTGGGCCTTTTTATATCATTGCCCAGGACACAAAAGATTAAATTCTCCTAAATCTCCATCCACGATAATGGTGTCGAGTGCCCCACAAACAACGAGAGATAGCCGATTGCCTTAATCCCCACTTTCTTGCAAACTTACATTGACTATTACTTAAATATTGAGCCATGCTATCCTTATGCCAAACTCGAAACCAATGCTGCTTAACGCGGCCAGAAGAATTTGGCCGTCTATTGTTTTGTTGTTTTTCCCAGGTGGCATATTCGCAATTTTCAGGTTCATAATTGCCATTATTATCCATGCGTTCCAATGTCATACCGTCAGGTTTTGGCCCCATATCTTCATAGAAATTTTTAAAACTATTCCATCTCTCACAAACAGTAATACCTCGGCCACCATAATATTCATAGGACGGGTGTTTTGGATAATTACAGCGTCTTTGCATATTGACCCAAACACGATATGTCGGTGTATTTGACATACCGTGTTTTTCGTTTTGTCGTTTTGGCTTCACTGTTGTTTACTGTCTAATTTTTTCGATAGACATTGAGGCCAAGGTAAATACCAGGGGCGATTTCCTTGTTGCCTCCGGTCGTAGCAATCACGGTGCTTTTACCGGACTTGCTGGGACCTTGGGACTTGGATAGGTCGATGGTTAATGTGAGCGTAGTTCCCTCTCTTTCAGTGTGGATGTTTTTCATGGTGCTGTTCTCCTTGCTTAGGTTTTTAGAACGCACTTCTTCTAATAATTAGACACAGACCAAGGAACAAGAGTGTAGAAATAACTGCAACTTGGGCCACTAAGTTAAAAATATTTTCGCTCCCGGGGGCAAAAAAGCAGATTCCTAAGGCAAAACCAATAAATAACCCGCCGAACAATGAGGATTCTCTTTTTGTTTTAGCGATTTTGTTTAGGAATTTAGTTATCAGGGTTTCGATGGTCATGGTTTATTCTCCTTGGTGTATTATTTTCAGACTTATTCTGAATATAATGGGGGTTTGTCAAAATGTCAAGACTTGACAAATGTTTTTTTGACATTATTTTCCGGTAAGGGAGAACTGATTATGCAAATAAATAATTTTATTGAACAAAACACAAAAAGAAAATTTATACAATTCAAAAAAAAGAAGGCTAGATATATTTATTTTATTTGTGAGGATGATGGTGAAATAATTTATATAGGAGCGACTAGTTATCTAGTTAGTAGAATAGCAAAACATGGTGTTTTCGGAGAATGTGGACGTTTTGCGAGAAAAAAAGTTTTTTATTTTATTGTTGAACATAATGAAATGGCTTGTGATATAGAACGAATTTTTATCCAAACAATACGACCTAAACATAATGTACATGATAATCGTAGGGGGAAAATTAAGAAAAAAAAGGTTAAGAAAAAAAAGATAAAAATTCGCGTTACAAATAGTAAATGGGTAACGAAAGAAATAATTTATCTTTGTGGTGGTAGCCGCAAGCAGGCAGCTAAAGAAATAGGTATATCTTTGAGTTATTTTTATAGAATAGAAAGAAAGTTGGAACCAAGTATCCGCCTTTATCAAAAACTCATACAAAAATTAAGTAAATTAATTACCTTAAATTTAAATTGACAAATTTTTAAAATCAGGATAAGAAAAACTATGTTGATAATCTATGATCTATTCCAATCAATAAAATAAATTTTACTCCTGGGACGCCGGTTATCCGGCACAACCCCCACCTCCTGGTCGTGATTGTCAACAGTCTCGGGAGTAATTTCTTTTTTTGAAGATTAGGAAATCTTTTGCGCAATCTTTTTGAACGAATTTTTCAAGAACGAGAAGGACGAAGACAAGCTGACGGATCGTTTATGTGTCTTTGCCCAAGTCATGACGATCACGATCCATCATTACACGTTTCTTTAATCAACGATAAGATTCTTGTTCATTGTAAAGTTGGTTGTTCACAAAAGGACATAGTTACAGCTTTAAGAACTTTAAATCTTTGGACGTCCCTTGAGTCCCATATCGAACCAAAACTCCGTAGAACGAATCCTGCGCAAAGCACGGCCACAAAAAAACCTCTCCCAACAATTCCTCCCGGAATTTTCAAAACCAGAAAAGAGAAGACCTTATCTAATTTCTGGACCTATAAGGACCAGGCCGGCAAGGTCCTGGGTCACGTGGCCAGATATGACGGCAATGGTAAAAAAGAGATAATTCCCTATTTTAATTACAAAAATAGTCAGTGGTCCCCGGGGGCGCCGCAGACCCCCAGACCTCTCTACGGTCTCAATCATATTACCCGGGCATCCAAGGACCTCACCATCTGGATAGTCGAGGGCGAGAAGTGTGCGGAGGCCTTACAGTCTCTTCCTCCAGGGGTCCGCAGGCTTGCCACTACATCGATGGGCGGGACCAATGCAGCCAGGCTTACAGACTGGTCTCCGCTGGCTGGTCGCAATGTAAGGATCTGGCCGGACTATGATAAGGCCGGCAAGGTATATGCTGAAAATGTCAAGCTACAGCTTGAAGGTCTCATGCCTCCACCAACTATTGAAATGGTGAATGTGCCCAAGCTGGGCTTAAAAGAAAAAGAGGACGTGTTTGACTGGCTGCAGACACATAAGCCGGATGAACTGGACAAGATACCGATAGAGAACAAAAAAGGGTTAAAGAAAACCTGCATTAAGGGCTTACTGGAAACAGATTTTAAACCGGAAGAGCTTATTCTTTCTCCATGGTTACCGACACAAGGGCTGGGTATGATTCATGCTCGGCCAGGCGTCGGCAAAACATTCCTGGCCATCGGAATCGCATTTGCAGTTGCAGCAGGCGGCAAGTTCTTAAAATGGGAAGCACCGCAAGCAAGGAGCGTACTTTATATCGACGGTGAAATGGCGGGGGACGATATCAAGAAACGATATGAGAAAATAGTCGTTGAACATGGTTTTGCCCTTCCAAGCAAGTCCCTGGAAATTATCACCCCTGATATTAACGAAGACATACTTCCTGATATTGGAACAAAGTCAGGCCAGAAAATAGTTGAGGGCCAGATAACTGACGAATGCGAATTGATAATCTTAGACAACTTATCTTGTCTGCAGCGTACAGGTATCGAAAATGACGCAAGCGGCTGGACCGTGATGCAGGAATGGCTATTACATCTTAAATCTATGGGCAAGGCTGTGCTTCTAATCCATCATTCAGGAAAAGGTTTTGCTCAGAGAGGGACCAGTAAGCGAGAGGATTTTCTTAATACGATTTTGACTCTGAAACGTAATCCTTTATATGAATTCGAAGAAGGCGCTTGCTTTGAAGTGCATTATGAAAAAGCTCGGAGTGTTTATGGACCAGCAGCCAGACCATTTGAAGCCAAACTTGATATTGGTGAAGGTGTTTGGACAATAAGAGACTTGAAAATGGTAACTTATGACCAGGTAGTTAAAATGATGAGGGAAGATTACAAGCAGATCGAAATTGCTCAATCGTTAGGGAAAAGTAGGGCAGCGATTTCACAGCATGTAAAAAGGGCGAAAGAAAAAGGGGATTTATAATTATGGGCAGAAACTGTGAAAGATATGGAAGTTATTATTTTTGTGTGAAAACTGATTTGTCGGAAGATGGAGATATCTATCTTTTTGCTGATGATGCCATAGTGGAAAATGGGGACCTGATTTTTATAAATTCAGAGGGGAACACAAATATGTGTTTTGCTCGTGATTCCTGGAAAGCTTTTTATGCAGCGTGTTGTATTGATGGTGGACCTGTAGCCGTGGAACATTGGAAAGGGGAAGTTCCTGAATGAGAGCTTTAGAAAAAGGAGATTTGTGAGATGAAGGAATTGAAAGGCAAGAAATGAGATTGAAAATCTATAATAAAATATTTGCCTCGCGCGTATACTTTTTTTGAACTTAACATTTATATATATGTATGTGATATTATTATTATTATTTGTTAAGTTGGGTACTTAACATTAACTTAACATTCTAAACATTTGGAGGAAAACTTAACATGTTAACTTTTGGCTTCATATACCCCAATGTTAAGTGTTTGTTAACCCCCCACTTAACATTTTAGACTGGTTATCCATGCGGATTTTGGTAATTTTGTTAAGTAAACTAAACATATACGCGCGAGGCAAAAGACGAAATTAGAGAAAACGGAGGTTTTGTGATGATTCCATTATCAGGCAAACTCAAAGATGATTTACAGAAAAAGTACAGAAACTTCCAAAACTTGCCCATAATTGAGCAAAAAAAGCCAAGTTTGGCTGAGTGCCGTACCTGTAGCCAGTTTGAAGAGGGGCCGGATTCTGTTGGTAAAAATGTTAAAAAAATAAACTGGTGCGTGACTAAATATTTTGATAAGCGTCTCAGGCGGCCGGTGATTCATTATGCCAATATCGAATTGTTATCTCAATGTCCTAAAAAAATTGACAGAAAATAGATCTTACTGTATATTCAAGATTGTCGTGTTATGCTCTGAATCCAATACAACCAAAGACTTTATACGCCAAAGGCCGGCTAACCCCGGGTCCCTTTCTCTTCAGATCGTGACACGACACCTTTGGCGTATTTTTTTGTGGTGAAATAAATGAGTTACAACCTCAGAAATTATAAGCACGGCAGACATAGCACTAAAGAATATCATGTTTGGAGTGATATGATTCAGCGTTGTTATAATCCAAGGGAGCCAGCTTATAAAAACTATGGTGGCCGTGGTATCAAGGTTTGTAAGCGTTGGCGCAAATTTGAAAATTTTTACGAGGATATGGGTGATTGTCCTGAAGGATTAACTCTTGAGCGTATTGACAATGATGGGGACTATAAGCCTGATAACTGTAAATGGGCTACATGGGAAGAACAGGCTAATAATAGACGATGCCAGCGTTGTTTTTTAGCTTATAATTTTTTAACTGGTGAATTGAGCAAAAACAGTAATCAACAAATATTTGCAAAACGTCATAAACTTTCTAGTAGTCGTGTTTCATATTGTTTGCGCAAAGGGAAAAAATATAAAAGTTGGTTTTTTCAATACTTGCCTTAAACAGATACAAAAAAAGCAATATAGGTAAATATCTTTAATATATTGGATAGTTAGACAACAAAAAATTGGAGGTTTAAAAAAATGAGCAAAGGACTCAATTCAGTTTCAATTATCGGACGGCTCGGGGAAGATCCAACTCTCAAGTATTCGCAATCTGGAATGGCCGTGGTAAATCTTTCAGTTGCAACAAATTATAGTATTAAAAAAGACGGCGAATGGACAGAGGCCGTAGAGTGGGTACGCTGTACAGTATTTGGCAAAAAAGCCGAGGCTTGCGCTGAATTTTTGAGCAAAGGATCACAGATTTACCTTGAGGGCCGTTTGTCTACTCAGTCATGGCAGGATCAGGAAGGCGTCAAGCGCTGGTCAACCTCAGTAATTATTCGAGATGTGATTTTTTTAGATAGCAAAGGCCAGGGGCAGAAATCGGATCGGCCTCCATCGCCTCCTAATGAGGGCCAGGATCAAGGGCAGAGCGGCGGATCTGGAGACGGTGATCAAGCTGGTGGATACGATGCGAGCGAGGAATCTGGCGGTGATAAAGAGTTTAGTGGTATGGGCTCCGATATTCCTTTTTGACAATAGATGGTTTTTTTGTTATAAGAAAGGAGCTATGAATTTATTCAAACTTCCTCAATTAAAACTAAACGCACCTATGCCGGAGAGATCCGGGTTTCTTCCTTTTGGATAGATTCATAGCACATGGGTGCGTTTTTTTCGTGGTGAATATGATGCATCATAGCGCTATTGATCTAACCGGACAGCGATTTAATCGGTTGACTGTGATTGAGCCAACCGAAAAAAGAAGTAGTAAATGTGTTGTATGGCGATGTTTGTGTGATTGTGGTAACGAAGCTTTTGTAAATTCCAACAATCTAAAATCAGGTGGAGTTAAAAGTTGTGGATGTTTATCCCGGGAAACTAAAACAACGCATGGTATGTCCGGGACAAGGGAATACTGGACTTATCGTTGTATGATTGACCGTTGTTATAATCCAAAAGCTCCAAATTACAAAGATTATGGAGATAGAGGTATAAAAGTTTGTGATCGTTGGAGAAATTCATTTGAAGCCTTTTATGAAGATATGGGACCACGACCAAAAGGCATGACTATAGATCGTATAGATAGCTATGGAAATTATAAGCTAAGTAATTGCCAGTGGGCCACTGGGCATGAGCAACGGATGAATTGTAGGCCAAGGTCTTGTGGTCCAAATCGTCAGCGTTGGTTTATGGCTTTCAGTTTGAATACAGGTGAGTGGTTTGAAGATGACAATCAACAGAAATTTGCAAAACAACACAGGCTTCAATGCTCAAGTATATCGCGTTGTTTACACAAGAAACTAAAAACTACAGGAAATTGGATATTTGAGTTTTTACCTTATCAGGATAATAAATGATTCTTACGCTTAATAAAGAAATTATTCTTACAGGTGCAAGTCTTGAAATTAAAAATCAACTCAAAAAAGCTCTTTCATTTCCGAATCCAGCGTACTTGGAAGCAAAAAGGCACAAACGCTATACCGGGAATATAGAAAAAACCCTTTGTTTTCTTGAAAAAGATCAAGATAGCATTAGACTCCCTCGCGGGTTTATCCGGCAAGCTTTAGAGATTGTCGGAAAAGAGTTTATTTTTCAAGACCATCGGCAAATCCTACCAGTGATTGATTTGCAGTTTTCCGGCAAACTAAGACCATATCAAGAAAAAGCTGTGCAGGCGATTATAAAAAAAGATTTTGGTGTGCTCTCTGCTCTTACGGGATCAGGAAAAACAATTTGTGCTTTAGCCATTATCGCCATAAGGCGTCAACCAGTATTGATTTTGGTTCATTCAAAGCTTTTATTGTATCAGTGGAGAGATATGATCGCTAAGTTTTTGGGAACCACTGCTGGTCTGATCGGAGATAATAAGTTTGATGTCCAGCCTGTCACAGTAGGGATTATCAATTCAGTCAGAAAGCATCTAAAAGAACTGCCCCGGCATTTTGGCCAAATTATATTTGACGAAACTCACAAAATTCCTGCAATGATGAGTTGTGAAATCGTCCGGGCCTTTGACTGTAAATTTGCGCTAGGATGTTCGGCCACACCATATAGGAGAGATCAGCTGACTAGACTGATTCACTGGTTTATCGGTCCTATGGTTCACAGGATTGATTCCAAAGAGCTGGAGGACTTGGGGGCCGTTTTGATTCCTGAGATACAGACTAGGGAGACTGGATTCAACTATCAAAAGCTCTTGTCGTTGATTGTGGTGGATGAAGACCGTAATGACATGATAGTCCAGGATGTTCTTTTTGAGACCAGACATTATTCAGGGACCGTATTGGTTGTTTCAGACAGGGTTGAGCACTGTGAAATACTCGCTAAGGCCCTGGCCATTAATAGGAGTTTGAGGGTAGAAATATTGACAGGTCAACTTAAATCCAAAGAGCGTATGTCCATCGTCGAAGATATCCGGGCAGGCAAAGTTGATGTCGTGATAGCCACCGTGCAGCTAATTGGAGAGGGGGTAGATTTTCCTTGTTTGTCTTCACTTTTTTTAGCGACACCGATAAAATTTTCAGCTAGATTAATACAAGTTATTGGCCGGATCTTGCGGCCAGTAGATGGAAAAAAACCGCACGTGTACGATTATTGTGATCCCGTAGGTCCTCTGTATGCTTCAGCTAAGGCCCGAGCCAAGACGTACCGTGACATGGGGTGGTTGAAATGAAAACGCATAAAATGAGTTAAACATTAATTTATTTGATTTGGAAAAGTATGCTTGCACGATGTAGAAATCCAAAAAACAAGGATTATAAGTGGTATGGTGGACGTGGCATTTCAGTTTGTGAACGTTGGCATTCATTCGAGAATTTTTATGCTGATGTAGGAGATCCACACGAAGGAATGACTTTGGATAGATGGCCGGATAACGATGGTGACTACGGACCTGATAATTGGCGGTGGGCAACTTCCCATCAACAAGCAAATAATCGTAGATCCAGATCTTGTGGCCCTACAAAACAATGCTGGTTTTTCGCTTTTAATTTAGATACCGGAGAATGGTTTGAGGAGAATAACCAGCGGGCTTTTGCAAGAAAACATGGGCTTTGTCAAGCGAATATTTCAGCTTGTTTGCTTAAAACACAGAAAATCCACAAGGATTGGACATTTGAGTTTTTACCATATCAAAGAGATGGGGTGGATTGAAGATGAAGAAAAACAAGGAAAGGAGTCTAGTCAAACAACAAAAAACCGAACAACTCCTGGATTATTTGGGTAAGGTCATTCAAGATGTATTAAATAAATTCTTCCCGGGTTGGGGTTTTACCCTTGTAATTTTCAAGTTTAATGAGAAGGGTGTCAGTAGTTATGTGACAAGCGCTGAGCGTGAAACAATGATTAAATCCCTTAAAGAAATGGTTGAACAGCTTGAAAAAAACCAGGATTTTCCTACTAGTGGTCCTTCTGGGCTTGTTCATTAGGAATGCTTGACAAATAATCACTTTTCAGGTATGGAAAATTAATTCCTTCCATGAAAGGACAAAAAAATGGCAGAGACCTCAAAAGTAACTCGTATGTCCGACCATGCCGATAACTGTCTGTTTATTAGTCCAGAACAAGCAATCTCCGACCTTCAAAAATTCCTTAAAGAAAATCCGGATTTTGACAAAGTATTCCTGATAGCTGTGAGTACAAAAAACCAGGAGTTTGATTATTATTGGTTGAAGGGTCGAATACTTTCTTCCGAGGCTATTGCGGCTATGCATTTTTCTTCGGACGATCTGACGCGGGCGATTAAGGGGTGATAGTTATGGTATCTAAAGAAAATACCTACCAACTAAAAGAAAATGACTGGATCGGCACTAGTATGCTGGTCGTTGATGGAGTTCATTTTGCGATTTGTGGGTTTGACGATACCGCAGGATATAGCGAAGAGGATTTGCGAAATGGACTTCAGGAACGGATACACAAAGCTATTTTAAAAGCAGCGGAAGCTTTGCAAATAGAAGATTAGTTATGTCCAAAACCACCAAATACAAGGAAGATTATCTGCGAATAGCTGAGGTCGTCTGCGAAGAGGGCGGGCTTTCTTTGCGTCAATTAGGTAAGGCCCTGGGTGTTTGTGCTGCGACTATAATTAAGTGGAAGAAAAAGTACCCTGAGTTCGGAGATGCTGTAGACCGGGGCTGCCAGGCTTATGACAAGTCAACTGCTAAAGATTCTCTTCAAAAGCGCCTAGAGGGCTATTTTTACAATGAGACCACCTCTACCTTGGTAACAAATCCAGTAACAGGTACTACCAAAATGCAGATAAGTAGAATCGTTAAGAAGCACATGCCTGCCGACGTTCATGCCTTGACTCTTTTCTTGCTTAATAGAGATTCCGAAAACTGGAAATATCGTCAAGTCGTGGACATTAATGTACTGCAAAAACTTTCCGATAAAGAAATTGATAAGCGCATTTCCTTAATTGTGGATAACACCAAAAAGAGGAAGAAACGTGCAACGGGCTGACAGCACAGCTTTAGACCTGGATTACGGCCAGTACTCCCGCGTCCAAAAAGAGAACCTTTTGGCACTTTTCCAAGAGAAGGAGCGGCGTGTTAATTCAAGACAAATTCTGTCACTGTATCCCGACCGTGGACCGTTAAGGCGTGAGCTATATGTCCCGCACTGCAAATTCTTTAAAGCCGGTGCGAAACATAAAGAGCGCTGCATGATGGCCGCGAACAGAATTGGGAAAACCTATGGCGTCGGCGGTTATGAATTAACCTTACATCTTACGGGTCAATATCCGCCGTGGTGGGAAGGTAGAAAATTCGATAGGCCGGTGAGGACTTGGGCGTGTGGAACAACAGGTCAAACAGTTCGAGACATTATCCAGCGTAAGCTTCTTGGGCCGATAAACGACCTGGGAACAGGCTTAATCCCTGGTGAATACATAGTCGAGACCAAAAAAAAGGCCGGCAACGTACCGGATACAATAGAAACCGTCTATGTGAAACACATAACCGGTGGAATCTCAACGATGGGCCTCAAGTCTTATGAGCAAGGACGTAAAGCATTTGAGGGTGATGAACAAGATGTTGTTCTCCTCGACGAAGAGCCTCCAATCGGTATCTACACTGAGTGTCTAACGAGAACTATGACCACTCAGGGAATCGTGATGCTTCTTTTTACTCCCCTGCAGGGCCTGTCTGACACCGTTCTCCTTTTTATGCCTGGTGGCCAGATACCGGCAGAGACGGGTAGACGTTTTGTGGTCCAAGCTACATGGGATGACGCTCCGCACCTCACGGAACAAGACAAGCAAGATATTATTGACTCTTACCTTCCTCACGAACGTGATGCCAGGTCAAAAGGTATTCCCCAGCTTGGATCTGGACGAATTTATCCAATTCCCGAAGAGGACCTACTTGTTGATGATTTTGCAGTTCCTAAACATTGGATTCAGGCATATGGGTTTGATGTCGGTTGGAAAGCGACGGCGGCAACGTGGGGAGCGCTAAACCGTGAATCCGATGTGCTTTATCTTCATTCGTGTTACAAGAAGGGAGAAGAAAAGCCAATAATACATGCTGAGGCTGTTAAAGCTCACGGGGAATGGGTACCGGGGTTATCCGATCCGGCGGCTCTTGGAAGAGGCCAAAAAGACGGAACACAGCTCATGCTTGAATATAATGACCTGGGCCTTAAATTGGTTCCGGCTGAAAATCCTGTTGAGGCCGGAATCTTGAAACTCTACAAGCGGATGACCACGGGACGGCTTAAAGTATTTAAGTCAATGGTTCAGTGGCTTGAAGAGTTCAGAATATATCGGAGAGACGACAAGGGTAGAGTAGTCAAGGACTTTGATCATCTTATGGATACAACCCGGTATCTCAATAATTCGATAGTGTCTGTGGGGATAGTTCGACCAGAAAGCAAGGAGATTCATATTCCTGGTTCAAGTAGTAGCTTGACTTCGGGGTGGGCAAGATAATGCCGGCACGATATCATGAGGGCGCTCGTAAGGCTTATAATACTGGAAGGAAGCGGATATATTCGGACACAGAACCAGTGTCCGCTCAAAAAGAAAAAGAGCGCATGATCCGTGAACAAATTAAGCGCAAGAAAGGATCGAGACCGCGCAAGCTTCCGGCGAACTGGACCAGGTTTGAACGGATGGCAAAGGCAGGAAAGCATAAGTTGACCAATGTTGGAAGTATTCTCCGTGGATAAAGTGAGGAAAAAATTATGATAAGCAATAAAATTTTTGATGCAATAACCATAGCCGCCAGTGGCGTTGCGAATTCGGTCCCTATAGACATTCCTCATCATGTTGAGGGATTTTTCTCATTACAGATTGAGGTAACTGGGAGCGGAACGGCAAAGTTTGAATATGAGAACTCCAACGATGGTGAGACATACGTCTTGCAGACAGCGGATATTATAGTTTCAGGCTTTACGGCAACTTCCGGGCCAGGAGCGGACGGAAAAGACCTTATCGGCAGCAGCGACTTTGATCCGGAGCCTTGCACGAAACTGAAAATAAAATGTACCGAGACTGGCGGCGCTGATTCCATAACCGTTATTGCGACAATACTGATAAGGTAGGAGGCTGTTATGGCATGGAAACATTGGGATGAGAGAAAATTTATCACCCTGCTCCTTAAAACAGGCCAGACCACGAGCTACCAGACAGGTGATGACGGGGATTTAGAACTTGGTGTAGCTCACGACTTTGCCGTTCTCACTACTGGGCGATATTCTGGGACTATAAATATTACAATCAATGGCAAAACACATGCGACTAATAATGCCTGTGTTAAAGATAATAACACAGGTAAAATGTGGCATAGAGAGGTTATCCAAGCTGATATAGGGCCTACTGCAAATGGTACATTATTCTGGGGACAATATACCCTCGGCCCTAAAATCGACATCACATTTACTGCAGCTACTAAGATAATACATAGTGTGGCCGGTGATTTTAGTACCGGAGCTTGCTGTGTGGGAAGAAAAATTACGGTCTCTGGAGCTGCACAAGCTGGCAACAATCAGGATGTGACCGTTGCGGCAATCACAGCCAATGATATGACTGTAAATGAAGTCCTTGTTAATGAGGGAGCGGGAGCTTCGGTTTCATTTGCTTCAGTAGATGACCTAATTTGGGATTTAAAGGATCAGGCTAATGCGAATAGTTTGGCTGGGTACACTGATTGGCGAATTCCGAATCGAAGGGAGTTGGAGAGTATTGTTGATTTAGGGCAAAACAACCCATCAATAGACGAGATAACTTTTCCGTCAACGCCGGCTACCTATCAGTGGACGTCATCCACGAATTTGAACCCTAGCTCCGATGCTTGGGTCGTGATCTTCACCAAGGGCGTCGTGTATAACAACAAGAAGATTACACTTAAAATGCATGTCCGCCTAGTCAGAAATTAGGAATTCAAAATGAAAATACTAATCTCAATATTCATTATCTTTCTATTTTGTGCAACTTCCTGGGCCAGTGATTTATCGATTGCAAATCTAAAACAACTTGTTAGTAAACGTCCTGACTTAGTGGAAGATATAAAAACTGGCAAGGATGAAGGGACTGCGGCTGTATCTGTTGTGAAAGATGCCAAGGGGCGAGGGGGGTAATATGGCAATTACAACAACAGAAGGACTGAAAACGGCCTATCCTACTTTGTGCGAGCGGCTTGAAAAAGAAGTACGTGGAGAGACGACTGTTTCAACTGTGACCATTGTAAAAGACGGCCAGGGACGGATAAGCACCTGGACTGAAGAGACCAGGGATCTTGATAAGGTTGTGATTGGTAAGAGAGTAGATAAATATACTTATTATTCGATTGGCGAGATCAATACTATCACAATGAAAAAATATGATAGTGATGATGTGCTGACAAGCAAAAAAGTGTTAAAACATTACAAGGATGGCACACAGCCTAACTTGACGGTCGTGGATGTTCAGCCTCCAATAGGGCCACAACAATGTCACAAGTAGACAATCCAGATAAAGTCAGCACATCAGTCGAAAAGCTTTCCGCCGATGACACTTTTTTAGAGACCATGCGAAAGCGCCTGGACCGATCTGTCTCAAACGAATCCGCCGAACGCAAGAAGGGTCAGGATGACGTCAAGTTCATTAATGGTGAACAATGGGACGAAACTGTAAAAACTCAGCGCGGTAAAGGGCGGTTGTGTTTGACGATTAACAAAATGCCTACCTTTCTTGATCAGATTGATGGAGATATTCGTTTAAATACTCCGGGTGTCAAAATCAAGGCCGTTGATAATGACGCTGATCCCGAGACAGCGGATGTAATTGAGGGATTGGTCCGATATGTTCAGCGTAACAGTGCTGCAACCAAAGTTCACTCTTATGCCGGTGTTCATCTGGCTGCTGGTGGTCGAGGCGCATGGAGAGTTCTGACGGATTACCTCGATGATAATGGTTTTGATCAAGATATTCGGATTGCTCGAATTATTAATGCCTATTCGGTTTATTATGATCCTGCCGCGGAGCAAGATGACAAGCAAGATGGGATGTATATGTTTCTTGTGACTGATATGTCCCGTGAAGAGTACAAAGATCAGTATAATCAAGAGCCTGTTGATTTTTCTGTAGACGGTTCGGAGTTGAGTAATTGGCAGACGGAATCAACTGTTCGAGTTGCTGAGTATTTTTATAAAGAGAAGGTTGAGGACAGGACACTTTACCTTCTTTCGGATGGTAATGTTGTTACTGAAAAACCGGAAAAGGGAACAGTGGAACGAACTCGCAAGGTCCCGATCTACAAAATTAAGTGGGCCAAGGTAGACGGTAAGCGAACTCTGGAGACCGGGGATATTCCGGGGAAGATGTTTCCGATAGTTCTTGTGTGGGGAAAACAGCTTTGCGTTAATGGTAAAATTGAGGTGCGTGGGATTGCACGTCATGCTAAAGATGCTCAGATGCTTTACAATTATTTTAGGACCAATGATGCAGAGGCTGCAGCCTTACAGCCTAAGCAGCCTTACATGATGCCGGATGTTTGTCTTACTGATGGCTATCGAGAAATATGGGATAAAGCAAATGACGAAAACTATCCCTACTTGCCTTATCATGTAGACCCTTCTTATCCTAATCATAAACCTTTTCGAGAGGCGCCGGCTATGGCCTCTTCCGCAAATCAAGCTCAAATTCAGATAGCTGACAGCGAAATGAGAGATACCGTTGGTATCCAAAAGGCCGCGCTGGGTCAAGAAAGCAACGAAACGTCCGGGGTGGCGATTACAAAGCGCAAACAGGAGTCAGACACCGGCCAATATGCTTTTCTGGACAACTTGGCTGATGGAGTACGTACTGAGGGCAAAATTATTGTCGGCATGATTCCAGAGATTTACGATACTGAAAAACAAATTCAGATCCTCGGAAAAGACATGAAGGAAAAAATTGTCAATATCAATGATGGTGCCGGTATTGATTTGACTGTTGGCCTGTACGATGTTGATATTGACGTAGAAGGCTCTTATTCTACTCAACGTGAGGAATTTCAAGAAAAAATTGCTATTCTTATTCCGAATTTAACACCTGAACAAATGGCCATAATAGCGGATATCCTTTTCAGTATGCAGGACTTTCCGAGGGCTGACGATATTGCCGAACGATTAAAGAAACTTATCCCACCTGAGATCTTGGCCGGAGATGAGCAGGGGCGAACCATGGAACCCGGTGAAGGCGGCATACCGGGCATGGAAGGCATGGGAGGCATGGAAGGTGGCATGCCAATGGAAGAGTCTCCGCCTGATCCGGCTATGGTTGCTGAAATGCAGCGTATAGAAACCGAAGGCCAAGTTCAGCAAGTTAAACTTGAGGAAGAGCAAGTAAAGTTGGAAATTACTCAAGTCAAGCTGGAACAAGAACAAGTCCGGCTTGATGGCATGAGGCTTAAAAATGCTCTCGAAGTTAAGGTGGGCAAAGAGGATATTACAGCCTTAGTGCAGGAAATGTTTTCCGAGCAGAGTGAGGCGGGTACATCTACAGTCAGGGAAGGAAATTACTAAATGGCATCGGGACGAATCGCAGCAGTAGACATGGAGGCTGGCGTAAATACAGTACTTTATAAAATGCCTACTGGTCAGATTCAAGTACTTAACATTGGTATTTCCAACCGGAATGATGAAGATGTAAAAATTCGCTTGGCTCTTGTAAATGGGGGTTTGAGCGATTTAGCTAATTCAGACTATCTTGAATTTGACACAATAATTCGTGCAACTGGTGTGCTTGAGCGAACAGGTATCGCGCTGGCTGGGGAGCAATCACTTATCGGGCACTCAGACACAGGAAATGTCAGTTTTACAATTTGGGGATAAATAATGCCTCGCTATCAACATCCACTTGAGCTTCACGGCTTTGACAAGATGGTCGAAGACGGCCTGGATGTTAAAGACTTTGAAATAAAAGATTTACTACTTTTCATATTGGCAGAACTTAAAACTATAAATGAACATCTGACCATAGTGTCAGATGAAGAAATAGACGTAGACGACGAACTGGAGGTATAAGACATTGATTTTACGTGATCCAAAAACAGGGATAGGACAATCAGTTACCAAAGGCGGCATGGCTGTAAGCAAGGCTATATGTCAGTCAATAACTGAACACTCCAACCAACACGAAGAAGAATCTTACAGCGCGGTAATTTCTGTGACACCTACCGGGGCCGGAGACTGCTTTTTCTATATTACTAACGATAGCGACATAGAGGCAGTGGTTACGTCCTTGAAATTACAATCGGCGGCGGCAGAGACTATACAGGTCAAAATCAGAGACACCGGAACTGTAGGCGGTACTCATGCTGAATTGACGCCGGTAAACCGGAATGCCGGTAGTGGAAAAATAGCAGACGTTACTTGTGAAAGCGGCGTTGACATCACTGGTCTTTCAGGTGGAGACATCGTGGATGAGCTTGTAGCTGGTGCTGATATGTATAGATGGAAATGGCAAAGCGGCTTGATAATCCCTAAAAATCGCACGGTTTCCCTGTATGCAGTAACAGGAGCCATAGCGATTAAAGCCACTCTCGGTTTCTGTTTTCTATGTTCTTGCCTGGAGCCATAAATGTCAATTAAGGTTTTTTTAGCTAATCCTCAAGATAACCAGACACTTGATTGTAGACCTGGTTTTACAGGGGTCTGTACTCTTGTTGCAGAAAGCCTTGCACGGCTAAATGCTAGATGGCGATCTGGTATTAATGATGCGGCAGAGACTATTGATGTTGTATCTCCAGATACCAATGGATCAATATTTATTACTGATTTAATACTGACATCATCCAGAAAGGTAGCCAATTCAACAATTATCTTGCAGTTCTATGATGGCACAAACACTGAAAAGATCATGGAAATCGAAGGGGAAACTGCCCCAGTTGAATTTTCTCATGCTTTTGCAGGTGGTCTCCCCGGGTGGGAAAATGCTGCTTTGCAAGTCATTACTGATCAGGCGGCTATGTATGTAGTAACTTTGGTAAGCTATATTATGGTTTCCGAAGATTTAACAAAAACCTATTCAAGGTGGAGCGCGGATCGATGAAATTAATTGATGTAAAATTACCCAAAAAGACTAAAGCGGAACTGAAATCAGACTGCCAGCCTATTGGATATGGGGATGAAGACCGTTGGCCGTATGGTTTACGAATTAGCTTTGAAAAAGAACAAATTGCCAAAATGCCGGAAGTGGGCAAGCTGAAGGTGGGCGATAGGGTGAGCGTATCCGGAATGGGCAAGGTGACTTTGGTCAGGATGTCGGAACGACGTGGCGGTGAGGATGAGCATAATGTTGAGATCCAGATTGAGCGAGTTGCTGTTTCTTCAAGCTCAAGCAAGAAGCTCGGCGAGATGAATATGACTGAGTACAACCGGGCCCGGAATGAGGGGCAGGGGAAATAAATGAAATTATTTCTTGATACTGAGTTCACCGGACTTCACCAGGAAACTACTTTGATATCTCTTGGCATTGTGTCCGAAGACGGTCGCACTTTTTATGCCGAGTTTTCTGATTATGATCAGAATCAGATGGAAGAATGGATACAAGATAATGTGATCGCTAACTTGCGGTTTTCTCCGGCGCCTGCAGGGCAGATGGAACACTTCTTGTGGTCACGATTTAAGCCCGATGTTTCTTTGCCGAAAATGTCTAACATGGAATTGCGAGGCAGCACATTAGATATACAGGCTGTTTTAAACAAGTGGCTGATACAGTTTGATCAAACAGAAATCTGGTCTGACTGTTTGGCTTATGACTGGGTTCTTTTTAATCAGATATGGGGCCATGCTTTTAAAGTTCCTGGAAATATTTATTACATTCCGTTTGATATTTGTACCTTATTCAAGCTCAAAGGAATTAACCCGGACATCAACCGGGAAGAATTTGCGGAGATGATTGGAGGTGCAGAAAAACATAACGCACTTTGGGACGCGCAGGTAATTAAGGCATGTTATGAGCGTGCGATAAACCTCAGATATCCGGCAGGACCGGAGCAAAAGGAATAAAAAAATGGCAAAAGAACAACAGCCAGCAGAGCCCTTGGAAAGTGTTTCGCAGGAAATTGCCGGAGTAATAGATACGGGAGCGGATTCGTTTACCGTTGACAATACTCCTACGCCTGTAGAAGGGAAAACAGGAGATTCGCTTGCGGAAGAGAAGCCAGGGGAAGAGCCGGAAGAAAAACCAGGAGAAACATCTACGGAGACACCGGGAGAGAAACCAGTAAGCGACGAAGACCTCCCGAAGGGGGTCCAGAAACGGCTTGCTACTGTCACTCGCAAAAGACGTGACGCTGAACGTACAGCAGCAACTCTTCAGGCACAGAATCAAGAACTTTTTGCCAGAATTGAAGCCCTTGAGCATCCGGAAAGAGAATCTGGAGAAGCGCCACAAGTTGATGATTTTGACACTGAAGAGGAATACTTGGAGGCTGTAAGTGATTATAAGGCAGATCAAAAGATTGCCGAACGTGAAGCGAATCAAGAAGCTAATCAAGCGGAAGAGATCAGGAAAGGACAGGAAGCAGAGGCCGCGGCGCGTCAAGATGCATTGAGGAAAAATTTACAAAAAGGTGTTGAGAAATTCAAAGATTTTGAAGACGTGATTGAGGATTTGAATATAACCGGGGATATGATTAATATTCTTGAGACCCTTCCCAATATTCCCGAGGTAGCTTATACGTTAGGTAGTAATCCGGATACGGTAGAGGAACTTGTTGGCCTACCCTATCTTCAGGCAGCTTACAGAATGAAAGAGATTTCTGACGGGTTGTCGAAAAAGAAAAAAACCAAAGCCCCGAATCCAATTACTCCAGTGAGTACTACAGGGGGAATGGTAAAAAGCCTTGAGCAAATGACGCAGGCCGAGTACAACGCTCATATGAACGCCCGTGACAAGGAAAGGCGAGGATTAATCTAAGATTTTGAATGTGGGAAATAGGCAGGGCTCGCCGATAAGTTGATTACCTCAATCAATTTTTCCCACATTAGTTTTGAGGGCCATACTGGAGGTGGTATGAAGGAAATACCTTTAACACAAGGAAAAGTAGCGATTGTTGATGATGAGGTTTATATAGATATAGGCCATTTTAAATGGCAGTTGCGAAAAGGCAAAAATACCTATTATGTGTTTCGGCATTCGCCCATAGTTAATGGTGAACGACATACAATTTATATGCATTGGGAAGTGATTGGAAAGCCACCAAAAGGATTTGTAAATGATCACAGAGACGGCAACGGTTTGAACAACTTGAGAGAAAATTTACGGCATGTAACAATACGACAAAATGGGCAAAACCTTAAACATGGTAAAAGATATTCTCAATATCCAGGAGTCTCTTGGCATGCAAGGGACAAAAAATGGGTAGCAATGATTAGAATCAATGGGCCACAAAAATGGCTCGGAACTTTTGATACAGAACTTGAAGCTTTTGAGGCTTATCGTCAAGCTGTTAATGAAATTGGCGAGACAGTAATAAATACTAAGTAAAACACGCGATAATTCGCGGCTACAGCATTACTCCTTATATCCGGGAGTTTTCATTTCAAAGGGTAGCAGTCTAAAACCTGAAATCGAAAACTTTTGACGTTTGCCATTAGGCAGACACGAATAAGGAGTAATACAATGAGCTTTGCATCTAATGTTCTCGTTTCAAGCACTATCATAGCTAAAGAATCTCTCCGGCAGTTGGAGAATAATTTAGGTATGTCCAAAATGTGCTATCGCGACTGGGAAAACAAATTCGGCAAGGACGGTGATACTCTCGGTATCCGGAAGCCGAACCAATTCAGGGCCACCAAAGCCAGGGCTAGAACTAACAGCACTCTCGCTGAAAGCAACATAACCTTAACGGTTGCCACTCAAGCGCACGTTTCTTTCGAGTGGTCAACCAAAGAAATGACTGATACGATTGATCGTATCAGTGAGCGATACATCAAGCCCGCCATGTCCGCCCTGGCTAATACCATGGACGTGGACATATACGACCTGCACGACAATATTTACAACCAGGTCGGCACTCCCGGTACAGCTCCTTCAGATTATGATGTTTATGCGGATGCTAGGCGCCGGCTGAATGAAGAAGCTATTCCCCTGGAAAATCGTTTCGTCTGCCTCAACCCAAAGGGTGAAGCTGAGACCATGAAGGGCCTCAAGGGCCTCTTCAACGAAAAGATGATCAACGATATTATCGCTAAGGGCGCCTTGGGGTCACTGGCCGGATTTGATACTTACATGGCTCAGAACGTCCAGACCCATACTACAGGGGCTTTCACTACCAGTTCAACGCCTTTGGTCGATGGGGCTTCCCAGACCGGAGATACCTTACTAAGTAAGGGCTGGAATTCCGGCGCGGCTACCCTGAAAAAGGGTGATGTTTTTACCGTGGCTGGTGTGTATGCAGTCAATCCAAAGACAGGGGCCTCTACTGCTGAGTTGAGGCAGTTTGTTGTAACCGCTGACATTACTGCTTCTGGTACAGCGATTGATATTCCGATTTCTCCGAGTATTGTTACTTCGGGAGCTTACCAGACCGTTACAGTTTCGCCAGGCAATGATGCCGTCATAACCATGGTTGGAACCGAATCAACTGGATATCCGATCAACATAGCCTTCCACAAGGAGGCTTTCACTTTGGCGGTCAGGCCACTTGAGATTCCAGGAAGCTGCGTGTACGGCGCGAGGGAATCTTACAACGGGCTATCCGTAAGGGTTATCAAAGCTTACGATGTCGATGAAGACAAAGAAGTTTTGAGATTCGACATCTTGTACGGCGCGCTCTGCCAAAGGCCCGAGATGAGCTGTAGAATAATTGGCTAGTTTAATGGACAATAAATAAATGGACCCGGGCAGTTGCCATGCCTGCCTGCCCGGGTCCGGATTTTTAGAGAGGTAAGCAAAATGTCTATAAATGATAGATTCGCAACTTTGGATCTAAACGATATTACTGTTACTGCGGCACAGCTAAATACAGCCGGCGGTGGTGCTGCGGGGGGCGCAGCCGGAGTGGCCACTGCTTCCAAGGCTACAGTTTTGGATGCCAACAAGGCTATCGATGAGGTAAATACAGCCAAACTGAGTATTGGGGCATCTGGCAGTGAAGCAGAGGTTACAGCGACTCCAGCAGAACTCAATCTTATCGATGGTTCGATTGCAGGGACTGCCGTAGCCTCAAAAGCGGCTGTCTTGGATGCCAATAAGGCCCTGGATGAGATCAATACTGCAAAACTTAGTATCGGTGCTACTGGCTCTGAGACAGAAGTCACAGCTACTGGGGCAGAGTTAAACCTTATCGATGGTTCTACGGCTGGAACGGTTGTGGCTTCCAAAGCCTTAGTGGTTGATGCCAACAAGGCTCTGGATGAGGTAAATACAGCCAAGTTAAGCATCGGGGCCACAGGATCAGAGGTTGAAGTCACAGCAACCCCCGCGGAAATCAACCGAATTAACGATAAGTCAGCCAGCGTAGTAACTGGTGGCGGATCCACGCTGACCATAACTGAAGTCTTGCATGGAGACCGTATAATCGTTATCGGGAAAACGGACGGTGAAATAGTAATCTTGCCCGCAGCTACCGGCACGGGCAGTAAGTACACCTTCATTATCGGAGTTGCAGCCTCATCAAATGCCAATATTATCAAAGTAGCTAATGCAACGGACGTTTTCGACGGCAGCCAAGCAGTCGGGCGGGATGCCGACGCCGAAGGTGCAACCGGTTATGTGTGGGGGGCTGAAACTGGCGATGACACTCTTACCATGAGCGGAACTGCTACTGGTGGCAAGGTAGGAGACCGGATAGAGGTCATTGACTACAAGGCCGGCTTCTTTTCAGTAATAGCTCACCTGAATCAAAGTGGTGGATCTGAAGTAACGCCATTTAGTGCTACCGTAGCATAGGAACGATATGGGAATAGGATAACTCCGAGGGCCGGTAAGTCCTGCCGGCCACTCCCATTTATTAATATGGACAATAGAGAGGCCTTGAAACGATGGAGCTTAAAACTTACCCTAAGTACCTTTATCACAGAGATCACGACGAGCCCGTTAGGGTTGATTCCAAGGCTGAGCAAACAGATAAAGAAAACCTAGGCTGGACCACTATGCGCCTTTTCAAGGAATACCCAAAGTGGATAGGTGATAAACTTGTCCAATCGAAGGCTGAGGAAGAGCGGCTGCTTGCCGAGAGCGAATCACTTCTTGACGTAACGCTGGATGCCATAGAGCAAGGTCCGGCAAATGTCGAAGAGACTCCTTCTCCGATTGATAGTCTGTTTGCCGAAGGAGGCGTATCTGCGACCTCGCAAGACTTTGACCCTGGAGTAGTAAAGGAAGTTCAGGTCGAGGGACAAGATACAGCGGTGATCGAGAAACTAAAGAAAAATGTTGGACGGCCCAAAAAGAAATAATGGAGTAAAGTCCAATGACCGGCACCGAAGTTATAGTAGCGGCATTCCAGGAGCTTGGCATAATTGTGTCGGGCGGGACTCCAAGCGACAACGATTTAACTTGGGGTCTTGGTAAGCTCAATCGTATGCTCAAGTCCTGGTCCGCCGATGGATTGAATCTTCACTATCGTGTTGAGGAATTTTTTTCCCTTGTATCCGGTACGACTTCTTACACGATTGGTTCAGGTGCGAATTTTGACACGGTTCGTCCAAAGGTAATAGAACAAGCCTTCATTCGGGACAGTGGCCACGATTACCCTGTTGGCATTCGTCCTGCTGCTGAATATTGGACCCTCCGCGAAAAAACTACTGAAGATCGGCCACTCAAACTGTACTACGATCCTACGTATCCCAATGGCACCATTTACCTGTATTACACGCCCAATAGTGTCTATTCCCTTCATATCGTAAGCCAAAAACCACTGCTGACTTATGTTAGTGCGGGAACAGAAATCATACTTCCTGGGGAGTATGAGGATTGTCTGGTTCTCAATCTGGCAATTCGTTTTGCAAGCAGGTATGGAAAAGTTGTTTCCGGGGAGTTGCGGCTTGATGCTCAAAAGGCCCTTAGCGGCGTAAGGGGTTTGAATCTAAGTGGTCAAATGCAAGGTATCGAACTTGGTATTCCTGGGGGGCGGCAGGGGTCGATCTATAACATAGATTCAGACTATTAAGGAGGTAACAGAATGCCCCTGAAATCTGGGAAAAGTAAGAAGGTTTTGACGTACAATATCCGGGAGATGATGCGATCCGAAAGTTTTGCTCAGGATAAAAGTCCTGCGAAGAAAAGAGCGATGGCGACAGCAGCCGCATATTCTTCTGCAAGAAAGGCTGGAGGCAAATTTTCCAAGAAAAGAAAAAAGAGATGATTAATGTTTATCTTTTTTGTTCCATTTTTTATAAGGTTTATAAGGTTTATGTTGTCTAATAGATTGAAGAACGGCTTTTTCGGGAGACCATCCTGCATTAATGCGTTGGCAAATTGTTGTTTGATTTATTCCAAGTTTTTGAGCCCATTGGCAAAGATTGAGAGTAAGTTTCCCAATAGTGATAGGATGATTGGTTCTCGTATTATTGGCTTGTTCTGTTTGTGTGGCCCATGTCACATTGCCAGGGAAGTAGCCTTTGTCATTGTCAATTCTTTCAATCGTATGTTTTGGAGTTGGTCGAGGTCCGACATAATCAAAAAAAGCTTGGAAAGATTTTATCCATTTAGGATAAACTTTAATGCCTCGTCCACCGTAATATTTATAATCTTTACTTTTAGGGTTGTTGCAACGATTCTTTATTTTACTCCATACGTTATATTCTGGTGTATGTCTCATGCCATGAATATGATTTCCCTCTTTGCATCCACACGATTTTGTTCCTTTATTTTTTCTAAGAGAGCAACCACTTACGATAGTATATTTTCCACATTCACAGCGGCATTTCCAGCATATTTCTCCGTTTTTATTTTTTCCTATAGGTTTAAGGGCAACAAGAAGACCAAATTTTTGTCCAGTGATATTAATGAATTTGCCACTCGACATTACGATAACCTCCAAGCTAAGGTTGCAAGCATTTTAGGAATGCGGCAGGCCGGGTGCTTGAGTCCTGGCTTTTCGGGGGCTACCCTATCCGCAAAAGGATAATACTAAATCCATGGAAGAAATCAATAAAAATGTAGTATCAAAAGAAGAAAGGGAAGGCATTATTCTTGAGGCTGTGGAACGTGTCCTACTTATTACACCCGAGGTCATTGGAAATCTTATAACAGACCACGTGGCCATGGCTAAAATCAACGCAGATTTCTACAAAAACCACCCGGAATTTCGAAATCATAAAGAGTCCGTGGCCTCAGTTGTCGAGAAAATCAACGGGGAAAATCCGCTTTTGAACCATAAAGATCTTCTTGGCAAAGCAATTCCTGAGATCCAGGAAAGAATAAAAACTGTAGGGTCTTTGGATATGACCAATGTTTCATCGAGCCCGAACCGGGCCTATGAGTCTTTATCTGTCCCGAAAATTGACAATCCGCACGGGGAACTATAATGGCGTTCTCTATAACGATTGACACCAGCAAACTTTCAAAAGGCCTTCGTCCTTCAAAGCGAATGCCAAGGAACAGCGGTTTTCTTGTCGAGTGTAAGGGTGCGGTTGGCCGAGACGGTGTTCTCCAGACCCTTGAAGAACTCACCAGGATAGCCACGGTCACTATTACCGACGTGTTTCCATATCCTCAGATTTTTGTATTTACAAATTTGATCATAGTTTGCTCAAGCACCAAAATATATGAACTGGTCGGCGGCTCCTTGGTTGAAAAATTGACGGTGACAGCGGGAAGTACATGGACCGCCGTAGATTTTTTCGACTATGTGTATATGTCCAATGGAGCAGTGGCTGTAATCCGTAATGCAGGGAGCAAGACGTACAGTATTACTACGGATCAACCAAAAGCTATGGCAATATGCAATTTTCAGGGTCAAGTATTG
This sequence comes from Caldifarciminota bacterium, assembly GCA_023131835.1. Taxonomy (GTDB): domain Bacteria; phylum Hydrothermota; class UBA3072; order UBA3072; family UBA3072; genus JAGLZA01. The sequence goes on from JAGLZA010000023.1 coordinate 41,057, forward strand.
ATAGGAGCATCAGACATAGAGGGAACTTATCCCGGGGCGTCCTTAACTATAAAAGCTGATTCCATTGATCTGGTTGTATCACAACATGGCGGATATGCTTAATGAATACAAAATTTGATGGATAGGGTCATTCCCGAAAAGTCGGTACCTGACCGACCTTCCATCAATAATTTTCAGGGGATATCGGCAGGAGATATCATGAAAGAGATTCAGTTGACACAAGGTAAGATAGCATTAGTGGATGACTTAGATTTTGAAATACTTAATCAATTTAAATGGTATGCGAATAAAATGGGAAATGTTTATTACGCAATAAGAGCATTGTCCTGGGAAGACGGAAAAAGGCAGATGCTTAGAATGCATCATGCAGTAATAGGATATCCTTCCATGGGAAGTTATGTTGATCATGAGAATGGCAATGGTCTTCATAATTATAAGAGCAATTTGAGATTTGTTACAAGACGACAAAATTTACAAAACAGAATACATGGAAAGACAAAAATATCTAAATATCCAGGGATTACATGGTTTCCAGAATGCAAAAAATGGAGAGCAAGAATTCAAAAAAATGGCAAAAGAATGCATTTAGGACTTTTTAATTCCGAGCTTGATGCTTTCAATGCCTATTGCGATGCAGTACATGTTTTTGGTGAAACGATGATCGGAAGTTGGGTCTAATGTCTTGGATAGACAAAAATAAGGGCGCTGGACCTTGGGATTTTACCGAGCGAGGGGATGTGTTCGGTTACTTAAATAATGCTCGTTGGTCCAGCCAACAAGATGCCATTGACTTTTGCGAAGCAAGGGGTCTCCCTCTTGATCTTCCTAACCAACATCACCCCTGTTCACATTGGCATAAAGAAAAAACATCAGAAGAAATTTTCCCTGCTGGCAAATGGGTGGCGGCCATGCAGCAGCCTGGTACTCCCTATATCTATGTGTATGACATTCTTCAAAAAGCAGTAATCAGAGTTGATACCTCAGAAATACCCGTCTTTGTCTCTGGCAGGCTTGAACTCGATTCTGCGTATGCCCTGGATTATGATATGGGTTACGGTAATCCTGGTGCTCAGCGTGGCGGGTATTGCATGAACAAAGATGCTACACGGATATGGTATCTTTTTACGAAGTCAGACGGGGATCGTTCGGATGCTGAACTTATTGAAGTAGATATTTCCAAAACGGTTATGAGAAAAGTCGAATCTACTCTTTTTCCTAATTTAGTACCTTCAGATGCTTGGCCTTCAAGTAATAACGAAAGAATAAATGATGGTTGTTCTGATGATACACATACTTATTGGTGTACTAGTTTGGTGGCTGGAAGGGTCATAAAAATAAGGAATAGCGATCATTCTATTGCCGATGATCATACTTTTAATTATCCGATTGAGTGTGGACCTTCTTCTTTTAATGAACCTATAACGACAATAGATTTTGACAAAAATACAGGGAAATTATTTTGGACTTATATCCGTGACTATATATGCTGTGATCCGGTTTATAATGCTTGTAGCCATCTTATTCGAGCAAATACTGATTTTGCAGCAGATATTGATGAAGTAGTTTGCGGAAGTGGATTTAATACTCCGGCATGGCAAAATATGATTAGGATTTATTCTAACCATGTACTACACCATAGAGCATATCATCCTTTTTTTGGATATTTTAGGAGACGAACACTGGATCTTTCCGGAGTAGACATACATACAATTAATCAAAATCATCTTCAAAATATTTTTGGTGTTAAAGATGGAAATGTTTTTACTTTAATGCATGGAAGTAATTTATATAGTGAAGGTTTTTTATATTGTATCAATTTTTCCGATATGACTGAAATTTCAAATTTAGATATAAGTTATTATACTGGTCGAAGATATCCTATTGGATATGATTGGGACTGGACCTCAGTTTCAGCCATGAATCAACAAACAGGTGTGATAGCGATATTCAGATACCATAATATAGAAAAAAGAAATTATGCAGGATGTTTTAGCGCGAGTTCAGGTTTAGAGCTTCTTTGTGATGTACCATTGCATGTTATGAGACATACAAACGTACCAGTATTACTCAGTGAACCTCAAATTTGGACTATGCCGGGATAATAAAAGTCAAACAAAATAAAATTTTAATGGAGGTATAAAACAATGGCCACGGAAGCTGCAAACAAATTAAAGTACGCTCTCGCGACAAAACAAATCGACTTTGCTAATGACACTTTCAAGATCATTCTCATGGCAACCGGGTTCACTTTCAACAAGGATACCCATCATGGCTATGCGGATGTGTCAGCGAGTGAACTGGCAAACGGCAATGGGTATAGCACAGGCGGGAATACCTTGGCCGGAGTGGCCGTGACGGAAGACGACACCGATGATTGGACGGAAGTAACTTGGGATAATACATCCTGGACTGCTTCAGGCGGCGCAATAGGACCGAGCCCGGGAGCGATTATATACGACGACACCCCAACCTCGCCCCAAGCTGATCCTATTATTGGGTACATCGACTTTGGTGGTGATCAAACACAGGCCGATGGCGGGGTTGCGAGTATTGCTAATATAGAAGTCCGTATAGCGTAAACACAGAACAAAGGAGCATATCATGATAGTAAGTTTAGGTGTCCGAACAGTGGATGGAACCGCGGCAAAAGCAGGGTGGGAAATCAGGACCGGTGCAACTCCGGGTCGTGCAAAGTTACTGGAAATAGGATTCTTCCTTGTAGCTGCCACAGCCAGTCAAATCGGACTCGGTAGACCGCAAGCTATTGGGATCACGCCGACAACGCCTGTCAACTTTTTGCCTGAAGATCCTAATGACGTGATTGCATCCGGAGTGGTTCAATCATCTCTGGCGTGGGCAACGGGGCCGACAGTTCCGACAGCTTATCTCCGTAGAATCAGCTTGCCAGCGACTGTGGGGGTAGGGGTTATTTGGACCTTCCCTCGGGGAATTACCATTCCAGTTTCAAGTAGTCTCATTCTATGGAATGTAGGAACGAACTCGCTGCTTGATTGTTATGCAGTAGTTGAAATATAGGACAACAGTAAGTCCTCATGGCCATTTTTCGCTCAGACAACACAAGATCAACATTGCCGGGCGGCTCTACGTCTCAGCAATTTACCAATGTTGACTTTCGGGAAAAGGCTGATCCTTCGTTAAGCAGACCCTACAAAAGGTCTGAGATCGTTTACAACGGGATCAACATTACCGTTTTCGCTGATCCTATCGAGATCGCAGTCACTCAGCACGGTATCCTTTCTTTATGGCCTGCCCGGGAGAGAGACCCCGCCCTTGACCAAACATTTGATTGCCGCGGAACCGATAGATTCGGCAACTGGGACCAGGGAATACCTGTATTTACCGTCAGTCTGGAAGGGACTTGGTTAAACAAGACCATTTCTGCCGACCCCATTGAAGTAACTCTATCCCAACTTGGTAGCTGGATTACGGGTATCCTTGTTACTGCTGATCCCATAACGGTAACCATTAACTTTGTACCGGTTTCCGTATCTTTTCCTGTTATCATACTAGAACATGCAAGAACCAACTGGCTCAAGTGGGCAGATATCGGCTATCTTGACTTCACAATAAGCAAGACCAATGTGGCCGGGGAGCGACCTCTTGATTGGAAAGGCTGGATCTATGCTACCAGGAAACTTGGATCCAAGGTTGTCGTCTATGGAGAAAACGGGGTTTCTGTTCTTACTCCTGCCGGTAATACTTATGGCCTACAGACCATTTACAGAATAGGGCTGAAAGGCAAAGGCGCTGTATCCGGAGATGATTCTGTTCATTACTTCGTGGATAACCTGGGACAGCTCTGGCGATTCAGCGAGGGCCTGGAAAAACTCGATTACTCTGAATACCTCTTCGGCATGATCGATAGTGTTGTTCTTTCCTGGGATGCGGCGAATAAGCTTCTTTATATTTGCGACGGATCTCAGGGGTACATTTTTTCGCAGGACTCGGGGAGCCTGGGGGCTGGGCCTGTTAATGTAACAGGGATTGGTTCACAGGGCGGGGTTCTTTATGTGGTTTCGCCTGCTACTATTGCTACACCGACGTTTGAACTATGTACGGATATTTATGATCTGGGAACGAGAAAGGGAAAAAATATCCATTCTCTTGAAATCGGAACTGATCTGACAGAGACGTTGGGGGCGGCCATTGACTACCGTCAGGACAAGGCGGCTGCATTTGCTACTACAGATTGGCATGTTGTCGATCCGAGAGGAATGGCGTATATCCCGGTACATGGGTGGGAATTTCGTTTTAAGCTCAAGTGTGACGCATTGGAGTATTTTGAAATAGATTCGATAATTGTAAACGGTGAGGTATGCAGCCATTGAATAGCAGAATAAAGCTTCTCCCGGCGCAGGTTCCGCAACAATGGGAACTTATCAAGTACATTACCGTAAAGGTAGATGATGTTGACGATAAAAATTTACAGCCATATCTCAACGAGCTTTTACACGCTCTGCTTAATGGAAAAGCTCAGTGTTTTTTAGAGTTAAACCAAAACAGGAGTGTCGTCGGTGTTTGCATTACACGCTTAGCGGTGGACAAGATTACCGGAGAAAAACATCTTTTAGTACAGAATGTTTATGCTTTTGAGGTTGCCAATGGCGAAACCAGAAAACAAAGCTTTGATTTTCTCAAAGAATTCGCACGAAAAGAACAGTGTTCGTATATGTCTTTCAAGTCACGTAACAAAAGAATTTGGGAACTTGGTATATCAAATGGTTTTAAAGAAAAAAATAGAACTTTTGAGTTTTATTTATAAAGAACTTTTGGGCGAGGAGTGAAGGAAAAATGACAAAAATATATTCCAAAATTGTCATTGATATGGCGTCAGGCAAAACGCTTGAAGAGCAAAGTTTTGATTACAGTGGCAGTATTGCTCTGTGTGGTAGTAGCGGCGGCGGTGATACCAAAACTGAGATTAGATATGCTGGCTACATAGAAGATAAACACAAAGATTTTCTTAATACCGTTGCAGCTCAAAGAAAAAGCGATATAGACAATTCTCCTTTTGCAGATTATGAGGAAATCCCTGTTGATGTAGCTTTTTTTGGAACTGGATATCTCATAAGCAGTTTTCCTTCGCTTTATGATATGTATGGCAAATTCATGGCCGGGCTTGATATTGATACGTTATATAGCCAGATATTTGAAGATACCGTAAACGCACCGGAGATAAACAATCTTGTGGCGGCTGAAGCGGTCATGATGGACGACGATATTGATATGAATGTCCTACCTCGTTTTCAAGTCGGAATGCGGGATATAAATTCTGTCATGAGTAGCTCTTACGTATGTGGCCGGGCGGCGATAGAGGATGCGCGGGTTAAAGCCTTGTCCAGATTCAGCGCCGAATTAAAATATCGCATGATTCCGGTCGTTACTGACAGGTGGAGAACACACCTTGACTGGAATAGACACACCGTGATGCTGTATGCTGAAATAATGAGGACATACTATCAAGTCAAAACAAATGTTGAAGAGCATTTTTACAATTTAAAAGAGCTTGACGCTAAATGGCCATGGACTGTTCTTGGTCAGGAAAGGGCTGGCCTTGGTGCATTGCAGGGAGCGAAGACTTCGGATTCCGAATATAGGAAAAAGATGGGTTGGCAAGAAACCGTGGGCACGATTGCTGCAGTTGTGGGCATGGCCGCGATGTTTTTATAGGAGAGCGAGACGATGGCAAATAGCCTGTCAACAAGTCCAGTGAGTATCGCAAAAAAAGGCGGAGGGAAGTCTACCGGCCCGGGTCGGAGTGGAGGTAAGCGTCGAATGCCTGTCCGCTCTGTGCCGGAGAAAGGCAGAGCGAATCTTACCAATGTGGGTCAAATGCTTGCTCCTCCTCCGATGCAGGTTTCGCAGCAGGGGGTTCCTTACAAATATATTGTCCCGCCTGCCGATCCTGGAGAAGATCCCGGATATTTACGTCCGCCCACTCAGCAAGATATAGATTATGGGGAGAGATTGCAAAGGGCGATGGCACAAAAAGAAACCGGTCTATATCCTACAGGGATGGATCCTGTTTTAGCAGAGCAAAGAATTACCGCAGCGGAGCGGCAACCACATGGGCCGGGATGGAAAGAAGACATTATCGATCCTTTAAGAAGAGAACAGTATGGAGCAAGTGCGACACAAAATGTAGGAGATTTTCTCAAAGAAGGTTATCAAGATACGTTAGGTAAAATGGTTCCTTTTGCTCATTTGCCTGGAGGCGGTATTTGGAAATCTAAGTGGTCTAATCGTCCGAATGAAGCTCTTCCTATGCGAAGGGCAAATATATTAAGAGGTGAAGGAACTATCGCTGATAAATCAAGAGCATTCGATAGACGAGAGGCTGAATACAGACATAAATATTATGGTGCTCCAGAGCCAGGGCCAAGAAAATCGAATGTTTATGATGAGCTTGGAATGCCACAACCTGGACCAGATGTCTCCGATTATGATGTTGGGCAGAGAGACGTTCCTCCATACCTTAGAGAGATGGGTCTGAAGGCAGAACAAGAACTTGGTCCTTATAAAGTCCCGCCTCCTGGATCGGAACTAGGTTTACCTGCTGGGGCGTTGATCACGAGAGGTTTATCAACAGCTCCTTATCTGGATAAAGAAACACGAGATTTAATCAAGGGCGGTTTTCCTGTTCAAGATTTGCCACCTGGGGTTCAGCGTTTTATTAAGAATACAATGGAAAAGCCATCAAGTTTTATTGATCTCAGCGGCGGCAGGGACAGAGAGGGTAAGGAAGAAAAGAGTGAGGAGAAAGAAACCTTTAATTTACTCAAGTTTCTTATGGGATTGCTCGGCTTAACACCGCAGGAAGAAAAAAAAGAAGTGGGTAAATCTTATCAGCCACAACGTCAGCGGGCATTGATGCAGACAAAAAAATAGAGGTAAACATAATGGCAATACAAGAAGAAGGAGTTTGTGGACCAGGAGAGAGATTGATTGGTAATAAGTGTGTTCCGTTCAATGCACCGGCGGGTCAAGCTGATACTCAATACTACAAACAATATCTACAAGATTTACCAGGATATCAAACTCCTGGGCAAGGTACTTATACCGGTATGGGAACCGCAGGCTTTCATCCAAACTATGGAGTACCTGGAAAATCACAGAGCGCAAGAGTTTTATCAACTCCATTACAGACAGATTTTTCCAATCTCAATCTTACCGGAGTTCCTGAATATGCTGGCGGGCCTTCCGGGCTTTCAGAAGGAGTTTCTGGATATGCTGGCGGACGTTCAGGCTATGATGCTGGTGATGTTGCAAGTGGTTACAGGGTCAGGGAAACTCCTAAAAGAATGGATGCGCCTTTTAGTATGGGTGATCCTTATGCTCAGGGCGGTAGTCTGTGGAATGTAGGAAGGTTGATGGAAAATAGAGTAGATCCTTATGGTGGAATTGATCCGACACTACTCTATGATTTGAGACGTAATGCGGCTGGCGGGGCAGACTTGCCGCCAGGATATACTGCTGGTTTAGGAAGGACAGCGCCCTCTGAAGGATACACGAGTGTGAAGGATTTACTTGGTGCTTCCGGCATGGGCGGTGCTCCCGGCGGCGGTATTCCCGGTAAGGGCGGGGGAGAATTGCTCAATTTAGGAGGTTTACTCGGCGGCGGTGCTCCTGTTACTGGCGGTGCTCCCGGCGGCGGTCTTGCTGGCGGTACCAGTAAAGGTGCTGTGGGTGGAGCTAAAAAAGGCGGTGGTGGAGCTAAAAAAGGCGGTAGAAGTTCTTCGGGTAGAGCTAAAAAACCCGGGAGTGGTCTTGGCATCGGTGCCGGTGGGGGTTCTGCCGGTGGGGGTTCTTAGAGGATAAAATAATGAATGGTAACAATAGTTGGCAACGCATGGGTCAATTTGCAAGACCTCCTAGACATGATTTAGGTCCTGTGTCTCAACCTCCGGCAGGAAAACTTTTTCCTGTAGGAGAGTTGATGGAGGACGGTGGTATCCCTGCGCCTGCCATGATGCCGCGACAACAAATACCGCAACAATATGACGAAGGCCAACCACAAGGTAAAAAGATACTTGGTATGCCAAAAGATCAGTTCATTGCCTTGATGGGGACGATTGCTCAAGCATTCGGGGGTGATTCACCTAGTGGTAGGATGGGCGCGGGCCTGATCAACATGGCAGGCATGTTGCGTCAGGAGAGGATGGGCCAGGCTGAAGCGAAGGCTGCTGAAGCGAAGGCAAAGCGTGAAGCGGCGGCTGGAACTGCAAAAGAAAAACGTGAATCAGCGGCCAAAAAGCGTGAAAGATTAGAAAAGAAAAAAGGGAAGGCTCCCACAGTTAGAACATTCAGAGTGGGGGATATGGACGTCCAGCATACCTACGATTATGATACCGGTGAATGGAAACCTATCCCTGGCATGAAGGGCAAAAAAGTAAAAGAGATAGAAGGAAAAGAGAAGCCCCCCACAATTAGGACGTTCAGGGTAGGAGATAGAGACGTCCAGCATGCATGGGAGACTGATACTGGAAAGTGGAAACCTGTTCCCGGTATGCCTGGTAAAAAGGTCACGCCTCCTGCTGGTGAAAAGCCACCGACCCATGCTGAAAAGCGAGCAGGGGCAAAAGAATTGAGAAATGCTGAAATTTCTATACTCAATCCCGAGAATTTAGAGAATCCCGCGATTCAAACGAATATTGATTTTTTCAATGAAAAGACTGATAAGCCTTATGTGTATCAACGGACGCCGGGAACACCGGCTGTAGAAACTGGCTATTTTGATCTTAAACGAGACGTTCCTGCAGTTCCGTCAGTCATTGAAAAGGTGGATGCTTCAACGATTGAGAAAGTAATGAACTCAAATTTACCGGATGATATGAAGCGCAAATTATTGTTAAAAAGATTTCCTGAAAAGTTTGAGTAAATAAAATGGACGGTCAAGCTGCTAAAATTTCTGTTGATGAGTTCATGGCTAACTACAAGGCCGGAACAGGAGTTCCGCCTGAAAAGGCTCCGCCGGTCTCAGGGAAAATGTCTGTTGATGAGTTCATGGCTGGATATAAAACCGGTGTGCCATCTATCGAGAAGCCTGCTGAAAAACCGGCAGCCGTCCCGGGAGCGCCTACCATGTTGGAGCGTGGCAAGGAAGCGGTCGCAGATTTCTTCCGTCCGTCTTTTGCGCCTGAACCTACTGTTCCTGCTGGCATGGAAAGAATGCCGGAGTCTGCTATTCCTACTGGCATGTCAATGGATATTCCTACCCGTAGGGGTGAAATTAGTGGAAGACTCGGCCAAATCGATACTGAATTAGCGGAATCGGCGAAAGCTTTTGAGACAACAAAAGCATTGCCTGAAAATTTCAAGGCTGCATCGGACAATATAGAAAATTTGAAAACTCAACTTGAGGGAATAACCTCTCAGGCGGTCAACGACTCATTGCCTCCCGATCTATACGAACAATATACCGCACTTCGTCCACAATACGAAAAAGCTATTGAAGATTACAATGCTTCGATAAATGACTTTAACCTTGTCGCTCAGAGTGGAGTTGATGCTCACAATGCCAAAATAGCAGAAGCTCAGGAGCTGATGGGCGAATGGGAAGACCTGGAGCAACAAGAATACGGGGCGGAAATGATGCGTCCCGTATCAACTATTACTGGCGAGCATGTTCCTACTTTTGAAGAGAAGGCCGCAGGCGGTAGGGCGGCTATGGCCATAGTTCCCTATGGTTTTGCATCGGTGGTCCGCGGAATGATTCCTGGAGCACTTGAACGTGCTGTTATGGATCCGATAACTAAAGCAGTTGTCGGCAAAGAATATGTCTCCCCTATCGACGAGGCCCTGAAGATAGGAAAATATTTACCTGAAGCAGGCCAAGTGGCGATAGGTGCTCCCGCCCACATGGCAGGTATGATTGCTCCCCTGAGAGCATCATCCCAATTAGCGGGTGCGTTAATGGAGGCCGTAGGTCTTCCGCTTAACTTGGTATTGAGAACTGGTCCCGTAATGGATCGAATAACAGGACATATTATTCATGGTGGTCTTACGGGTGCTGCTTACGGTGCTCTTGAGGCCGGAACTCCAAAAGGCATGGCTGAAGACGCTGCTTTTTTTTGTGCGCTTGAAGGTGGTCTCGGGGCTGTTGGCGGAATATTCAGGAAAATATTTTCCGCTAATTGGTATAGAAGTTTAGAAGTCAAAGAACGCGGTCTTGTTGTTCAATCTCTTGATGACATGCTTGACAGGGGATATTCCGAGGGAGAAATTTTAAAACAATGGAATAATCCGATGTGGCGAGGGGAAGCTTTGGCGAGAAGGGCTGTAAGGGAGCCTCCACTTGAACCTGCGGCGCCTGGCTTATCTGAAACACAAAGGGATCTTGCTAAAGAGGTTATTCGTGAAAAAATGGCAGAACAGCCTCTTGTTCCTGCCATACCCGAAGAGCCAATTCCAGTTGTTTCCCCAATGGAAATAGTTCCCGGCGTCCCGCCGGTGATGCCGGAACCAATGCCTGAACTTCCACCAGGCCAAGGATTTGAACTTGTCGAGCCTGAACCTGAAACAAGGCTACGTCCGGGTCCCGAAAAAATAATAGGGCCTGAGTATCCTGAAGGTGCTGAATATGTGGCCGAAAGGCCTGCACCGGAAGAACTTGTCGTTGAACATAAACCTGTCCTGGGCTCACATGGTTTACCATGGAAAAGGGAAAGCAATGCCTTAAAGGCCTTTGAATCCAAAAGATTGAAGGATATGGGGATTACCGAAGAAACACATGAAGTTGTACCGGTTAAGAATGGATTTGGAATTGCAAGGAAAACTGAAGAGGTTATTGAACCTGAAGTTGTGCCAGAGATTGAGACTAAACCTGAAGTTGCCATGCCTGAAGAAGTCCCAACCGAACTTGAAAAAATGTCTCTTCCGGAACTTCTTTCTGCTCATGAAAAAGGTGGTGCATTCAATTTAGAAAATAAAGAACCTGAAACGACATGGGGAGAACCTTGCAGAGCAAAGTTCGAAGAACTGACAGGAGAAAAATGGAGTCCTGAGACAACCAGGAAAGCCAAAAAAGGAATTGTACCAGAAGTTGAAAAACCTGAAAAACCAATAGTCGAAGCTTTTCCGGTTACTGAAGTTCCTGCCGCCAAAAAACCTGCCGAAGTCCCCATGTCTTCAGAGTTAAGGGAATTGCACGATCATAAAGCAAGAGCTTTGGGATTTGAGAAAGCCGGGGGGAGTTTTGTTGAAGGATATCTGAAGAAATTGGCAAAGGTCGCAGAGAAAACGGATATGTCTGCGGCCATGGCGGCCTATGAAGCATTAAGTGAATACAAGAAAGGAAATATAAATCAAGCGTCGCTAGAAGCTGAGAAGATTTTGGGGAAATTGCATAAGGCAGAGGTTGCATTGAGAGTTGAGAAAGAACCTGTTGCTGAGGTTCTGGCGAAAGAACCTTGGGGGATGACAAGGGATGAATGGGTTGATGGACACATTAAATCCCCTGCAATGCACAGAGAGCATGTCCTGAGAGCCCTTAAATCCGGCAAACTCACTTCCGAGAAATATGCAGAACTTCACGAAAAGGACTATGGGCCTCTCCCGGAATTTATGCCCGAAGCTAAAAAAGTAGCTGAACTCGACAAGGTAACTGGTCTTGATCCTGATGGATTGCGTCAGAAAATTTATGATATGCTCAACACTGAATTAGCTGACCTTGAAGCCAAGGGCATCTCAAAGGGAATATCTGCAAGAATTACTCAAGCAAATGCCGTTGAGTCCTTAAAAATGGATGGCATTATTTTAAAATACCCTGGAGTTGTTAAAAGGGCTTTAGGCTATCTACCAGAAATATCTACAGAAGCGCGGCGGGCAGAATTAATTTCAAAATATCTCAAGGATGGTATTTCGAGGGAAGAAGCTGGGGAAAAAGCAGATGTTGAGTTGGCTAAAAAACCCAAGCCCGAAGTCGTGCCAGAAGTTGAGAAAGAGCCAGTTGCTGAGATTTCTGAGAAGCTTCTATCGTTTGATGATTGGGCGGCTAATCAACCTGCGGGAGAAAGGAATCAATGGATTAGAACCCGACTTAATGAGCAGGACATACCATTAAAGCCCACTTCGGTAAGAGGAAAGAGTAACTACCAGAATGCCGCAAGGAAAGCCGCAAAAGAATTTGATGAAATTTTTAAGAAAAGATATCAAGTTTATCTTGAAAAAATCAAACTCAAAGCTGTACCGAAAATTGAGAAAGAACTTCCTTCGGTCTATCGTCCTCGTGGCCTCAAAGATGCTATAGAGCTTCGGAAAGAAACTGGTAGCCTTGAAACTTATGATTTGCAAAGTCAAGCCGAATGGCTGGGAGATAAGCATCCGCCGAAAGATGGTAAATTAACCCTTTATAGAGCTACGCCAACCGGCGAGGAAATTAAACCTGGAGATTATGTCACAAACGATCTTGCCTATGCCAAATTACACATAAAAGCCAATTTGGGTGGTAAGGGAAAGATTGCAAAAATTGAGGCTATTCTCGATGATATTTTTCCTGCGGATGCTTCTAAAGAATTCTGGTATGCACCGAAGTCAATAGAAAAAGAACCCATCTCAGAAACCAAATCCCGCCTCCTCGAAAACATCAAATCCGAAAAAGGATCATCCGAACTCATAAATGATCTGTCTCGCCTCGGGGCCGATATAATGAAACGCGGCCATACGACCTACAAAGCTTTTACGGCAGAGATGAAAACTGAACTGAGTAGTGTCTGGGAAAAAATCAAATCCTTGATACGCAAAGCTTATTTTGCGGCTAAGAAGATTATCGCCACAGTTAAAAGATGGAATGAAAAGCCGGATACATGGGAAGTCTACGATAAAGAAAATGGTGAAATTGTTGACGTATTTAAACCCGGAGAAAACAAAATAGACCATGCTGATATTGATATACTTTTAGGAATTGATAAACGGTGGGGAATAAGAAAAGCTAAAAAAATTCCAGTTGAAATGCTTCCAAGAATAATCAAGAGTGAGCGGGGTGCTGTCGAAATTGGTAAACCCAAACCCAAACCAAAACCTGAAGTTGGTCGGGAAGTCATAAGCAAGGATGGGACTACTGTTGATTGGGATAAGTCAAAAGTCATTACAAAAGAAAAGGTGACTCGTACTTGTTATGCGACTTACAACAAAGACGGCTCTTTTAAAAAATGGAGAACCAGAGAGGCGATAAACAAGATCAAGGTACTCAAAAAA
>JAGLZA010000230.1 GCA_023131835.1 Caldifarciminota bacterium
CCTCTCTCTTTTGTCAACCCCCTCTCTAAAACATTTCTTAGTTTCAAAACCAATTATTTCACCACAGAGGACACAGAGGAATTAATGTGTTAGTCTGTTAGTGAGTTGGTGGGTTGGTCTGTTGTTGTAGGGGCACGGAGCCCCGTGCTCCTACATTAAGAATTTCTCTAAAAAACCGTGAAAAAACCGTGGCATATATTAGGGGTTAGGATTTGGGTTCAGAGTATTGGGTTTATTGAGTTCATAGAATTCGTGGGGTTCGTAGGGTTGGAAACCCAGCACAGAATCCTTCCGAGGTTGCTTCACCGGGATCGAGCAGGAAGGTAGAGATTGCTTCACTGGGGGTCAGGCAGGAAGAAGAGTTCACAATGACATGGTTCGCAATGACTATTTGCTGCGTTTATTGAATTTGTTAGATCCGTTCCCAATTAACTATTTGACTATTCAACTATTTAACTAATTTCCTTTGCGTACTTTGCGAGAAAAATGGGGGGTTGTGTGATAAACCTCTCCTTGACTTTTATTCTGAAGCCAGTATATTTGTATTATGAAATTGCAAATAATTCTACTTGCACTGTTATGCATAATTAACTGTGAAAGAGATGAAAAATTTGAGATTCCCCCTGTAAAGGAGAAGGTCATTGCTTTTACCCTTAGTCATACACAGGGTAGCATTTTGACATGGAAATTAAAAGGTGAGAGAGCAATTGAGCGCGGGGATACAATAATAATCTATAAGGTTGAGATTAACTTCTTTGGAGATGATGGTGAAATAACCTCTATCTTGACAGCAGATAGCGGATATGTTTTGAATAAAACAAACGACCTGAAGGCTCTCGGTAATATCCAGGTAGAATCGATGGATTCCACTATTTTATGGACTGATGAACTAAATTGGATAGAAAAGGAACAGAAGATTATCACACAAGAAATAGTCAAATACAAAAAAGGAGATAAGCTCTATAGAGGAAAGGGCATGGAGGCAGACCCTGATCTAAAACACATCATTATAAAGGAGAAATTCTATGGAGAAGGAGAATTCGAATGATACTCCTCTTACTTATGGTTCCCTATCAGATAGAAGCAGGATATCTCGAGGTAATCAATAGGAACGAAAACATATTTAGAGATGGGGTAAAGGTCTATTCAGAGGATCTCTATATAGAAGGAAATAATGGTATTGAGACATCCACCTATCTAAAAATAGAGGATAGTGTGTATGTTAAAGCTAAGGAAATTCAGGTCAAAGCAGATAGGATTTATTATTACCCTTTATATAAGAAATTATATGCAGGTGGTAATATAATAATCTGGAGAAATGACACCTTAAAAGGAGACTCCCTTATCTATAATAGAGATACCAGGTCCGGACGAGTATTAGGAAATCTAAGATATATAGCCGACTCTATTACAGTAACAGGAAATAATGGTTTTTTCAACAGGGATACCATTATAGTAGAGGGAAGACCAAGGTTTTCTTCTCCATCTATAACCGTGGATGCTGATTCACTTATATATTGCATGCCTGATTCAATCTTCCTGTTCCTTTCAAATGTTCTATTCGAAGGTTCAGGAATATCCGGAGGCGGAGAGAGACTACAACACCAAACAAGGGAAAAAATATCTATCATTTTACAATCACCGTATATCCTTCAGAAGAAGGACACTATCATCGGGGATAGAATAGATATCGATCATACTAAGAATATACTCGATTCATATAACGGAATAACCATAAATTACACTGAAAAAGGAAGAAATATCGTAAAAGGTGATACTATAAGGGTGTATTATAATAAGGATTCAATTGATAGTGTACTTGTCTTATACAATGCAAAAGGAAGTTATATAGAAGATGAAACTACAATCAAAGAACCTGATTAAATCATATCGGGGTAGAAGAGTAGTAAATAAAGTAAATATTGGACTCGAGGAAGGAGAGATTGTAGGGTTACTCGGTCCTAACGGAGCCGGAAAAACCACAACCTTCTATATGATTATGGGATTCATTGGTCCTGACTCAGGAACAATCCACTTTGATGGGAAAGATATCACCAGCAGATCTATGCATCAGAGGGCACAGCTTGGCATTGGATATCTACCTCAGGAACCCTCTATATTTCGTGGGCTAAAGGTCAAAGAAAATCTGATGGGAGTCCTTGAAATCCTCGTCAGGGACAGAAAAGAAAGACAGGAACGCTTTGATAAACTGGTTAAGGAATTCAAGTTAGAGCCACTTTTAGATCAATATGGAGCAAAACTCTCCGGCGGTGAGAGGAGAAGAGTAGAGATAGCCCGTTCCCTAACCTCTGAACCTAAATTTCTACTGCTTGACGAGCCATTTACAGGAATAGACCCTATCACAAGAGAAGAACTTCAGGAGATGATACTTAGACTCCAGAAAAAAAAGATTGGGATATTGATAACCGATCACAATGTCAGGGAAACACTTCAGATAACCGATAGAGCATATTTGATGTTTGATGGCGAAATAATTATCTCCGGGAATGCGGAAGAACTAACAAGAAATAAGATAGCAAAGAAACTATATCTGGGAGAGAAATTCACTCTATGATCAATAAATCTTCCAACGATAGAGTTCTTGAACATAGATTCGGTCTCTACCAGATTCAAAAAGTAACGCCAATGCAACTATTGCAGAGAATGCTCATACAGATTCCAAGATTAGAACTGGAGCACCTTCTATATCAGGAACTGGAATCAAATCCAATGTTAGAGTTCATAGAAGATGAGGAGGTATATGAAACTCAGGATGCAAAAGAAGAAGTCGAAAAAGAAGATCTACTAAGTGAAGAGTTAAAGAAATTCTTTGCAGAAGATTTTTCAACCTATTTCACCTCTACTGAAATAAGAGAACAACCTGAATCACAAATCCCCTATATCCCAACCCTTACAGAACACCTCAGGGGTGAATTAAAACTTGAAACCTCTGATCCAACTATAATCAAGGTAGGTGAATATATAATAGACTCTCTGAGCAAAGAAGGATTCTTGAAAATCCCTCTCGAAGATATTTCCGAACACTTTGAGATAGAAATCGGCAAAGCAGAAGAAATATTAAAGATTATACAGACCTTTGACCCACCCGGGATCGGTGCTCGAAATCTAAAAGAATCCATACAACTCCAGATGGAAAGGGAACCCAAAAAATGGAGTCTGGAACACAAGATAATTGAAAAATGTTGGGATGAATATGAAAAAAAAGATATAGATAAAATCTCAATAGAATTAAATATTAACTCCAAAAAGATAAAAAAAGCCCTGAGTAATATTAAAAATATAAATCCTCTTCCCTCCAGCAGTAATTACGGAGAAATAAGATATGTAATTCCAAGTATAATTATAAATAAAAAAGGAAAGGGTTTTGAAATATCCATCAATGAACCTAATCTTCCATCTATGCGTCTGAATATAAAATACCTGAATATAATTAAATCACCAAAGGATTACGATCGTAAGACTGTCAAATTTGTGAAGGATTGGATGAATAGATCACTATTTTTTCTGCGGTGTCTTGAGATGCGAAAAAGGAACTTCCGGTCTGTAATAAACTATATAATAGATCAACAGAAGGATTTTTTAGAAAAAGGTATTCTTTTTATGAAACCCTTAAATCTATTTGATATCGCGGAAGCTACTAATCTATCTGAGTCAACCATATCTCGATATATAAAGGACACATATATTCAAACTCCACGTGGAGTCTTCCATCTAAAGTATCTTCTGAGTGGTGGTGTCCCATGGAAGGGAGGAAAAATATCAACTAATGTTATCCGCGAAAAGATTAAGCAAATGATCAAGATAGAAAGTAAGGATACATTCACCGATGAGGATATAGCAGGGATACTGGCAAAAGAAGGTATTAATATCTCAAGGCGCACAGTGGGTAAATACAGGAAACAATTGGGAATCCTTTCATCTATAAAAAGGAAAAAGGAGAACAAAATATATGGATAATCAACCTTCTAAAGAAGAAATTCTAAAAAGAGATAGATAATCTCTAAAGAACATTGAGAAATGGAGAAAGACAAATGAAAGATACAAGAGAAATTGCAAGAATAATTTCAGAAGCAAAGAAGACAACACCCTGTAAGGTCTATATAAAGGGAGATATTTCGTTAGAACTTTTAAGGGACCAGCCTTTTCAATCATTTGAGGGAAAGGATTTTTTTCTGCTTATAGGCGATTGGGAAAATATAGGTGAATGGATGGAGACAAATAGAAATAGAATAAAGGAAAAGCATATAAGTTATGAGGCACGGTATTCTGCTCTACCTCTAAAGGATCTCTCTACAGTAGAAGCCAGAGTAGAGCCAGGAGCCATAATTAGAGAAGGAGCCGAAATAGGCAAGGATTGTATAATTATGATGGGTGCCGTTATAAATATCGGAGCTTCTATAGGCGATAGAACTATGGTAGATATGAATGCGGTAATCGGAGCAAGAGCAGCGATTGGAAAGGATTGTCATATTGGAGCCGGATCTGTAATAGCAGGAGTCTTAGAGCCTCCTTCTTCCGAACCGGTCTCTATTGGAGATTCTGTTCTTGTCGGAGCCAACGCGGTGGTGCTTGAGGGAGTGAAGGTGGAAAAAGAAGCGATAATTGCTGCTGGTTCTGTAGTTCTTGATAATGTGCCTCAGGGTATGGTGGTCGCAGGCATACCCGCCACTATTATAAAGCGGTCATCCGAGGTA
Source organism: Caldifarciminota bacterium (assembly GCA_023131835.1). Taxonomy (GTDB): domain Bacteria; phylum Hydrothermota; class UBA3072; order UBA3072; family UBA3072; genus JAGLZA01. The sequence continues at coordinate 4,716 of JAGLZA010000230.1, forward strand.
AGAGAGGAAAAAAAATCCATACTCCAGGAACTAAGAAAAAGATAAATAAAATCAAAGAATGTATCCTTGATAAACTAAAGGATAGTCCATTTTCATTTCTACCCCTCAAGGTTCTCAAGAAGGGCTGTGGGAAAGACATTAAGTCTGCTCTCGAAGAACTTGAAAAGGAAGGAAGGGTGCTTTCCAAAGGGAAAAAGTATGCTATACCAGAAAGGGTTAACTGTATTGAAGGTATATTTGATGGCAAGAAGGATGGATATGGATTTGTAATGCCTGACACTGATATGAAAGATCTCTTTATTCCCCCGCAAGATACATATACAGCCCTTGATGGCGACCTTGTCCTTGCCGAAAAGAGAAAGAAGGAAAGGGGTAGATGGATCGGAAGGATTGTTCGCATAATCAAGAGAGAAAAGGAATTTTTCGTTGGACAAATAGTCCGAATCGAAAATGAATTGATGTTTGAACCGGGTGATAAAAATATACCTCATCGCTTTGAGATAGAGAACAAAGAGCAAGTCAAGGAGGGAGAATGGGTACTTGTCAAATTCCTAAAATGGACAACCCCTCACCTTCTACCTTTAGTAAGTTATGCGAAAACACTAAACAAGAACAACATCTATGATGCAATCATAAAACAGGAGTTTCATCTTCAGCATGGATTTCCGAAAACAGTTATCACGGAAGCGAATAATATTCCTTCACTGAAATTGGATAAAAGAGAAGACCTGACACACCTTACTACAATCACTATAGATCCATTTGATGCAAAGGACTTTGACGATGCTCTATCCATTAAAAAAGAAGGTGGCAATTATCACCTCTGGGTTCATATATCGGATGTCTCCTCCATTATTAAAAGGGGGTCAGCCATTGATGAGGAAGCAGCAAAAAGAGGTTGTAGTATTTACCTTCCACAGGATACATTTTTCATGCTGCCACAAGATCTTACCGCACGTTTAAGTCTAAAAGAAAGAGAAATTCGTCCTGCGATCACTATTTATATTATATTTAATAGAAAAGGAATAGTAAAGGAAAAAAAAGTCTACCAATCGATAATTTCCACAGATAAGAGATTTTCATATCAGGAAACACAGGATATCCTTGACGGGAAAATCACATCAGGTTTCTCTAAGGATTTAAAACTGATGTCGGAATTGGCTGATATTCTTGAAGCGATGCGGGATAGACAGGGTTATCTCAGCTTCGCAAAAAAGGAGGTAGAGATCAAATTTGAGGGTTCTGAACCTGAAGATATACTCCTACAAAAACAACTCTGGACTCATCGAATCATCGAGCAATTTATGATCCATGCTAATGAAGCAGTGGCGGAAAGACTTTATGCCAATAAAATGCCCGCAATCTTCAGAACCCATGAAGAACCAGACGAGAAAAAACTACATCGGTTTAAAGAGTTAACCCATTTTCTGGGTTTCAATCTAAGATCAACAAGGAGAAGGGATCTTTCTAACTTTCTGGGGGAGATAAAGGGATCACCTTATGAACGCATACTAAATTATGAACTCCTCCGTTGTATGAAGAGGGCGCGCTATATTGCTCAGGCAGAACCACATTACGGGCTGGCTTCACGGTTATACACACACTTCACATCTCCAATCAGAAGATATCCTGACCAGATTGTGCACAGAATCTTGCTCGGGGAACAGTATTCCAGAGACGAATTGGAAGAAATAGCCACTCATTCTACAGAACAGGAATGGAAAGCTGATGGGGTTGAACGCGGGGTAACGAATTTATATATTCTCTGTTATTTAGAAAAGAACAAATGGAAGGATTACCGCGGAATGATAGTAGATATTGCTCCTGATGGAGTGTGGGTGGAATTAGAAAAATACCTTATTAGTGGATTCTTGCCGATAAGACTCCTTCCGCCAGATGACTATAAAATCAAGAATAACTCCTTTAAGGGGAGAAGACACTCCTTTACAATTGGGGATATTTTAGCAGTAAAGATCTACTCGGTCTCCCCTATAATAAGAAAATTACAACTGGATTACGCTGGCAAGGTAAAAAAAATCAACTACCTACCCCCGAATTTTTGAGGCAAATTGTTGATAAAGTACCCCTTCCTCCTGCAGAGAATCAAAAAAATCAGTCACGCGGCTCACTCATTTTGTGTGAAAGATGATTTTTAGTACATTCGGCGCTGCAAAAAATCAAATTATCATTCTTTAGACCTTCGTTTATCTTTATTGTCTTCCCACAGAAGGCGCAAATAGTAAACTCACCAGATTTTATTACTGATAGAACTTCGGGGATTATTTTACCCGATAGTATTATCCGACGGTCAATATGAGTCAGGATAAGAAAATAGAATATTATTAGAGAAATAGTTAGAAGAAAGCCAATCAGTTCAGAACCCCAAACAATTGTTCCCAAAATGCTACCAGCAATTATTAAAATGATAGGTATAACAAAATTGATCACTCCAGCAAGAAGCATACTTCTTGTTTTTGAATCAACAGAGACCATATCCCCAACCTTTACTCCGGAATTGCTATAACACACAATCCTATTACCTCCCTTACCTACACTGCAGAACCTGGAGAATTCACATCCATTACACTCCTTACAATCTTCAAGAATTACTGTTGCTCTATTTTTATTAACCTCAACTACTAAACCCTTTTTAGCCATTATAATTCCTTTGTCTGTAAATCTCTAACCCTTCCTCTGCTCGATATGAACTTCTGACAAGAGGAGCAGAAGCAATATAATCAAAACCCATCTCTTCCCCGATTTCTTTATATTCCCTGAACTCTTCAGGTGGTATATATTCCTTTACAGAAAGAAGTTCCCTTGAGGGACGGAGATACTGACCTATCGTTAATATATTACAATCCACCTCCCTTAAATCCTCCATCACTTTCAATACCTCTTTTTTGCTCTCCCCTAATCCAACCATCAAACCACTCTTAACCGGAATGGTTGGCCGATAAAGAGAAGCCTCTTTAAGCAGATTGAGCGATCGCTCATAGATTGCCTCGGGGCGAACCTCATGATAAAGGCGGGGAACCGTTTCTATATTATGATTCAGAACATCGATACCTGAATTGATTACCAATCTTAGTGCACCTAAATCTCCCTGAAAATCAGGAATCAAGACCTCTACTGTTGTATCAGGATTCTTTTTTTTTATCTCTTCTACAGTCAACGCAAAAAAAGAAGCTCCACTATCCTTTAGATCATCTCTTGATGGCGAAGTAATAACAGCATGTTTTAACTTGAGATTTCTAACCTCTTCAGCAACTCTCCTGGGTTCGTTCCAATCAAGGGAAAGGGGCTTACCCGTTTTTATTGCACAGAACCTACAATTCCTCGTGCAGATATTTCCCATTATCAGGATGGTAGCTGTTCCTCTGGCAAAACATTCCCCAATATTCGGGCATTTTGCCTCTTCACAAACAGTGTAAAGACTACGAGAACGTAATTCTTTCCTCAAGGATTCTGCATCCTTTCTTCGCGGTATGGATTCTCTAATCCAGACAGGTGCCTTCATTCCTTGACTCTATTATTTTCATCCACTTTTACTATAGTTGGAGTAAAATTCTCTTTATCCGTTATCCCAAATGCCATAATGATAACCCTATCCCCCACTTCAACCAGATTGGCTGCCGCACCATTGATACATATCTCTCTATCCTTCCCATAGATGACATATGTATCAAAGCGATTACCATTTTCAACATCAGCAACAAGAACTTTCTCATTTAGTATAAGATTCGCCTTGCGCGCAAGATTCTCATCTATAGTAATGGACCCTTCATATTCCTTACATTTAGTCGTCACTCTCGCCATATGGATCTTTGACCGCAAAACATTAAAAAACATATCACACCTCTCCTTCTAATCCTATTTCAACATTTATAAATCTTTCTTTAAAATACTCTCTGAAAACCTGCAATGCAATATCCCCGGAACAATGAGCAGGGGCAATCCTTTTAGGATTAAATTTATCCAGCCCTTTTGCAAGATTCGTTAATTCTCTTCTATTTAGAGTAAGTGAATTTAATCTACCAAAGATAAGATCAAAGGGTTGCTCAAACCTTGAAGTGGCATTTATAGTATCAAAAATCCCTAACTGAATTGACCCCACGAAAATTGATATACCAAATGCACTTCTCATAAGGAGAGATTGCACCAGGTTACTTTTATCAGGGTCTAAAACAGCATAGATTGAAGGGAGTATTTCAGTAGTCCTATCAATCATACGGCATTCCGAGCCAACCGATCGAATCATCATAGTGAGATCATCAGATACCCCTGAAGGAACATAGACAATCTTATCAACCCCCAACACTGCCTCCAGCCCCCCCATATGTTCCCAACCTTCATTCGCTATGAATATATACCTTATGTCATCCTTTTCAATACCGGAAACAGCTAAATTTTGCTCAAGTGAAAAATAGTTCTCCCCCGTATCAAAGAGAAGGTGAGGATCCGGGAAATAAACCGAAATACCCCATCCGGTGGCATATTCCGGCTGGTTTTTTTCATCATCCATTATCACTTTGAATCTCATATTAATATAATATCCTTATCCCCCCCTATGTCAACCTTGTGGGTAAATCTAATTTTTTGACACTGATTTTCACTGATTGAACTGATTCTTTCTGCCACAGAGACACTGAGGGCACAGAGAAATTAATATGTTGTTTCTTCCACACCCCAACACAAGAAAAAAACGAGAGGGGAGAGAAGGAACACCGAAGGAAGTTTTATTAATTCTGATTTCCAAATCCTAAACCCCAAATCCTAAAACACTCTTGAACCCTTATCACATATCACAT
>JAGLZA010000231.1 GCA_023131835.1 Caldifarciminota bacterium
ATATATTCTTCAAGTGTTTTAAATGCTTTTATAACATCCGCCATTTCACGTTTTAACAAAGTTATATTTGTAGTTTTCAAAGGATCATCTGGATGATGGTTAAACCAACCAAAACGATCAATTTTGCAAGCTGCTTGGATGACCTCACTACATTCTTCAATTACTTTTGTAAGTGGAGAACCTATGTTTTCATATTCTGGATGACTCATTTTTAATCCCCTTATGGAAATGCAACCATCTTGCTCAATGATATATGTGCATGAATATCGTGGTTATAACGCTCTATACTATCACCAGTAATGTGATCACCATAAAAAGCTTTATACCCATATTTCTCCTTAACCTTGTTCTTCATACAATTAAGAATTGTAGTATTAACTCTAATTTGCGTTTTGGTATTACCCACTATTGAATATATATCAAATAATCTTTTCATAAAAAAGTAAGTACGTTCCCAATCAAACACCTCAGTCAATAACGTATTACCCTTCCATATTTTTGTAACTTTATTTATTGAATTTTCTTTTTTTCCAGGACGGTAATGTGTTGTATTATTTAAACCTTTAGTATAATAATTAATATCTAACACATTACAACCACTATGGCTACCTCCTGGATGCCCACTACAAGAACCAACCGATGGTGTACAATCACCAATACTTAATCGTCTATCTATTCTATCAGGAAATTGATGATAAATTTCTTTTGCCACCAACTCAATAATTTTCATATGGTTTACAGATATATAACTACAATCATTTTTTCCACAATAAACCCAATAAACACTTTTATTAATATCAGTTTTGTGGCCCCATGAAAAAGCTACATTATTTGCCGTGGGGCCAATTAGTTTTTTAAATGCTTATCCTCATAATGAGGAAGTATAGCAAAACCAGTATCACTAGCTTGATAAGGTGTTAAAAAAACATCTTCTGAACAATCAATGAAAAGTGTAGCTCTACCATCAGGTTCCATTAAACCTTTTTCAATATCTTTAGGTAACAAAATATAATGTTGGTGTGGATAAATAATTTCAGTAATTGTTTTTGCTATTACACCGTTTGAAAATCTTTGTACTTTAATTGTTACTGCCGTTTCGTTGTTTGAATGGTTATAGAAATCTACTGCTGTCCACCACCCTTTGTCTACAACAACATATGGAATTATATAATGCTTCATAAATAAAAAACTCCTTTTTTATTAATCATTCTCTTCTATCGTCGTACCTTGTTGAACAAAAGACTCTTCTG
>JAGLZA010000232.1 GCA_023131835.1 Caldifarciminota bacterium
AGTGTTTAAACAGAAGAATCGATGATATCGCGGTTGTTGGGAGGGAGGTGTCGGCATGGCAGAAATTCAGAAACAACAAAAATTCGAAAGTTAATTGGCAATTTACAAATGAGATGCTCGGATAAAGTTATCACGACTCTATCCGACACTTGAAAGTTGACTCGACACTAGTGTCGTGCCAACTTCAAAATGTTGAATTATAAAGGGCATTGATTACTTATCTAGCGGCATTACAGGGTTGACTAGACACCATAAACATTAGTCCCAAAATATTATTTCAGAAATAATTGTGAAGCAGGTTTTTTCAGCAAATAAAATATGGTTAAGGTTGAAATTTGGAAAAAAGTGTTGATAAAATTGAATCAGCTTTAATTTGCAGTGAAATTTGATATGGGGATTGAGAGTCGGCCTTTACCTTCCCCCATTTCGTCTATAAAGAAGTATGTGCACTCGATTCCCCCTAAAAATTTGTTATTGACCTTCTTTAGTCAACCATTTGAAAGCACTTTAACTTCTTATCAGATCATTTCTTCCTGTGCAAAAAACTGCAAAATTGGATATATGTATTTGAATATAATATCCATCACCTGTGAAGACTTGAATCATCTTAAACTCACCTATTATCACACTATAACGTATTTGCTATGAGAATATAGGAGTTCAAAGTAAATAAACCTCTATTTTGTATTAAAATTGAAAAGTATATATCGAGCTTTAAATTTGATTTTAAAGGGTATACTAAATTTGTTGGCTAAAAGAGGGAACAATTCACTTGTATGTAAGAAAAGGAGTTTAATTAGATTCGACTCTCATTCCCCATATAATTATTAAAATTTACACCCAACTAAAATTTATTCTATGGCCACGATAATGCAACATTTATGGGGTCAAATTCCTAAAACAGTCTAAATCTGTATCATCATCATAATTATAATTATCATTATTAAAAATATGATAAAGTATATATATCATCACCAACAATGTTACTTCATAATAGGGAATCACATAGTGAGTTGACATTGTTAAATATATGTAGATTTCCTCAACATTGAGTGGGTAATTATTAGACGGTGTGAACAGGATGGGGGAAGCCCTTTGTATCCTGTCCATTAATTTAAATGCGATTACATATTTACATATATCATGATGTTCCCCACACGATGTTAGAGAGAAACATATATGTAATACTTGCTATGGCAAAATAATGTTAAAAGAATAGGGGAAAATAATATGAAATATAAATTAATTTTGACAATTGCAGTAGTTTTTGCAATCCTTAGCATTGCTATGGCTGGAACTGCTTCTGCAAAATCGCTATATGTGATAGCAGATATCAGTGGTGTTCCAATTCAAGCATACGACATCCAACCAGCTCCAAGCTACTTGTCTTATCAAACACAAAATATTGTTCCTGATTGGGGTGCGGGTGCTGTAGGCTTGGCCATTGATACAGATTCGGAGATGCTGTTTATCACATATGAAGGATCAAATGTGATTCAACTGATCAATGCCACGACAATGACAGATGAGGGGACTGCAACAGCTCCAACTGCGAATAACTTAGCTGGTATCGTTGTCGATCAAGACAAACAAAAGGTCTACACCGTGGATCGGAGTACTAATCAATTATATGTCTACACATGGAATGAGGTTACTAAAACATTAACTCTTGATGGTGGTACATATAAAATACTACCTTCTGTGACCTCTGCGCATGGTCTCGCACTCGACGAAATAAACGACCTGCTTTATGTAGGAGACATGGTCGCCACAAACAACGTCAGGGTTTTCTCCACAGCTGATTGGTCAGAGCAAGCTGTTTACACGGTTAGTCAACCTGTTCAAGGCATCGCAGTAGATGTAACAAATGGAATTATATATACTGGTCATGCTGGATGGCCAGCATATGGAAGCTTAAATTTACTATGTAAATATGACATGACCACGGACATAGAAACAACTGTAGATATTCGAACACTTACATCGAGCGAAGATGAAGACGCTGTAGTAGGGTTGGCCGTGGATCCAACAACTAGTCTGCTATACATCACTACGGGCAATCAGGGTTCCGAAGGACGTGTTTATGACGACACAGATATGATCATGGTGTTCGATTCTGGACTTAACGTGCTTAAGACAACTGATGATATCGGAGATCCAACAGGATTATGCATTCCTGGCAAAGACACATCTTTCAACCCGCTCAATCTCGCAAAGACCGATGGGGTTACAACAGTATTGCAGGGTGGTCAACTCACCTATAGCATCTCATTTGACAATCTGAATAATGCTAATCCAGTAACTGGTGTAACGCTCGTCGATATGCTTCCTCCAGAGGCATCATTTGATTCAGCCACGGGACCTGGCGCGTCTTATAATAGTGGGACGCATACTGTTAGCTGGACTATTCCTGATCTGGCTGCATCTGCTCCAAGCCAGACTGTTACGGTTACCGTAACAGTGAAATCCGGCACACTAGTAGGAACATTCCTTGATAATGCCGTCACGATTAACGGCAATGAAGCAGGGACCGGACCTACAACTAAACATGATCTTGATACAGAAGTAGTATCAACTCCCACCAACGCATTCGTAATCTCTTCCGATAATACCGGAACAGAAAAGAATGTATTTGATCTGAATGAAGATGTCTACTGCTATGCAGGAAATCTTCCGGATAACGATCTGGTGAATATCTACGTAGTTCCAAATAAGGCATGGTCTGTTGGTGATTCAATTGGATCTGATGTTAGTGGTGGTGTTGAAACAGTATCCACAGATGCTTCTGGAGAGATAGGTGTTACTCAGATCTGGACTGCCCTGCTTACAGCTGGAAAGTATGATATCATCGTGGATGTAAATCAAGATGGGATCTTGGACGCAAATGAACCGGTCGATGGCTTAACAATGGGAGAAGGCTTTGAGGCAATCCCAGAGTTCCCGACAATTGTGCTTCCAATGGCTGCAATACTTGGTCTGGCGTTTATTTTCCAGCGCCGGAAAGACTGAAATTTGATGAATTAGAGGATTAATTTATCCTCTAATCTTTTTTATTTTTTTGATTCTCAGTTTCTATCTCACTTTACCTCCATTGCAAATTTTTTCACGAAAGGCACTTCTAATCTAACACTATTTTCAAACGTCCGGCATAAACAACCACAAACACTTTCACCCCGCTTACCTTCAACTTATATATAAACAATCACACCCATTAAGTAGACCGGTATCCCAATGCACCAGACACTCCAGAAATACTTCGGATTCACCCGGTTCCACCCGGTTCAATGGCATAGCTGCTGCCTGATACAGAAAAGGTTATGGAATGCTTGAGCGGTATGAAGCGAAAGTTTCACGTACCGTTCTTAGAAGAGGGAGAGCGAGAACTTGACTTTGTCACATTACTCTTCCTCACATAAATATCATCGGTTGCTTCCGCTATAAAAATATACATATTTAAATAATTTGTTCTTTATACCCCTATTTGAGGGCTTGAATGGATTTATTTAACTTGCATAACAAACATTTAGATAAAGCGTTCGATAATTTGAAACAATTCCATCTAAAATTCGCATCAAATTTTCGTACAAAGACACGCAGCGTAGAACAACAGTCACTTCAATATCTTCAAGGTATATTTCTCGAACAAGGCCGAGGTAACATGGTTCAGTATGCTAAAAAAGTACCCGACACCAACAATCAGACGCACCACCATTTTATATCAAACTCATCCTGGGACGAAAAACCTGTAATCAAGCAAATTCAGGAAGAAGTGATACAACGAATCGGTGATAAAAACAATGGCTCAATTCATATTGATGAGTCCGGATATCCAAAAAAAGGAAATCACTCTGTTGGAGTCAAACGGCAATATTGTGGTCGTCTTGGAAAAGTAGATAACTGTCAGGTTGGTGTTTTTATGGGATACACCAATGAAAACAATCGAACCTTGATTGACGAACGACTCTATCTTCCTAAAAACTGGGCCAATGATCCTATCCGCCGCATGGAATGCGGTGTACCAGATGATGTTGTTTTCAAAACCAAAGACGAACTGGCTTTCGAAATGATATTAGACGCTAAAATAAGTAAAATTCCATTTGCCTGGGTGGGGATGGACTCTTTTTATGGGCATAAGCCATGGCTGCTTGAGAGTATCGATAAGAAGGAAATAACTTACATTGCTGACCTCCCATACAATACACGAGTATGGCTGGATCTACCTAAAACAGAAATTCCAAAGAAAAAAGGAAAATGTGGTCGCAATCCCACACGAGAACGCGTAGCTGACGGGGAGCCTGAACCAATCAAGGTGGAAAAATTAGTAGATATGTTGGATTCACCTGAATCCCATCGTGTTTTTCTTAGGGACACAGAACGAAAGGAACTGTGGTGTCAGATGGTATGCTTGAGAGTATATCCAGTCCATGACGATTTGCCTGGAAAAGAGGTATGGTTGATCCTTCGCAGGAATGAAGGTGAAAAAGAGATAAAATACCAGTTCTCGAATGCGTCCGCAGATACCAGCATTAAGCGACTTGGTCAGATGTCCTGCAGTCACTACTGGATTGAACGTGTTTTTCAGGATGCGAAAGGTAATGCTGGAATGGCAGATTATCAGGTGAGAGGCTGGACCGGATGTCATCATCATATGGTGATGACAATGCTGGCGATGTTGTTTATCATGGAAATACAGATCGAATGGGGCAAAAAGGCTCCCATGTTAACGGTAATGGATGTAAAAGAGATTTTTGAAGTGATAATGCCAAAAAAAGAGTTCACAAAGGAGGATCTATTGGACTTCATCAGACAAAAACATAGAGCGCGATTATCGGCAAGAAAATCACATCATCGGCGAAATCGAAAATGAAGATTATAAATCATTGCCAAATAGTCAACTTCAAAAGAACAAACGCATACCAACACCCAACCAACCGCCCTCACAACCACAATCCAATAAACTCGGCGTCATAGGTGAGTGAATTGCGGAAATTGGGGGTGATGGAGTTGAAGGCGAAAACATACCAAGCATTCATGACCTTCAGGACACTCATAAGTCTGAAAATGCTATTTTCGGAGCAACCGTGTGAAGCGCGGCGCGTTCCACCGTCCGAGTTGCGCCTCGGAAGGGCGTACTGAAGCATCTCCGCTGCGCCACGATACTTCCCTTATAGTTGAACTCGCACCCTGCGGCCAATTTTGCTGAAGCTGAACCCGCCGCTACTACAGCACAACCTCAATCGCAGGT
>JAGLZA010000233.1 GCA_023131835.1 Caldifarciminota bacterium
GCCATTTATTTGCAGATTTCGGAGTGGCAGAGCTTGCTCTGCGCTCCTCAAAGCGTTCACCCCATTAGATATGAAATTATCTAACGGGGCAGGCTTGTAGAGGCAATTCATGAATTGCCACTACTCCAATTTCGGACTCGATAAATCGAGCCCCTACAAAAAGGCAGGTGCAAGACCTGCCCCTACCAAATTCTTTTTCTCCATTTCTTCTACTAAAAACACAAATAGTAAAGATTGAGGGTTCGAGGGAAAAAACCGTGCAGGAACCGTGGCTAAAAAACTGAGTTTATTGAGTTCGTGGAGTTCATAGAGTTCGTTGAGTTGAAAAGAAGTTCAAAGTCCAAAGTTCACAGCCCAGAGTCGTGAGTCGGTAAGGGTTCGTGGGGTTCGTGGGGTTCATGGGGTGATATGTGGTATGTGGTATGTGATAAGGGGTCAAAGGGTTGGTGGGTTGGTGAGTTAGTCGGTTGGTCGGTTCCTCCCAGACCTCCACAGGGATTAGGGATTAGGTGTTAGTACGCTCGGTGTTTGACAGATAAGACTTTAGGGTTGGTGAGTTGGTGGGTTAGTGAGTTAGTCAGTTCCTCCCCGACCTCCACCAAAAATAAGAGGAGCGAAGATGTCATACTGTCAAACAACCGAGCTTTTCACCTATTGACAGATATGACAAAAGAAGTCCAATGTCAGGAGTCGTGATTCGAAGATAAAGACAAAGAGTTGGTGGGTTGGTCAGTTGGAAGCATAAGAGAAAGAGGGCAAGACATGTCTTGCCCCTACATTTTGGGCGACTCACCGAGTCGCCCCTACAAAATAGAATTCCTTTGCGTGCTTTGCGAGGAAAAAATTTTACCCCTTGACAAATAGGGAAATTTATATACATTTACTTTGTAAAACAAAGTTCTTTGTAAATAAAAACGAAAGGGAGGTATTATGGAAAAAATAGATGCTGAAAGGAATTTAGAGGAGATAAGGAAGATGCTAAAGGAGACAGAAGAGGAGGTCCGCAAGGTCGCGATAAATGGCGTCGATTATCAATTGTTGTGGGGAATTCTTGTTCTTGCTGGTATGGGATTGAATATCCTGTTCAGCTGGTTGAGTTTATTTATAATGATTCCGATTGTGTGGTTTTTAGTTATGGCCCTGGGAGGGTTCTTCAGTTATCGTTTAGGGAAAAGGGAGTTTGCGAGAACCGGGATAATAACCTTTGTTGGCAAAGCGGTAGGTATGACATGGTTTGCTACTTCTATTGGTATTGCATTAGCAATTGTCCTGGTCTGTGTAACCAACTCTAACCCTGAATTGATACCCGCTTTTATAGCGATATTAGTTGGTATAGGGTTCTTCATCCATTCATTCCTGCTCTCCTGGAGACTCTTATCCTTTGTTTCTCCGCTATGGTGGATCGGAGCAATTATTATGGCCATCTATCCGGGAAGCTCCTTTGCTCTTTTTGCAATACTGCTGATACTCACATATATAACCCCTGCAATCATCATAAAGATAAAGCAAAAGTGATATAATGATAGACTTCGAACCTTCAGGGGTAAACAGGTTAATACACTCCCCTATACGGCTCGGAATAATGACCCTCTTAAACTCATTAGAGGAAGTGGGTTTCAACTACCTGAAGGAAAGACTATCTGTTACCGATGGAAATCTAAGCAGTCATATCGAAAAACTGGAAAAGGCAGAATATATAGAAGTTCGAAAGGCCTTTATTGACAGGAAACCCCATACTTCATACCATATTACGGAGAAAGGTAAAAAAGCCTTCAGGGGTTACATCGAACTCCTGGAGAATATTATAAAAGGAGGAACATAAAATGAAGATTCATCGATGGTATTTAATCGGATGCTTACTTCCCTTATTTTTAATGGCAGAAACCCAGGTGAAGGGAACAGTAAAGAACGAGAAAGGAGAACCCCTCCCAGGTGCAAATGTATTCCTGCAAAAAACCTTGGAAGGGGCAACTACTGATATTGATGGGACCTTTCGGTTCACCACAGAAAGGGAGGGCATTTACACCCTTCTCATCCGATATATGGGATACTCAGAATGGTTGAAAGTAGTAGAACTAAAAGGAAAAACCATAGATATAAAAGCAATCCTTAAAGAGAGCGCACTGAAAACTGAAGGGGTCATCATAACAGCATCATCCTTCACTACGGGTGAGGAAGAAGGGGTTACGCTCACACCCCTTGAGGTCTTAATGACTCCGGGTGCAGCAGCAGATGTATGCTGGGCGATAAAATCATATCCGGGAGTCCAGCAAACAGGTGATGGTGCAGGACTCTTTGTCAGGGGCGGTGAGGTTACCGAGACGAAATTCATACTGGATGGAGGAGTTGTTCAGCATCCATATAGATACGAATCCCCTACAGGAGGATTCTTTGGAACATTCTCTCCATTTCTTCTCAAAGGCACATATTTCTCATCAGGGGGATTCTCTGTAATATATGGGAATGCCCTATCAGGTGTGCTCGCAATGGAGAGCTTAGACCCACCAATAAAATTAGCGTTCAACCTTGGGTTAGGGCTTGCGAGTCTATCCACAATGGGTGCAATCCCTATCAAAGATGAAAAAATAGGTATAAACTTTTCAGGAAATAAAAGCAATACAAAGACGATGTTTAAATTCAACGGAACAGAAGAAAATTTCACCGAGTATCCATCTTCGTATGATATCAATCTAAACCTTGGATATAGATATTCAAAAGATGGGCTTGCAAAATTCTTCCTGTTCAAAGAAAGAGATAATGTCGGTGTCCAACTGGATGACCCAAATTGGGAAGGGGTATACTGTGGTGACGGAGAAAATAATCTCGTTAATCTGCAAATAACCCATGTGGTATCCGAGAACTGTCTTCTCAATGCCAATGCATCTCACACTCGATTCTATGGGTCCTCGGCGCTTACAGTCAACGATACTTCAATCCTGGATATCAACACAACGGATAAATTAAACCAGGCAAGGTTACTATTTGAACTGAACGGGTGGTGGAAGTTAAAAGGTGGAGGAGAATTCAAAGAGCAAAAGAATCGTTATAAGGGTATTGCCCCCGAGGAGGACAGCCTGGATCCATCGATTCCAAGTCAGGAATTTGATACAGAATATAAATCAAAGGTAGGCTCCGGATTCTTTGAAATGACAACCCTCTTTCCCTATAATATATCACTGACATCCGGTGTCAGGGTTGATTATGAATTCGAGAGGGGACAATACACCCATGATGAACGTCTTTCTTTATCCTGGCAACCGCTGAAGAATTTTACCATCTCAGGAGCAACAGGGACATTTCACCAATTCTCGGAAGCAATGAACTATGACCCTATTTACGGAAATCCAGAACTAAATCCCATGGAAGCAAGACACTACATCCTCTCTGCTAACTATGCAAAGGAAAATGATATAATACGGCTTGAGGCTTATTATAAAGACTATACGAGACTCTTATTAGAGGATGACTCTCTAAACTTCACAACAAAAGGACATGGCTATGCAAAAGGCATTGATTTTTTCATCAAGAAGGACATTGGCAGGTTAGAAAGCAGATTGGCTTATTCATATCTCATAGCAAGGAGACACTGGAAGGATCTCTCTCACCTTGCACCGCCTGAGTTCGACATAACACACAACCTGAATGCGATTCTGAACCTCAGTATCACGAATTTCTTGGGAGTAGGAACCAGATTGACCTATGCCACAGGAAAGCCTTATACTCCAATAGGGGAAAGTTTTCATTCAGAGAGGGTTCCAGATTACTACAAAATCGATCTAAATCTATCCTATCTACATTCGTTCTATCCGGGAAACTTCACTGTTTTTTATCTTGCGGTAAATAATATAACCCAGCGAACGAATATACTGGACTATCATAATGGCGATGTAAATGAACCTGTAAAAAGTTCATATAAAAGGCTCTATTACTTTGGTGTGTCGTTTGGGATATAAAGAGGTGGAGACTCTGAGGAATAGCCACAGAGAACACAGAGAAAGAAAAAAGAAATGTTTGTATAAAAGGAATAGCCGCAGAGGCACAGAGAACACAGATAGGCGCTCCGCGCCAATGAAGAATGAAGATTGTTCACCACAAAGACATGTCGCTTCGCTCCAATTGAAAAATGAAGATTGCAAAGTGCAAAATGAAAAATGCCTCTCCACCCAACCATTTATTCGCAGATTTCGGAGTGGCAGAGCTTGCTCTGCGCTTCTCAGAGCGTTCACCCCATTAGATATGAAATTATCTAACGGGGCAGGCTTGTAGAGGCAATTCATGAATTGCCATTACTCCAGAATCAATTGTCATTACGAACTATTCTTCCTGCCTGACTTCTATGAAGTAATATCGGGGTGGTGGAGATTGCTTTGCCAGATCGAGAAAGGAATTATGAATAATAATAAAAAACTCTGTGCACTCTGTGTCTCTGTGGTAACAAACTGGGAGGAATGGGGTCTCTGCGGTGAATATTTTTGGGAGGGTTGTGTGTTCTTCTCGAATTACAAATTTAAAGGAGTGGTGATGGGCTCTGTGTTCTCCGTGTCTCTGTGGCAAAAAAAAGGAGGTTTATAATGAAGAAACTCTTATTAATCCTGCTCATAGGATTCGCTCCATTCCTGGGGAAAGCCCAGGAAAATGGTCTTGTTGACTCACTCATCATAACCATCAAGGCAGAACAAAAGGCGGCTCTAAACAATGCCGATACCCTGAAGTTAAAGGAGATTGCAACCAAATTAGATAGGCTTTCCTCCTTTGGAGAGAAGGAGTGGCTTATTGACTACTACCTTGCTTATAATTACTACAGTATGTGCAATCTAACACAGGATAAAAAGGAAAAAGGAAAATATATTGAAGAAGCGAAGAAAATGGTAGAGAAGTCTATCAACAAAAAGGACGATTTCTCAGAATCCCATGCATTCTATTCTTCAATATTGGGGATGGAGATAGGTCTAAAACCATATCTCGGGATGAAGAATGGCATAAAATCAGGTAAAGAGATAGAGAAGGCCCATAAACTTGAACCGAATAATCCAAGAGTTTATATAATTGAAGGCATAAGTGCCATACATACACCCGCCTTATTTGGAGGAGGATTAGATAAGGCATTAGAAAAACTAAACAGGGCAGTAGAATTATTCCAGAAGGAAAAAGAAGATAGAGGAATCTACCCTGATTGGGGAAGGGATGAAGTCTTCATCTGGCTTGGAATCACCTATGAGAAGAAAGAGGAAAAAGATAAAGCTCTATTATTTTATAAAAAAGCCCTGGAAGTAAATCCAGACAACGGATGGGCTAAACACCTTATAGAAGAAATGAAATAAGATATATTGTGGTAGGGGGTACGAGTCCCGTGCCCCTAACCACCCCTTGTTTTTCGCCACGATTTCTGCTCGGTTTGATATCGAGTCGTGAGTCAAAGACAAAGAGTTCGTGGGGTTCATGGGGTTCGTGGGGTTCATGGGGTTCATAGCGTTGGTGCGTAGATGCGTTAATGCGTTGAAGCGTTGAAAGCCCAACCCCCACACCGGAGATTGCTTCGCCGCTTCGCTCCAATGAAAAATAGTTAAATGGTTGAATAGTTGAATGGATAATTAAGTTAGGATTTAGGGATTAGGATTTTGGATTTAGAGCCCAAACCCACACCCGGGATTGCTTCGCATAAGAAAAGCGAGGAGAGAAACTCGCAATGACAATCATAGGGTTCGTGGGGTTCGTAGGGTTCATGGAGTTCGTGGGGTGGTATGTGATATGTGATAAGGGGCAAAAGGGTTGGTGAGTTGGTGGGTTAGTCGGTTGGTCGGTTCCTCCCAGACATCCACCAAAAATAAGAGGAGCGAAGATGTCATACTGTACAACCACCGAGCTTAAAAAACCGTGAAGGAACCGTGGCTAAAAAGGAGGGGGGGGGTTCAAGATTTGCTTCGCCACTCCTGTCCCATTGGAGAACCAGTTGATAGTCTTACATTTCCAACGTTCAACCACTATGGCCTTCTTATTTATCCCCAACTTTGCAGAAAGATTATAAATATTATCTATGGAATAAACACCCCACCGCCCGAGATAAAAGGGATTCGAATCACCAACAGGGATAGAGGTGAAAGCCTTTTCAAAACCAACTTCCTGAGCCATCAACCAGTGCTCTCTTTTAGCCCTTCCAAAGGGATATGATAGATAGACTATCCTCTCCCCTATCTCCTCCGAAATCCTCTCAAAAGACTCTTTTACATCCTTTTCTACTGTAATCTTTGAACTCCTTGTATAATCCGGATGCAGATGAGAATGAGAACCAATAGCAATGTTATATCGATACATTTCCTTTATCTTATCCCATGGGAGATGCGTGAATGACTTACCAAGCGAAATATCCCAAGCATTCTTTTTACCTGCATAACCGCTCACCACAAATATAAGTGCTGAAACTTCCTCATCCATAAGTATAGGGAATGCATATTTGTATAACTCCAAAAATCCATCATCAAATGTAATCAGAACTCCGGACCTTGCAGAAAAGAATTCCTTCGGAGATAGGATGGGTAGACCCTGTCTCTTTATGAATCTGATATGCTTCTTAAAGGTATCAGGTGTTACAATAGAACCATAGGGTCCTATCGTTGGCGCAATGTTATGATAGAGAAGGATTGACTTCATAATAAAAGTCGAGAATCTCCTTGCTTACCTTCTTCCAGGAATAGCGGGCAGCACTCTTCAGTCCTCCTTCAATCAAGGAACATCTTAGATTATCATTCTTCATTATCTTTACAATCGATTCAGCAATTTCCTTATGATCTCCAGGAGAAACAAGCAAGCCATTTTTTCTATCCTCTATCACGCATCTATAGCCTGGTATATCAGAAGCAATAACCGGAACACCGGAAGCCATAGCCTCTATAAGGACAATACCAAAACTCTCCCCGCTAATTGCAGGAGAAACAAAGAGAGAAGAACCTTTAAAAATCTCTGATAGGTGTCCTGGTTCGACAAACCCAAGGAAGCGAATGGAGTCTTTGACCTCATCCGAAATACGCAATCTCATCTCCTTATAACCACCACCCACTACAGTAAGATGTACATCATCTATCTCTTTTTTCACAAGAGGAAGAGCATCTATCAAATACTGTAATCCCTTTCTTGGCTCAATCCTTCCCACAAAGAGAATCTCTTTAGGGAATTTACGAGATGCATCCCCTGGCGTGAATCGTTCAGTATCAACTCCGTTTGGGATAATACGATATTCTCCGGGGAAATACCTGAAGATAGAATCCCGGGCTGTCTTTGAGACAGCAATCTTCCCATTAATACGGTCGAAATATCTTCTTAAATAGCCCTTAGAAACCTCAAAGAGTAGTGATGGTTCAAAGGTAGGATGGAATGTAAAAATATTGGTTCTCCTGGATGTCATCAGGGTTAAAAGTGGAAGAGTTGGGGCAAGTGTCCCATGGATATGAACGATGTCATATTTATTCACTATCCTGGAAATCTTATCAGTACTTACTCCATAGGTAATCCGCGAACAGGAACGATTAGCAGGGATTATTGCTGACTTCCCAAGTCTTATAACCCTTTCTTCATCTGGCTTCAGTTCACCATGGATATTAGCTGTGAGAATCGAAACCTTATGTCCCATCCCCTCAAAGTGATTCGCAAGATTACAGATGTGTTCGCTCACACCTCCAATATGCGGATAATAGATATCCGAAACAAAAAGTATCCTCATTGCCCTATCTGCCTTTTTGCGAGAGATTTTTCCTTCCAGACCCTTTGAAAAACAAACCACTGCTCAGGATACATTGAAATCTCTTTTTCGAACAATTCAATCGTTGCTTTCATTAAATCTTCGACAGAATCATAATCTTCCGGATAAAGCGGAGGGAAAAACCTTGTTATGTATCGAGGTGTATCGGTATCCAGCGTCATAAATCCTACGATAAGAGGAGCACCAGCCTTTTTAGCAAGGAGGGATACCCCTCTTGGAAAAGGTGTAACTCTGCCAAAGAATTCACAATCAACTCCTGTTCCTTGAATATCCCTGTCCCCAACCAGTACAACAATCTTGTTTTCCTTGAGCAATCTTATCAGGGTAAAAGCAAGTCTCTTCTCCTCCAATCGCAAGATTGTACTGCCAAAACGCTCTCTGTAATGGAGATAAAAACGAAAGAAATCCATACCAGGACCCTTTGATTCAGCAACGGAAAAGAGCGAATAACCTAAAATCGAAAGGTAAGGACCTGCCAATTCCATCCCCCCAAGATGGGAAGCAACAAGGATTACCCCCTTTCCTCTCTCCAATTCTATCTTGAGGAGATCTACATCTTCAGACTTTACCATTGAATGTAGATATGATGGAGTCATATTTGGAATATTAAGTATGTCACTATAAACGAGTGCAAAGTTGATAAAGATTCTTCTCACATCACTCTCGTTTACTCTTCCCTTTATAGTCTTTAGATTCTCTCTAACTATCTCTCTTCTCTCTCCTGCAACGATATACCATAAAAAACCACCAACCCTTGCAATAGAGTCTTTCAATTCAATTGTGGTAAAGCGTAATAATTGGGTCAGAATCAACATCAAAAACTGTTTCATATCAGTAATCTGTAGAGCCAAAACCTCCTTGATTTCTACCCGTTTCCTCCAAATTTTTCACTTCTTTAAGTTCAACTCTGATAATTGGTGATATAATCAGTTGGGCTATCCTATCCCCTTTTTTAATATGGAAATCCTCCTTCCCGAAGTTGAAGAGTATAACACTAATCTCTCCCCTATAATCAGAGTCAATTGTCCCGGGTGAATTAAGCACCCCTATTCCATAATTCGAGGCATTTCCGCTCCTCGCCCGGATCTGTCCTTCCATACCGCAAGGGATTTCAATCACAATTCCCGTTGGAATCATCTTGAAATCTCCTGCCTTAAGCAGGCAATCCTCTCTTGCATACAGGTCCAGACCAGACGCTCTTTCTGTATGATAACGGGGAATCGGCAGAGATTTATCCAGTCTCCTAACCTTTATTGTTAAAGGCATAGAGACCTTCTTTCAGAATATTCAAGGAGTCTCGAAGGTCATCCTCTTTCAGTACATAAGCAAGCCTTGCCTCGTCCTTTCCCCTACCAGGAGTTCCGTAAAATCCACCTGCCGGAGCAAGCATTGTAGTCTTTTCATCTACATCAAAATCTGTTAGCATCCATTTAACAAATTTCTCACTGTCCTCTACAGGAAGTCTGATAACGGTATAGAATGCACCCTCTGGCTTCAAGGTAAAGACTCCATCCATTGTTTCTATCTCTTCATAAACAACATCTCTGCGATGTTCATATTCCTTAATCATATCCGGCAAGAATTCACTTCGGTGTTTAAAACCAGAAGCTGCACCATATTGCTCTATGGTAGGTGGACAGAGTCTTGCCTGTCCATATTTCAGGATGGTATTATATAATTCCTTATTTTTCGTTACTATGAATCCTATTCTCGCCCCGCAGGAACTAAAGCGCTTGGACACGGAATCGATAATTACAATCCTATCACCTGCATAATCAAATTTCAGGATGGAGGAACATTCCTTCCCATCAAAGACAAATTCTCTGTAAACCTCATCCGAGAATATCCACAGATTATTATTCACTGCGATATCCACCATCATTTTTATCTCTTTCTCGGAAAGTACTGTTCCCGTAGGATTATTGGGTGAGCAAATAAGTATTGCTTTTGTCTTCTCACTGACAAGCGACTCAATCTCCTCACCAGGGGGCAGGTGAAAACCTGTATCTGCAGATGTTGGTATAGGGACAATATTAGCTCCTACTATTGCTGCTATACTATTATAGTTGGCATAGAACGGCTCTGGTATCAGTATCTCATCTTGGGGGTTAAGGGTAGCATGCATCAGGAAGAGAACAGCCTCGCTGCCTCCTGTTGTTATAAACACCTCTTCAGGAGCAATATCCAGAGAATAATCCTCCACCAGATAATCAGCCATTGCCTTTCGTAACAATGGGATACCCTGCGAGGGACCGTAGGAAAGGACATCCTGTTCAAAATGCCTGATGGGTTCAAATATAAAATCAGGGGTTTTTATATCAGGTTGACCTATATTGAGATGATAAACTTTGATACCACGAGCTTTTGCCTCATCGGCATAGGGAATGAGTTTTCTTATAGGTGATTGAGGGAGATTTTTACCTCTTTCTGAAATCATTAATCCTCCTTTTTTAAGCCAAGATAACGATCAAGCGCATCCGAAAGTATTTCAAGACCTTCTTCAAGCATCTCAGAGTTTATATAGCGAAAATCTATGAGGACCTCACCGTTATCTTCATATTGATCAGAATGAAGGTGTGATGCAGGAGCTACAAATACGGTTTTCTTATCACGGTCGTAATCGGTTAATAGCCATTCAGCGAATGATTCAGTATTCGGCAAGGGTAGCCTCAAGAAAACCGACCCTGTAGCACTTGATAATTGTGCAGAAACATCTTCTCTACCATTCAGGAACCTTTCAATTATTTTCCTTTTCTGAAGCATTCCCTCTTTCCTCTCTCCTATAATCCTTTCTCTATTCCTGAGGAAATAATCTATACAGGCAAGTTGAAAGGGAGATACCGTAAATAGGTCCTGCGCGATCCTCTCAATATTCTGGAGGAGTGCAGAATGAAAGAAAAGGATTGTAACATCATCAAGTGAAAAATCCTTCAAGGGTGATATAAGCCTTATTATTCGTTCTCTCTGCGCTGCAATTTTATGTACAGTTATGTAGTTTTCATCATCCATTACAAGATGAGAAAGTGTCTCATCAGTGATGAGATAAAGATGATAATTCTGAGATATAAATAGTATCCTCTCCAGTGTCTCCTTAGGATAGGTAATACTACCTGAAAAGCTTGGTATTGAACAATAAAATAACTTTGTCCTCGATGTTATCTTATTTTCAATAATTTCACGGTAAGGGAGATCATAATCGTCTGATATATTCGTTTCTATATGAACGAGATTCAATCCAAGTGACTCAGCATACTGGTTCAGAAAATAAGGCACTGGTGCAGGAGTCAGGATTTCGTCATTCAGATCTGTTGTAGCAAAGAAGAGTGTGTAATAGGCTGAAAAATGATTAGGGAATAGTAATAATTGATAAAAGGGTTCTATGTTTAGATATCGTCGAAGTTCAGCTAAGACTGCATCCATACGAATATCATTTATATCTTTTAGTATGTTCTGGACAATTGGTTTTACTGTAAATAGATTTATTATCTGAACATTTCTATCCCTCCAGAAATCATACTTCTCCCTATAAGAGCTATACACATTGGGATCGTAGAGATTTGACCTTCTGGAAAAATAGAGATTACCAGGAGACATCTTTACTCCTACCTAAAAGCGTAATATCAAAAATATCCGGTTTTAAGAACCTATCCTTCATCTCTACCACATCCTTGAACTTAACCTTATCAATCCTTTCTATCAGTTCATTGACCCCGATTCGTTTTCCCAGGTACATCTCCTCTCTCAGATTCCGAATCATCCTGTTCGAATTATCTTCAAGAGAAATTACAATATTTCCCTTTATCCTCTCTTTAGCCACCTCCACTCCTTCTTTAGTAAAGGTTAAACCGTTGAGTAAATCTCTAATCGCATCCAGGCTCTTTGCTACTTTATTCTCATCTGTAGCCAAATATATACCAAAGATGCCTGTATCGCTGAAGAACTCATTGAAAGCGGAAACCTCGTATACCAACCCCATCTCCTGACGCAATTTCTGGAATAATCTCGAACTCATCCCCATACCAAGAATGGAGAGCGCAACAAGGAAGGGAAAACGCTCTTCATCATTATATGGAAAACAGCTCGCAGATAGAGTTATATATTCATGGTTCAACTCTGGTTTGGAAATAATATTGAACCTCTTTGGCTTTATCCGGGCAGATTTTCTCTTAAATCTCCCGCCCTTCCTATTTTCAAAATTCTTATTTAGCTGCTCGCACAATTCCCTGTGATTCACTCTACCTACTGCTGAGACACACATCCTATCGGTGGTATAATTATTCTGCCAGTAGTCTTTAATATCAACAACAGTTATCTTGTTGAGCGACTCAAGAGTTCCGAGTATTGGAGAAGAAAGAGGGTGATTCTCTCCAAATGTGCTCCCCAGGACATAATAGAAGAGGAGACAATCCGGGGAATCATAAAAACCCCTTATCTCTTGCTGTATAACATGACGTTCCTTCTCTATTGCATCTTCGTCAAATAAAGGATTAGCTATAAGATCAGACAGGATATCAACTGCAAGAGAGAGTTCCTCCGGCAGTACATGAGCATAAAATGAAGTCCACTCTCTGGATGTCGAAGCATTCAACTCCCCTCCTCTGGATTCAATAGCGATTGATATTTCCCTCTCATCCCTCTTTTTTGTGCCTTTAAACACCGAATGCTCTATAAAATGACATATACCCATATTGTTCTTATCTTCATTTCTTGAGCCAATCGTTATATTCAATCCTATAATAGTAGAAAGAGCAGTGGGTATGTATTCTGAGATAACTTTAATACCGGACTCCAGGACTGTCTTATTATACTGAATCATCGACCTGCATCAACTTTGCCTTAGCACTTGCATACAGCATGCCTTTTGAATCCTTTATCCGTGATTCCGTCGCTACTATTTTCCCCCTATCCTCGACAACCTCTCCCTCCACAATGTATTCCTTTCCTGCCTTAAGGGCTTTCTTGAACCGAACCGTAATTTCTCCTGTAACGAACTGTCTCCCAAGGGACATCCCGGCATATATTGCAAGTTCATCAAGAACCGTAGAGATGAGCCCTCCATGGACTATTCCATTATATCCCTGCATATAATCAGGGAATTTCACTATCGATTTAGAAATCCCCCCCTCGGCTTTTATGATTAGTTTTAAACCATATTCATTTTTCTTTCCACAGGCAAAACAATAATCATCAAAATCAAATCTCATAGAAATATGATACAAAATTCATCAAATATGTCAATGGGGAATCAGACACCTCCCATCCTCCCATTTTTTTAACCGCAGAGGGCGCAAAGGAAAAGTAGTTGAATAGTTGAATGGACAATTAAGTTAGGATTTAGGGATTAGGATTTTGGATTTAGAGCCCAAACCCACACCAGAGATTGCTTCGCAAGGGAAGAGAAGGGCAAGACATATCTTGCCCCTACATGCAAATGACAAAATGAGGGTTTTGACCCAGCCTCTCCAAACCGCGAAAATCGCGACTGGGAAGTCGCTCCCACAATTTCCAGATCCCGTAGTAGCAGAGCTTGCTCTGCGCTTCTCAAAGCGCGAAACTTGTAGAGGCAATTCATGAATTGCCTCTACACCAAAAATGGGGGAGGAGACCTCGCCTCAAATCTAAAAATTTTGGGAAGTTGTCAGGGAGGTAGACGGAACTGGTTGGGACGTAACTTTAGAACCTTCCGAAGCCAGATTTCAGGATACCCTTTACTTCGCGGTCGGCCGTTTTCATCCTTGACATAACCATCGTTGTATTTCGTTATCAGATGCTCACCCAGTTCTCGCCATTTCGCCACCACCATCTCGGCGTGCATAATCGAGTAATCGGTCAGGTAACGAGTCATAAGCTCCGGATTAGATTTATAGAGATTAACAGCCGTCTTCTCCACCGCCGGTTGTAGTAGTAGAAAAGTTCCTTCGATATCACTCTGCACTGCTTGAATCTCCGGCAGCATGTATGAATATTTCAGATTTGCGAAATTGGCGACAAAATTAAACACCCACCACGCAGAATCCCACGAAAATTGACCCAGACTGCCTACGGTAAACGACTCTGGAATGTCGTTAATACCACAGTAAAGTGGTATATAGCAGGTGGTATAGGTATCATCTACGCCGTACCAAAAGACGCCGCCAACAGCATCAGGAAGCCATGACCGGGATTGAGAAACAAATGAAAAGCCTGTCTGCTGCGTCGAGATCGAACGTTCCCAGGCATACTCGATACTGTCAACCGTCCATGTCAATGGTCGCCAACGGCTGGGAGTGCCGTATGGACCGGCATCAACCCCTTTTGTCATATCGTAATCGGTCCCTTCATAGTGATCACGCATCAGGTTGAACACATCATTCAGTGACAACTTCTTGTCAGGTTTGACCCACAGCGGATACGGTTCGGCTCCCTCGACTGCACGGTGGTAATCCGGCGAAAAGTTTTTTGAAGATGCTGTCCTCTTTAAGATACTCCAGACCCTCGCATCGGCAAAACGTTGATTTAACGGAGTGGTTGGGCAATAGGCATCACAGAATCGGAATGGTTCACCCGATTTAGGATCGTAATAACCCTTTTCCACAGCAAAGGAAATGACATTTTTAGAATAAAGGCAGTTTTTCGGGTCATTCAGCGGAAACTCACCGATTCTGGCCTTGTTGGCATGGCATGATACATATCCGTTCGGAATTCTAACTGCCACCCATTCAGCTCCCTGTCCGCCTGAATCGGGTCCGATCATCTCCAGTATCCAGGCTTCTTTTGTACCAGCGATCGAAAACGATTCGCCGGTAGAGAGATAACCATACAGAGCGACCAGGTCGGTCATAACTTTAATTGCCTCTCGTGCCGTTTTGGCCCGCTTTAAGGCCAGTTCTATCAAATCCCAGTAATGCAGCAGACCACCCGGATTGCATAACTCCTCACGCCCATCAAAGGTCGTTTCACCGATAACCAGTTGGTGTTCATTCATCATCCCGATAACAGCATAAGTATGCGGAACTTGCTTAATTTTGCCCCGGACGTTACCAAACCAATCGGTTATCTCATGTGAATCTCCCGGCTCGTAATCGGCTGCAGGAGCATATTCAAGATGAGGATGAAACTCTCCATCGCAGGTATAGGTAATCATCACCGAACCGTCCTTAGATGCTCCTCTGGTCACCAACAGACTGGTGCAGGCATCTACCTGCAAACTACATACGATAACACTCAAATACACAATTATAGCTAACAAAAACCGTTGATTTTTCATATCAACCTCCTGTTTTTTGTCTCATAGAGTCAAGAATTGACTCTTTCTTTAAATATCTATTACTTCTTGTCCCTACAATAAATGAAAAATCTTAAATGTAAAGGGGTTTTTGCACACCATCTCCTCCCAATTTTAGCCACGGTTTCTGCACGGTTTTATATTGAGTCGTGAGTCAAAGACAAAAAGTTGGTGGGTTGGTGAGTTAGTGAGTTCCTCCCAGACATCCACAGGGATTAGGATTTAGGGCACAACCCAGACCTTCACCAGAATAAGAAGGGCGAAGATGTCATACTGTACAACCACCGAGCTTATTCGAGCCCACTCCCACATTTGTAGCTGTAGGGGCGTTCAATTGAACGCCCCTACAATCAAACCCTGAAAAAGCACAGAGGAATAAATTTCTACCTCAAAAGCACCATCTTTCTTGTCGTGGTGTAATCCCCTGCTTCCATTATGAGGAAATACACACCCATTGGTCTCTCCCTGAATTTTGCGGGGATTGAATAATAGCCCCTACCCTTCTCTTCATCCATATACTTCTTTACAAGTCTTCCCATACAATCGTACAGGTTTATCCTCACCCTTTCTTTCCTCGCGAGTGCAAACCTTATCTTCATATCCCCGTAGCAAATCCCCGGCAGGTTGAATAGTTTTGTAACGACGGGAAGTGTATCCTCCGATATAAAGGTAGCATAATACCACCAGAAATATCCTTCCTCAGGCCATCTCCCTCTATTCCAGGATGCAGAACCATCGTATGCAATCAGGAAGTAATATAGAGTATCTTCCGGAAAATCCGTGGTATAATAGTAGAGATTTGCTGAGACCGAATCATGTAAGACACCCACAAGTGAATCTCCTGAAAGGTAATAGAGTGTATCGTCTACAATACCACTTGTATCCCAGATAACTGCCTTCATTGTGAGGAAGGAATCCCCCATTTCAACCCATTGTGTATCCATTTCAGGAAGTGTAAGGTCAACAAAGATATCTTCAATATTCGAACAGTATTCCATGCTGTCCAGTGAATATTCGACTCCCACACGGTAGGAGTAATTCTTGTTCTCCACCACAGTTGTATCGTAATATATTGTGTCTGAGAAACCAGATACCATCTCTATGTATGCAGTATCACCCTCTGAACGGTAAACAGTGAATGATAAAACATCCGTGAACCTCATTACTCCACCCGGAAGATAATTAATCTGTGCAGATGAAATAATTTCTCCTGCATCGGATATCTCCCATCCATCCTCGTATACATACGAATGCGAAGGATTGCTGATACCATCTGTATATATCTCTCTGGTATCCTTTGTTTCCACTCCTATATACACACCTTCCTCTGGTATGATGTAGTTCAGTGATAAAAGGTCAAACACTACTACTCCACTATCCGCAGAAATGATAAACTGAAGGGAATCTATCACATTACCAGGCATATCCCCAGTAGGCTGGATAAGTTTTATCAATACGGTATCTAACGATTTCGACAGGATAGTATCCGCCACAAATGCAAACCGCACATTCATAAGTCTTGCAGGGGAATATTGCGGGTAGTAATGAACACACCCTATCACACCACCTCCTACATTGAGAACGTCACTCCTTATCCCCTGATGATAGGATATCTCCTCTACAGGTGGAGACCATATCAGAGTGACTGTTGTATCAGCTGTATAGGTCAGGGTATGTAATGCTGGGGTTAGAGGTGAAAGCACCCAGAAAATCTCCTCAACCTCCTCAGGATACCTGACATAATTATCTCCACTATCCCTTGCAACTATATGCCATTCCATCCTTGAACCACCTGTCTGGGCAGGAATGTAGTAGTTGTGAGTATCCCCTGATATGCAGTGGGGTAAAACAGGGCTAAAATATTCACCTCCACCTTCTGTCACTCTGTAGTAGAGTGTATCACTTATAGGAGTCTTATAGATTGTGGTATCAAGTTCAATCACCCTTGCGGTTATTTCATATAGAGTTGCTTGATTAAAAGTATCACCTGGCTTCTCTATGAGGGATATCACAGGTGGTATTGTATCAGGCACTTCCACATCAAATACAACGCTTTTACCTGCATATATGGAACTGTCCTTCATCACATACAGATAAAGATTATTGTATCCCCTCGGATTTCCTGTTACGGCATAATCGATCGTCAATCTATTGGGAAGGGTATCTGACAACCACAGGTCAAAGTATTCGGTTATACCCTCTGTAGAAGTAACCTTGAGTGTCCCATCAAATTCCGTATTGCTGCTTATATCCATAAATACCCTGGAAGTATCATTTATACCATATACATCCTTATCCATTCTCGCAAACTTAAAGTATATCTCTATACCGCAGACATCAAAGGGATGACTCCCTGACGAGAGAGTATCGCCCCTTACTTTACCTATACTTCTTACTTCTTCTTTTCTCTTCTTGCTATCTTCAACCACCCATTTAATCCTGTATGTACCTGAAAGGACAGTATCAGGAACTACAAAACTAAAATCGGTTGTATCACTCGTGAGAGAGAGTATATCTGTAGTTGAATCAGGGGGTAAGAAGTAAACCCTGTATGAGAAGTCATAAGAACCAGGTATCTGTTTTATCACACCAGCATACACAGTATCGCCAGGATAGTACCTGTCCTTCTCGGTGTAAACAGAGAATGAATCGTTCAATGTGTAGATATATCCCCCATCGATTATTAATGAACGTCCAGATTTAAGATGAATACCATAGGAGTAACTTCCATTCTCTTCTGTGACAGGAACCGCCATCTCAAATACTTTCAATTGTGAAGGGAAGTCGTCTATTATAGTATCTGTCCATCCACCATCAAATCTTCCCATTATAATCCTATCACACCATCCTGTGGTGTCTATAGTATTTTCTATCTTTATCTGAGAATAATTCAAAGATGAATAGGATATAGTTGA
Source organism: Caldifarciminota bacterium (assembly GCA_023131835.1). GTDB lineage: Bacteria > Hydrothermota > UBA3072 > UBA3072 > UBA3072 > JAGLZA01. The sequence continues at coordinate 17,933 of JAGLZA010000233.1, forward strand.
ATCAACCGATACCCAATCACCCTCTCCCCATAAAGAATCCGTCCTGAAGTAAAGACCAATACTGTCCGAAGAGATCCAGGTGAACCTCAGAGAATCATAGGAGGATACATTTATAGGCTCGAGGATATATACACTATCAAGGTAGAGTGTATCCCCGAATCCTATCACCCCTTTCTCCATCCAACCTGGTAAGAATGCTGTATCCATTTCAAGGGCATCATAGGAATAACTGAGAAGCAAGGTATCCATCAACTCACAGGTATTTTTCACCATTATATACATATCTGCCGTGTCACCGATTGAGTAAAACATCCTGTCAAGGGAATCATAGGATTCCACCCTCATCCCATTCACCTGTACACTTGCAAAGGTATCCAGTTTAACTATACCTTCTCTTAATACAGTCAAGTATGAAAAATACCTGCCCCAACCGAGGTCTTCCGGTACATACAAGAATGGTGAAAACTCGAAAGTATCGTTCACGGTCAGGACTGTATCATAATCCACATCTATCATATCAATCCAGTCTATTGAAACAAGCCCTTCACAATGACCATTACCTGCATTTGTTATCCTGAATGTGATGTGTGTCGTATCCCCCGGGGAAAGCGAAAGCGAAGGAATATAAACAGGCAAAAGTTGAGAAGCAAAGGCAAGGTCTTCCTGATACACATCCTTCACAACACCACCATCCCTGAGTTCTATGGTGAATTCGTGAATTCCTTCCTCCGGAACCGGAAGATTGATTGAGAGTGTCTCCTGTTTGGTATACGGTATTTCTATCCCTGTTTCCATAACAAAGAACGGTGAAGAGAGGTTCAGGGTCCCGAAAAACTCAGAATAAGAGGAATTACTCATCAACACCAGAATCTGAACAGAATCCATTGAATCAGCACAGGGTGAGAGTATTAGACTATCAATGGAAACAAGGGCATACTCTGCAACATTTACAATAGAAGATGTTGAATCAAGGAAGATATCACTTGTATCGGTGAAGAGATATGCCTTTAAGGTATAAGCACCGGGCTCTTTAGAGTCGAAATTTACAGTAACCGTCTCTGCCTCATCAGGAATCAGAGAAAGCAAGATAATCGAGGTATCAGCAGAATTCCTTGCTGCAGATTCAATAAATGATTCGAAAGAATCTATCCTCCTTGTTGTTTTAATCCCTGGTAAGAGTTTATCCATTCCTTCCATACCTGTCCTCTTTCGCCCATCATCAAAGAGACAGAATAGGCACTTCATACCTTCCGGATATACTCCATTATTACTTATGATTGAATTCAACATTATCGAATCAGATGCGACATTATAAACAGTATCAAGCAGTATCTCACCATTGATACCGAAGTAAACGAATCTCTCCCTTGAGTAAACATTACCTTCAGAGGATGCAATAACCTCTATTGTATCTGAGACTGTTGTCTCAAATGAATCCAAAAAAGTGAATATACCGCCAGAAGCAAGCGTTATGGCATCAGTAAGAGTATCTGAGAGGAATATCCTCTTCACATCAAGGTTCAGAGAAGTTGGCGAGAGATTCCTCAGTTCGGAACGCACACCAAAGGGCAGGAGATTGACAATCTCCGAGGCATAAAGAGCTATCGTCAGCACTTCACCATTGATAATAGGCACAAATTCCCTGTATATTGTATCATCCGGAGGTATGAAAAGTTCTGCCCTGACTTCCAGAGGTTCAGTAGGTGTAATGAAGAACGGGAAGGAATCAATACCATCTGCTTCAATGTCAAAAATTGTATCAATATAGGTTGTTTCACTTTCGGCACAATACCCTCTGATAAGAAAATGGAGACTATCCTTCTCCTCAAGTGTTGGATTTATCACAACAGGGTTTATATGGAATGTATCCCCGGGAGGACCTTCTTCCCTATCGGTCTTTAGAATCAGAGTAATGTTATCCCCAATAACTGTAAAGGATTCATAATCGTAGGATATAAACTGTGGGTAATCCGAGTGTGCCTTCCCCACTACTAAGTAATCACCAGGGGGTATTGTATCTCTTATTGTATCTGAAAGAATCACATTCTCATAGGGTAAAAGGTCTAAATCCAGGGTGTCAGTAATAATAGTCGAATCAATATCGTTAAAAACGAACAGTTTCAATAAGAGGTCATTGAATACAGGTGAATCCTGCCAATCACCATTTAGAGTTATATAAACAGGCGGAAGAGAGTTATAACCATAAAACTCTTCAAGTGGCAGCAAGCCTTCCGATATAAAATTGCCATAATCCCCATATCCACCCTCGTATGTAATCGACCCTGAATTTATATCTTCGACAGGTTCAAAATCAATAAACCGGAACATATCTGGCGTATTTCCCGGATTAGAGAATCTTATTAATCCGCTATTTTTACCGAATTTCTTGTATAGTTTTATATAACCCAATATCTCTTCTTCCATGGAAACGATATCACCTCTATAAAAGATAAGGTCATCTATGAAACCCGTACACCCACTCTCAACCTCAATTTCACCTGTTGCTGCAAAGAGCACAATGTTATACCCATTATAAGCTGCAAGATTCCCATTATCATCAACAGACAGGGAACTATAACAGGATGAATCAGCCATTCCAAAGGAATCAATCGTTGTCCCCTCTATCTTTATAATCTTTGTAAAAGCAGATATATATATAGTACCATCCCTATAATCCATATCGCCGTAGAGTAAACTTTCGGGTAAAGGGAATGCTGAAATGGAATCACCAACCCCGGAGAATTCCCATAAAGTATAGGTTCCGCTCTCAACAGCAAGAATATTTCCATTTTCTTTCACTGCAACACCCGTAAGACCGAAAAATCTTCGATAGGGAGGCTGAATATATCCCATCAATTCTCCGGAGACTGAATTCAACTTATATATCCTTCCGCTATCAGAAACAGTAAGATACAAAACCCCCATATAAGGAAGTATACCATTTATAAATCCGACACTATCAGGAACATCAAAGCAAGTAATTACATCACCAAAGGGACTATTCCTTTTTTGAATCAACCCTGAATCGTTGTATGCAAACCAGAAATTATCCCATTCATCCTTGGCAGCCGAGTACAATGAAAACCCCTGCTGTCCTTGTCCTAATACTTCCTGCTTATTCGTAAAATCTATAAATTCCTTACTGTAGATACTCCTGAGGGAGTACAGTGAATCCAGAATTAGACCACTATCGCCCGCAATAACACCGAACGAATCAACAGAGGAGCTTCCGAGGTCCCATATCGAAAACTGTCCCATTACATCTTCTGTCCTGTAAACACTGAGCGACTCCACACCATTCCAACCATAATCCCCATTTGTCAAATGTGAAGAGAATGGAATATCTTCACCCTGTTCGTAGTAATATTGCAGTGTTGAAACGCTTATATCAGTTTCAATACCATCAATAAATATGGGACAACCCTTTGGGTACATACCGAAATACCTTCCGATTCCGTATATCATACTTGCAAACACCTTCAGATTGTAATTTCCTTCTTTCCATAGAGGAGTAACTATGAAAAATGTATACGAACTCTCTGGTGGAACATCAACTATCCCCGGACCATCAAACTTTTTCGATACTTCATTACCAGAAAGGACAACAGAATCTATCTTAACCTGTGATGTACCCTTTATTCTGTTTGTATATCTTATGGGTATGGTATCATTAATAGCGAATGTATCATTAAAAGGCCAGTTGAGAATTGCCTCCGTTTGAGCAATATGATAACCCTGACTCATATCCTTTAAAAATTCCTTACCAGGATATCTTAATCTATAGGAATATCCAATCCAAACACCAGAGGAAATCAATGTGTCCGCATAGGTTCTAAGGACAACATCCTCACAAGAATCAGGAAAAACAAATACCGTATCACTCAGTGTATCCTGTGCAAGTTCATTACTCCATAAGGAGACAATAAGCGGTGCACCATATACCTTTCCAGTACCTCTGACATTTATTCTAAATTGTGCAGTATCTCCGGGTAAAAATCCGCTATTTACCCAGGGATACTCAGGTTTTAGTAAAGAAACGCAGGGAAAAACGAACAGAGGCGCGGAAGTAGTTTGCATCACCTGTTCACCATATAGATAAGTCACATATATCTTTGAATCCATATTTTCCAAATCGCCACCAAAATTAAAGACAAGCGTTGTTTCCGGCTCTTCGGAAAATGGCAACATTACACTATCACGATATTCACCGGAAGAAACAACCAACATCCCTTCTGGCCTAAAATTCATCCCAACTGATTTCATTAGATAAACAGTAAAGAAATTATCTACTCCATATTGTATAGAGTCAGGAATATCAACACTGCAGGGTAAAACAGCATAGAGAATATTGAAATTTCTTTTTTTACAAAAAAGCAATTGGTCTCCTGCATAAAGTTCACAACCAAAAAATTGATTGCCATTACACAAATCGTAGTCAAAGGGAAAGAATTTACCTGTAATGCTAAAAGAGCCACTTGATGAACAATCAAATGTATCCGACGAAATATCATACCTTACTGTATTAAGTTCTGTATATAGGTTGACTACAACCGTATCGTTGTCCATATACAGATATCGAATACTACAGTCATAATTTACTGTATCCCTATTATATAGATACCTAAATTTATCAAGAGATACATCTACATTAATACCCGATTCTTCAACCCATACCCCTTTTTCACATCTTGCTATCGCATTACTGAAAGCAACGGGATAATAAGAAGTATCATTTTCATAAAGCCCAAAGTACATCGAGGTTGAAAGGAAAAGAGGTGTCTCATATTCAAACATAATGAATGTATCCGGAGGGATTGTTACTTCAGTGATTGAATCGATTACCCTCCACCAGGAGCCTCCATCCTCATGAACACCAATCATTATCTTTCCATCAAATTCTGTATCGGTATTATTCCTTGCATAGATATAATATTGAACCGGAGTGCCTGCCTGGGTATGTTCTTTATTTGAATTTGCCCATATCAGGAAATTACCGAGATTATAATTACCTACGCTAATATCATTCTTAACAGCGAATCTTCCACCCATCCTTTCGTCCTGCAGTTGATTTTCGCAACTATCCAGAAGAATATAATGAACAGGCCAGATACCAAAATCAGATGACGCTGTTATTCCAGTCATTGATATTTCTTTAATCTCCCCAGGATAGAGTAGTGTATCCAGTTCAAACGTATCTATATGATAGAGGTCTCTATCCGGAGTGTATACCTTAAGAAGGGCATTGTAAGCAGGTAAGGTCTCAGAAGCCATGTATTCGAGTATCACAGATGGAGAGATTAGTTCACCTGAATAAAATTCAGGGATATTTACATCCGGTTCCAATGCCCAGGTGGTTAAATCACGCAAAAGAAGTTTCTCACCCTCGGAAAGTTGATTATGCCCGTAGGCCCAATCGGAATACATACCTGAAACTATAACATAGCCATTACCAAAAGGATAATACAGAAGACCAGGCATACCACTTGCAGTCCTTCTCAAAAGGATTGTAGAGTTGGAGGGAAACTGATTAATGTATCCATCCATTCCACAGTTTATTTGTACTCTATTTTGGCCGGAAAAGGCCGGGTGCCACTGGTCCAGATACGCAGCACTGTAAATGCAACTCTGATCTTCCTCCCAACCATAACCTCCGACATCCCCCGGAAGTGCAGAAAGGTCAGAGCCAAATTTCTGTGTAAAGACAAGAAGAACTCCACCATCCTGAACATATTCTGTTAACCTGTCCTTTAAAATTCCTGAGTTGATACCGTTAAGAGCAGCAGAACCGATTACAAGGAGTTTGACGGAATCTGAGAGTGTAATATCAGGATGATTTAATATCTTAAGGTTCGGTTTTACAGGCGTGGTAGGGATATTATATCCCCCGAGTATATGTCCAAACCCATCACTCCATCCTGATAATAATATCCCAATCGGTGGTAGTCCCCCTGTAGAATCCCTTCCTGTTCTATAAAGCCAGGGTGTCTCGTAACTTGCCGCCTGCTGCACCTGATTATCGTCCGGATGGTCAGCCATATGTCCCTCTGCTGACCAGTAATATCCTTCTTCTTCAAATAAAGCACACTCTACACCCACCTTATACTGCACATCCAGTGCTTCTGTGGCCCCAACATTTGTCACTGTATAATCCTTTTGGTAATTGTCACCAGGAGAAAGATTGAAATTTGTATTATCGGCGCCGGATATACTCCATCCACCAGGATTACTAATCTCAAACTCAAGAAGACAATCAACATCCTTTTTTAACTCATCACCTTTGCTGAGTACATGGTGATCCTCTGTCTCACCCATTTCAATATGTCCTACCTCTGGCCAGGCTTCTACATCCACCGCTGGTATCTCCGTAGAAAAGGTAAAGATATAATCACCTCCGGGCTCACCATCCTCATCCCCATCCAGCTTTATACCTGATGTATCCTTCATTGTTCCCGGTATCGTTATTGTCACCTCATCACAATACTCAAAATATTCTGTAGGATGAAGAAACATCTTATCTTCACCACTCCAGGTAATTGTATAACCGGATATAGAAGAGATCGATGAATGGTCCATTGGTTTTGAGAAGAGAACTATTATTGGGTCAATATCTAAGAGAACTTTAGAAGCTCCTCTCCCTGGAGTAGTGCTGATGACAACAGGAGGTGTTACACCTGTGTAAAAACCCCAATGATATTCGTCCCTGTAGTAATGTCCTGATCCGAAAGCATAATTGTCAGCAGTAACCTCTACAATATGTGCCCCACTATCCTCAAAATCCTTATGATAGGACAAGATCCATGTAGTATCTGTAACCGGGTCAAGGGTGAATCCTGTAACACTCTCACCATCTATTACCAAATAGATGTGGTCAGAAGAAACCTCGCCCTTTGCCCATATTGTAAGGGATAAATCTATTTCTTGTTCAGGGTTATAACTACCAGGCGGAGGTTGTGCATCGGAAAACTGTGGGAAAATGGAGCATGCGTAGTAGTTATCAAAGTTTCTTTCGGGACTCAAAGAAACACCTGGATAAGGAACACCGGTACCTGAACTGGCCTGCGATTCGTAAACAATGCAATTCGGGTGAGTTCCACTATAATAAAGAACAATATGCCAGCCTGGCCATCGCATCAAATCCCCTTTTTTTAACCTTGATTCTTCGATTTTTAAAGAATTGTTTAATAATTGTTCGTAAGTAATATAAGTGCTAAAGCCCCAACACCTCAGAACAAACCCGGCGCAATCAATACCTGCTATATGCAATTTAGCTACTGAGCCATAGTCTTTGGTATTATACCCACCTGCAGGAACCGGAGAATTCTCATCTTCCACCCTTGCTTTAAAATCCCAAGGTGTATCAAATCCACTCCAGCAATATGAGAGTCTATCATAAGGAGGAGTGCCACCATTCTCCGCTGTTTTATAAAAACTATGCCAGGTGGGAGTAACTGCTGTGGTAGAGTCCACAACAGGGGTCCAACCGGGTATAGGTGGAATATATTGAGATGCAGTATTTATCATATCATTCCTTGTAATTACATTGGCAATCAATGAAAAAGCAACAAAAATAGAAAAAAGTGTTATTCTCTTCATTTCATCCTCACTATTTATGTAATTCCCATTTTATAACCTTAATGCTACCAGGAATAAAATCCGATTTCCGATCCTTTTCTATAAACTCGCCAGTTGGATAAAGATAATAAATATCGCCTTCCGGTGAAATCTGGGGATTCTCACCAATATGCTCTCCCACCCTTTCGGTTAAGGGTATTTTTATAATTGATAGCAATGTGCTTTCAGGAGAGAATTTAAGAACATGTTTGGAAACAGGCACTTTATTTGTTTCAATAGGATTTTGAACCCAAACCGAAAGATAGAAATTCCCCTTCTCATCTCTACCAATCAATGATGCATTTACAAGTTTGTTTCTACCAGGTATTCTCTCAGATGACAATTTAAATCTATACTCAATTCCTTCAATATTTACTGTAAATTCACCATTCATATCATTGAATTTCCTGAAATTCCCTTTTATTAAATCTCCTCTTGTCGGGAAAAGATTACTCATATGTTTTCCTTTCCCGAGTATATACTTTTCTTTCCTTGCATTAACCTGATCCCACGACGCAACTACAATTTCACCTTTTACATTCTCAATATTATTAGTAATGCGGACAGTTGAACTTTTATTTTCCAGGTTTATTTCAAATCTCTTAAGAATAGTCCCTGTATATATGTCTATTAATATAACCTTTTCGAAAGGAAAAGTTAAGGCAAAGATTGTACCTTTCCTTATTGTGAAACCAGTAATTAACTCACCCTTAGCGATTGTGGCTATTAATTTTCCTTTCTTATCATACCTGTATAATCTCTTATTTGCAAAATCATTTATATATAGATCTCCCCCCCTATCAATGATAAACTGCCCGGGACCCATCGGGGGACTGCTTAAAACATCCATCCCAAACTCCCCCTCCCCATCACCCCAATCTGCCTCTATTATCACTTCTGATACATACTTCTCAGGGAGATTGTTCCTATCTTCGGCAAGTAAAATAAAAGGAAACAATAAAAAAAGAATTACTACATGGCTTTTTAGCATTTTACCTCCTGTATCTTTTTTTGATACAAAAAAATTCCCATTAGTTTGCACATTTTTCTATCCATTCAGACATCTACTCATAATTTCCTATCAATCATCAACCCTACAATAGATAAAAAATCTTAAATGTAAAGGGGTTTTTGAACACCACCTCCTCCCAATTTTTGCCACGGTTTCTTCACGGTTTAAGAAAGATTCTTTGTTGCCCCTCCTCCCATCTTTTTTTTGACACAGATTCACACTGATCAAAATGGAGTAGTGGCAATTCATGAAT